>JAHQYN010000195.1 GCA_024421085.1 Acidimicrobiia bacterium
AACTGCCGTCTCATGTGCATCCAAGCCACGCGACATTGCCACCCAGACGACTTGGCTGACAAGCACTGTGCTGGCACCATCGTCTTCGATCTCAGCAACAACTCCCTCTCAGTAGCACCGTCGCCAGATGATCACCGAAAGCGAATTGGGCAACTGGAGAGGCCCGCGTGCATTAGACAGTAGCCCGGCAAAATTTCGGTGGGCCGTGCCGGTCCTCAGGCTTGCGGGATCGAAGAAGGGCTGGTGCGGGCTTGCTTTACAAGTTGTAGGTACGGCGATGGTTCGGTGGGGCGTGCTCCGTAGTGGGTTGGTCGGGTTTCGGCACGGGTCAGCAGCAACGTCCGAGAGGCTCTGGTCGCGGCTACGTAGAAGGTCTGCCGTTCTGCTTGGATCGCGTCAGGCGAGGTCGCACGGAAATCGGGGAATTGCCCGTCGTTCATCGCGGCAATGGCCACGGCTTTGAACTCGCGGCCTTGGGCTTTATGAACGGTCAGGACTCGAACGCCGACTCCGAGATCACGCTTCTGTGCCATACGGTCTAGGTGCAGGGCAAAGCGTGTCCAAGAGCGCTCGCGCTTGGGCGTGACGTTGGCGAACTCAGCCCAAGCTCCTCTGAGAAGTGTCCGGTCAGCCGACCAATTGGCGAGCGCCGCGCAATTCTCGCTCTCCTCCAAGCGACAATTGTCCAGAGCCTCCATGAACTCCACCGGCGATTCGACTGTGCGGAACAGCGCGAGCAACTCACCCGTGACGGCCTCGGCGCCCCGCGTCGAAACCGCTGCCACGGGAGCGGTCGCGTCAACCGCGAACTCAACCGGCAGATCGATTCCGAAGTCCCTCCGCAGTTCGCCTTTGGCTGCGTGGCTGTGACGGTCACTCGAGACCGCATCAAGAGAACCGCGATCCTCCCCAACTGAGACGACGTGTAGTCGTCTACGCTGTGGGCTCGGGCGATTTCTCTGCCTCTGTCGGCCAAGGCTTCCGAAACTGAGTCCAAGGAAGCGGCGTGGCGCGCGAGCACAGCTATCTCCTCAGGCAATATCTGTCGCGACTCTTGGGGCATCACCGCTTCGCTCGGGAGTCCATCAGCGAGCAGTCCGTCCACCCACTTCGCGATGTGCCCGCCCTCGGCTCGTTCGCTTTCGAACTGGCATAGTTCTAGGATTCCGGTCGAAGCTTCTTCCGTGCCAACCCCACGATAGTGTCCATTCCGGCCAAGTTCTTGAGATACGACTTGTTCCAACCGCGACAAGAGCCTTGAGGAGCGGAAGTTCTTCGAGAGTGTCCGTACGGTTGCGCCGAACGTCGACCTGAAGTCTTTCATGTGTTCGCTGTCACCGCCAGCAAAACCGGTCACAAGCTGATTCGGGTCACCGAGCGGTGTCGTAGGCACCTGCGGGGAATGAGACTCGGGACGTTGGCCAATCAAGGCCACGATGAACTCGTACTGCTGACGCGTGAGGTTCTGTGCTTCGTCAACGAGCACAAGACCGTAGACATTGCGCATCATCTGGGCAATGGCGTTGATCTGCAGCACTTGAGTCGCCTTGGTGATCATCTCGTTGAAGTCGACCGCGCCGCGGTACGCGAGCGCTTCGCTCCATGCGAGGAGGTGGGTATGTGCCGTTCCTTTCGCACGCGCGACATCAAGTTCACGAAACAAACCCAGAGCGTCATCGGGCTGCCAGGAGGGGTCATACACGGCGTGCAACTCGGCGCGGTCCTCGTCTCTGGTGATTACCTGAAAGTCCGGCGGCAGACCCACATGGCTGCCATGAATGGTCAGGATCGACTGGGCGAACCCATGAACGGTCTCTGCTTGGACACGGCCCATCGCCGTGCCGAGCGAACCTTGGAGCCGCGAAGTGAACTCTGCGGCAGCCCTCGTGGTGTAGGTCACAACCAGCACACGCTTGTATCCGCTCGCAGGATCGTTGACAAACTGCTCGGCTTTCCGCACGAGCACTTCGGTCTTGCCCGTACCCGCCGCTGCGGTAATCACCAAGGCCGCGTCGGTTGCATTGACGGCGGCCTGTTGCTCCCCAGTCAGCACAACGTCCCTCGCACCTGCACCAAGAGAGCTTGTGTCCGTCATCAGCGGGTACCAGCTTCGCCGGTGGCTGGAGCAAGCGCCGTTCGAAGCAGTCCTACGAGTTGTTCCAACGGAGCAAGCCATCGGGCACCTGCCGCGTACGGGTGCCTCCAGATGAACTCATGAGCTAGCGCACCCCCGATTGATCCTTTATGTCCAACCATAATCTCTGGGAGGTTATCGGTGGGACCGACTGGGACATTCAGTGTCTGGCAAGCGGCGACACACGCAATGCACACAGGAGCCGCGACTTTCCTGCGTTGTTGCGGCCGACTAACAACGTCAACCCCGTCCTCAAGTCCACGACCAGTTTCTGTGCCGAGAGGCAGCGGCGCAGCGGCGTGCAGATGGGGCGCGCCAGCGGGGCGCAGCCATCCATATCGGGAACTGATAACGTACGCCGCGGGGCTGGATGCACACTTAACCGTGCTGATCGCGGAGGCATCCCCAGGCACATCCCGGTTGGCTGTCGTGGTCTTCACCGGGCGACCGCGGCCCACCAGGTAACTGCTAGAGTCATCTCTATGAAGGACTGCCATTTCTCTGCATCGGGGCGGCGGGCGGACGGCGCACTGCTGGTGCCGCCCTTGCTGGAGCGCCCCCATGTTGTGGTGGGGGAGTTGCCGGAGGCGATGGCCGAGCCTGGCGGCCGCGGTGCCCACTATTGGCCGGTGCTCCAACTCATCAAGGACTGGAACAATCAGCCCGACGCGAGGGAGCGGATGCTCGCCGGTGGGGTGCCGGCGGAGACCGATGCCACAACCGCGGCCAAGGTCGCCTCGGTGGTCCACGCTCTCTGCGTACGCGACGGCCACCCGGTTCCGCCCTGTGTGATGCAGGCGCGCTCGCCGGTGGAGGTGCCGCTGGTGCCCGCCGCGGATCTGTCGTCGCCATTCGGTCAGCGGATGCGCCAGAGTTCCCCGTCGGTGTGCGGCTACCACCGGGTCTACTTCTCGGCAGCGACTCTCGACTCGACGTGACCGACTTCGTCGGCGACAGCAGGCACAACCGACGCTTCGTTGCCGTCGTTGTACGCCACCTCTTCGACGGGTTGTCGTCGCGTCTTCGCAGCGCCGGGTCTCACAACCACAACCTCACGATCGTGGGAGGTGCGGCCGCTATTTTCACTCCCGAATGCTACCTCGATCCCCAAGTGCATTGTCGCAGCGACTGCCTCAAGGAGTCGTCCCCGCCGCGGCGCGTTCTCCCGATCACAGAGTTACCAACATATAGGGGCAGAGCAACAAGAACTGCCAACCCTCAGCGCGGACCACTTCGAGTAATCGGATACATTTCACCCCCAGTTGGTTGCAAACGTATGGAATCTTCGGTCTGTGGGCGTTACCGTCGCCGCCTTCACCGGTAACCACGGTTGCTCCCAACATCTGTGCAACACCGATAACAAAGGGATCAGCTCGGTTACGACCCTTCATGTTCTTGACCAGCAATTGGTGCGCGCTCAACACTCTTTGTGTCGCAGTAATGACAGCTTGATTGGTTGGCACCATCAACTTTTTGAGCCGGGGTTGCGCCCATTCTTTAGCGCGCG
>JAHQYN010000196.1 GCA_024421085.1 Acidimicrobiia bacterium
GCGGCGCGGCGCAGGCGCGGAGCGATCTTCGGCTCAAGGTTGGCTTTGTCGGCCATGAAGTTCCATTGGTCGACAATATGGTCTCGGGCGGTTTCCCAGGCAGCGAACGCGCCTTGGAGGGCCTCGTCGTCCAACCGCCGGTCGGTGTTGAAACCGGCGGGAGGGCGGGCCATATCAAGACAGGCCAGCGTCTCGTCAACCACTTCGTGTCCGGCGCCTCCGGTCTCGACGAAGCGGAACAGCGGGCGGGAGTGGTCACCGATCCGCGCACAGAACACGTAACCGGGTCGCCCGCCTGCGGCCGCAGCAGACATTCCCGAACCCGAACCCCAAGGCAGCGACTGGACCTGATGCGCCAAATCGGCGTCTTCGAGCGCCTGGCGCAGTTCTTGGCGGAACTCCTCGCCCGACAGCGCACCCCGGCCGGTGCCGCCACGCTCGAAGATGCCCGCGTCCTCGTTGCGAAGGCGTTCGATTTCTTCACGAGTCTCCATGAAGTTGATCTCGACTTGAGCGGCTTGATCGGGAAGCACCTCACCCACGCCGATGCTGGCGGCAGCCTGAGCGAGTTTGGTGTGCAGCCGTTCTTCGAGGCCGAGCAGGTCGTCAAGGCGGTCATCGGGGAAGACGCAGCGCAAGAACACCTCTTTGTGGAGAGAACCGATGCGGTCGATCCGCCCGTGCCGTTGAACCAGACGCATTGGGTTCCAGGGCAGGTCGTAGTTGATGATGTGGCGGGCCTGTTGGAGGTTGACGCCTTCGGCGAGCACGTCGGTCGTCACTACAATGTCGAAGCGGTCGTCGTTGAACCCGTCAGGAGCGTCCGTGGTTAGAGGGGCGAATCCCCAGAGCACCGACTCCTTGTTGCCCGTGCCGGAACTGCCCGACAGTGAAGCGATGCGGTTCCTGTATGGAGTCAGACGTTCGTCGGTCTGTGCGGCGGCGACGAGATGCTCATAGACCCAGTCCACCGTGTCGGCGAAGTAGCTGAAAATAAGCACCTTGCGGCGGTTACGTTCGTCGGCAGAACCGATGCCCTCCGAAGCAGCCTCAGCAGCGATAGCGGCAAGCTCCTCAACCAACACGGCCAGGTTGGGGTCCTCGGCTTGGGTGACGGTGCGGGCTTCGGCGGCGAAAGACCTGAGCAGGTCACGATCACGGCCTGCGTTCTCACGGATGCGTTCGATGTCGTAGAGCGCAGCGTCGTCGCTCAGACCGACGATTCCGTCGAGGTAGGAGTCGAGTTGCGCGTCGTTCATCTCATCAGAATCGGTGGCTATCCAGTCGGTCAGAGCATCGCCGGCAGCCACCCGCCCATTGTCGACCAAAGACAGGAATGCATCGTGGCTCAAGGCCATCCGTTCGCACGTCTCGGCGAACGCATGCGGCGACGACTCGAAGCGCTTCAACAACCCTGATCGCAGCAAACCGGCGAGTTGCAATTCATATGCCTCGACTTCGTTGTCAAGGCGATACTGGGAGGCCGAATAGCGGGCCAGGCTGAGCACTTCGGGATCGTCTGCGTTGGCTTCGGGGTCGAGCGAGTGGGCGAACCGGTCGAAGAATCCGGGCAGCACGTCGTCGAGCTTGTAGTTCATCTTGCGCACCCGGGGAGTCGGGAAGACGATGGCCTGCTCCTTTTCGCCGACCCGGATGGTGTCATTGGGATAGAAGCGCTTGACGAACGACCGTGTGCGCCGCACCGCCACCGAGTCGAGAACGTCGAAGAGATGCTCGGGAGTGAGGTCGTCGGGATTGACTGCCATGGCGCGGGCAAAATGCTCACGGAGCGAACGGATGCCGGCGTCGGCGAACACTGCGTCGTTGCGCAGGAAGTATCCCAGCAGGTGGTAGAGGTCCCAGAGGCTGTTGTTGACCGGCGTGGCAGTGAGCATCACCAGCTTCTTGGGAGGCGACCCCTTCAACAGTTCGCGCAGCGCACTCGCGCGCTGCGTGCTGGGATTGCGGAGATTGTGGGCCTCGTCGATCACCACCATCGCGTAGTCGTTTATGTCGGCCTCAAGCTTGCGACGCAGCGGTAATGCATTATGACGCCTTGATCCCGACATCGTGTTGTCGTTGACATCGGTCTCAAGCTTGCGGGCCGTCGTGTTGTGGCGCGGGTTCAAACGGGCGTCGCCCATCAACTCCTCGTACGAGACGAGCTCCATCGGCAGGTTGTGGTCGGCTCTGAACGCTCGCCAAGGTCCGTCGCGCAGCGTGGCCGGAGTGATGACCAGCACCCGCTGGCGCCGATCCAGTGCCGCTTCTCGAATCAACTCCCCCGCCAGGAACGTCTTCCCCAGACCGACCTCATCGGCGATCAGCACGCCGTTGTGCTCTTCGAGGATGCGCCGCGCACGGTACAGCCCGTCGGACTGGAAGGCAGTCAGATGGATCTGTGGCGCTCCCTCGGCTGCCGCCTCCTCCTGCAGTTCAGCACCGTAGAACTCCCAGAGCATTCGCAGATATACGAGTTGTGGTGAATGGGGCTCGAAGCGGGCCTCGAACAGCGCTGCGAGGTCATAGTCGACCGCTTCGTCCCAAAGCTCATTGAACCAGTCATCGACCTGGCCCACGACATGAGGGGAATAGTTCCCGAGGTTCAACTCCAGGTTGGTCGCCAGCCCCGCATAGGTGAAGTTGGACGACCCGGCAACCACGCCATGTGCATGGTCACTGATCAGGAACGCCTTGCCGTGAATGAACCGGCCTTCGAGCCGGCGCACCTGAACGGTTTCGAGCCGGAGCCACTGCACCAGTCGGCGGGTTGAGGCATCGACATCCCGGGAGAAACCGAGGTGGTCACGCTCGATGACGAGATTCTGCTCATGGCCGTGGAGTGCCTGGCGCAGTCGGGTGCGTGCTGCCCGCGCGGGATTGGCGGACTCTGAGCGGAGTGCCCTGCGGGGATTCTCCGGAGGGGTCGGCTCCGCTCCCAGCAGCAACCGCACCCCGCTGAGTTGGTCCAGCGATTCAGCAAGCAGCGCATATCCGCCGACATTGAAGTAGGCGGTGACAATATCGAGCGACGCACCGCCCACGAATCCGGTCGCCGCATGGGAGATGAACCCCGAGATGGCCTCGGCGACCCTTCGGTAGTCGCCGTTGACAGCAAACTCCGGCTTCTCATCCCGATTCACGCCGCAGCTCCGCGCCCAGAACAAAAAAATATTGCAAATGCATGAAATCTCTGTAACATGGAACTCATGGACGATGCCGAAGAGCCGACTGCCTCCACAGAGCAGGCCGACTTCAATCCGAGCAAGCCCGTGTCAGTGCCTCCCCATCTTCGTCCCCTTGCCGAGAAGCAGGCCGCGTTCGAGGAGTTCGAGAGAAACTTTCCTCGCGACAGATTCCCGCCGGGAAGCTTGACCTCACTGCTCGAGGAGGAACGCGATGCGCTCAGGCACCTGTACCCCGGTTCGCTCGTAGACCTGGGAAGGCAGGGAATCATCAGGATGCGGGTGTTCCGCGACGACGGAACGTCGTACTTCCTTCCCGAAGACGAACAGGCAGAAACCTGAAAACCAGGCGAATCCCCGCAGTCCTCGATGCATGGCCGCTTGTCCGCTTCTGGGCGGGAGATACGCTGGTCCGAGCAGAGATACATGAACTGCTGAAGGACCCCTTGCC
>JAHQYN010000197.1 GCA_024421085.1 Acidimicrobiia bacterium
CGCCATCGGCACCGACGACGTCAACGACATTGAGCGTTACACCGCTGTCGGTGCCGACCATGTGATCTTGATGAGCGGAGGCCCCTTCGACCTCTCGCCGTTGCAGACCCTCATCGATCAACGCGACACCCGGGGCTGACCGACCTTCTTTTCTCCAGTCAGGTGTGTCGGGAGGACTGATCCCCGAGTTGTGCGCGGTTGCATCAATTAATGTCGTTAATCATCGAGTTGTGCGCGACCATACCGGTTAATGCGACAAATCCTTGAGTTATGCGGATAGGCTCTGCGCCATGACGAACGGGTCTCTGCTGGGCACAGCGTCGAACAGCCCGTTCTCGCCCGATTTCGGCAAAACCCCACATTCGCTGGTGGGGCGGGACAGTCTTCTTGCGGAAGTGGGAAGCGGGTTGGTCTCCGGACCCTTCCCCAGACCGAAATGCCGCAAGTTCATGCCACGGGCGAAGGCTTACTGCCTGCTCCCCCAGGACCACTCAAGGGGCTGCCGCTCGAATCACCCCTAAGACGGACACTCCACTCCGCAACACGCCGCGGCCCTCGCAGCGCTCGGTGCCCTTGGGGGTTCTCTACACACCAGCCGAGTACTAATTGGTGCATCAACACAGTTTGGCTTCGCTTGCAGCGCATGAAACCGTGCTGGAGCTGACAGGGAGCATGTCATGACTCAGGTCCAAACTCGAGCGCCAACATCACGTGCGGCCGTCTCGGTCGCTTCGATCCCCGTCCGCATTCGGAGTTGGTTGATGGTTGCGCCGTGGACGGTTAGGCCGTCGCGGGCGATCTCGGTCCAGAGGGGGCCTCCGCTCGTCAACTTCTCAACAGCGTTCGCCAACCCGACCTCGATGACCTCCACAGTGTTACCGCTGATCGATGTTGCGTGGCGACACCATTGCTCGACCCCAGAGGTCCATGTTTCATCTTCGCTGTCAACTTCTTCGGGATGCACTATGACGACATCGATGTCGCTGTCGCGGTCAGCGGAGCGACGGGCGAACGACCCGAAGACGATCACGCTCACTGGGGGAAGCGGCATCTGTGCGGCCGCCTCGCCGATCCGGGCCAGCACCGTGTCGTGCAGCGAAGCGAGGGAGACCACGACCTGAGCAGCCGCGTTCTCCCGGTTCAAGCGAAACAGCAACGAGGGCGGCACGTCGCGTCGTTCAACCAAACCCAACTCCACCAGACCAGGCATCACCCGCGACGCCTGGGCGGTGCTCACCTCGGCGAGCTGTGCCACAGTTCGAAGGTTGAGTTCAGCGGTCGTCTCTGCGAGCACCGCGAGCACGCGGCCCTGCACACCAGGAATGAGAGCACGGACTGGATGGACGAAATCCACTCCTACACTCTACGGATAAGCGACAAAAATGCAATAAGTGTTGCATTTTTGATAGAGCACGCGGGCGGACCAAAATCTGCCGTTGGACAGGGTTGGTCGAACGGCCTTGGCTGAGCGAGTTCTCAGCGATCCCCCGACGCAGGGCTATATCACGACAAGCAATACTCTTCAGTGGCGGCTCCAGTACAACCACGCGATCAGCAACGCAGGAAGGGTCGGTGGTATCGGCGACCTCTGCTCGTAAGGAACGCGGCGATTGCCAGACACCTTGGGAGCTCGCGCAAGAATGGAAGGGAACTGGTAGGTGACGGCAACCTCCGCTGGGGTTGGGTTTCTTCACTCCAGCGGGAAGGGTGACTGGACCCACCATCTGCGGTTGACGGGTTGCACGGAACTGACCCATTTGACCCACCAGAAACCGCGCCGTGCAGACACCACGAGCCGGACCGGTGCCCCGTGGCCCCGCCGCAGGAATTCACCGCCGTAGCCGACCGGCAGGTACAGGTTCTCAACATCACGGGCCAGGACCAGACGACTTTAGCCCATCAGCGGCGCGACTTCGAGCGTGGGTGCGGCGCGGTCAGGTGCTGGTTAGCTTGACCCAGCCTTTGGGGGGTTCTTTGCCGGGATGCAGGGCTCCACAGTTCGGGCAGGTTCGCAGTTGTTCGTCTTGGTAGAAACTCTCGTAGATGGGTGGCAGATCGGTCACGATACTGTTCAGCACCACTTCGACACGATGCACCAGCGCTTGGCACGCGAAGCAGTACCACTCGAAAGCGTCCAACTCCCCGGAGGGACGCTTGGGCTCCACCACCAACCCGACCGAACCTGGGACGGGCCGCTGCGGGGAGTGCCGCACATGGGGCGGCAGCAAGAAGATCTCGCCTTCGCGAATCGGCACATCGTAGTGCGTGCCTCCCTCTACCACCTTGAGTTCCATGTCGCCCTCGAGTTGGTAGAAGAACTCCTCCACGGGATCGTCATGGAAATCGGTGCGTTGATTGGGACCGCCCACCACCGTGACCATAAGGTCGGCGTCTTCCCAGATTTGTTGGTTGCCTACCGGCGGTTTGAGCAGGTCGCGGTGCTCATCGATCCAAGTACGAAAGCTGAACGCTGTGAGCCGGTTGGCCATTTCTGTTCTCCTCTGTTCTCCTTCAGGGATTCGCGGGCGCTCCCAGACCGCAGCGCAAGAAGACCTCGCGGGTAGCGGACTTCTCGTTGTCGGTCAACTCCAACAGCGGTGGCCGGACATACCCGCCGACCTGCCCTAGCAGTTCCTGCCAGTACTTCTGGTGCGCGTGCGGCTTCTCGGCGGGCCGAGTCCGTTTCAGCGCATCACGCACCGGGTTCAGAGTCTCGCTGATACGCCGAGCCGCGGCCACGTCTCCAGCCAATGCCGCGCGGGTGTAGTCGTGCATGCGCCGGTCTTCTGCCGTTTGGATCAGGCACGGTGGCGAGGAACACAGGTACAACTGCCAGCCCAACTCCACGATGTTGTCCAGCCACTCCACTTCGGACGCGGTGCTCACCTGAATACGGTCAGAGGCCAGTGCGGTCAGTTCGGCATACATCGCCCGGGGAACGCTGTATTTGATCGCAACTACGTTGTCCAAATCCGCCAGCCGGTTGCAAAGCTGGGGTGACATCAAATAGCCGCTGTCGGGATGGCTCCACAGGGCCATGCCGATGGCGACCTCCCGAGAAACCGTCTCGTAATAGCGGAAGACGGTCTCGTCCTGCTCTTCGAAGAAGTGAAGCATCGGTGCGTGGACCACGATGTAATCGGCGCCCGCTTCCTGGGCATGGCGAGCCAAGTCGAGCACCACGTCGAGGTTCTGGTCGGAGCACGACATCATCGTCTGGCCTCGCCCGCCCGCAGCGTCCACCGCAACCTCCAAGAGCCGCTTGCGCTCCTCCACGCTCATCGAGAAGAACTCGCCCTGCTTGCCGCCGACGAACAGGCCGGCGATGCCCAAGTCGTCGATCCAATGACGGATATTGCGTTCAAAACCCGGCTCATCCAAACGCAGATCGCTCGTGAAGGGTGTGAGCGCTGCTGCCCAGATCCCTTTCAAATTGGCCTTAGCATAGGACTTGGCTTCGCTTCTGGTGTAGTTCATCGTATTCATCGTATTCATCGTATTCATACAATCGGGATGCTGTGTGAGATGTTCTTGACGGTCATGTAGTTGTGCAGTCCTTCCACTCCGCCCTCCCGGCCGTAGCCGCTGAACTTGACTCC
>JAHQYN010000198.1 GCA_024421085.1 Acidimicrobiia bacterium
TCCGCACCGCATGCTTTTTCTGTTCATCACAGTAACGGCGAGACCTCACCGCCGCCCTCGTTTGTGTGTCCATAGCTCCCATACTCGCTCCTATCCTTGGAGCCTGTGCAAAACCCAGTATGAATCAGCGCGACGTTTCGACATGACACCACAATCGCCGCTCCCAAACCTTGCACATGTCTTGACACATCCCTTGCACATGTCCTGACACACAACAGCCGGTAAAGAGTCAGCAACCGAACCGATGGAGGTTTCTAGTCTGGCGCAGCGTTTGTGTTTTGGTGAGCGGTCGCGGATCGAAAGTAGCATGCTGTGACCTGACCGTGCCGAATCGTCTAGTCTTGGATCGGGTGACAGGCAGATCCGCAACATGGCCACAGTCGAGAATGCAATGAACATCCCCACCGCGCGAGATCTTGAGTGCGAGGCCACCGAAGTACTGATCGCCCATGCCAGAACGGCCGCGCTTTCCGTCACGACTCGAGAGACCTATGACACTGGATGGAGAAGCTGGACCCGCTGGGCCGGCGACAACGCCCGGTCAGCATTGCCTGCCGACCCGAACGATCTTGAGGCTTGGCTTGCAGAGTTGATCCGCCAAGAGAAGAAACCGACCACTGTGCACACCTACCTTGCGGCTGTGGTTGAACGACACAACTCGTGTCCCGAACCCAACCCGGCCCGCGTTCCCGAAGTTCGCAAACTGATGGCCGGGTTGAACCGAACCCGCATTGCAGAAGGCTGTACACCCCGACAAGCAGCCCCCTTGCGATGGCGCGACATCGAACGCATCATCGATACGGCCCACATCCCCAGACACAACCAACCCGGAGGACGGGTCGAAACCGCGGAACAAACTGCACAGCGCGCCCTGCTCGACATTGCCATGATCGCCCTCGCCCATGATGCCGCTCTGCGCTGCGGTGAACTTCTGGCACTCCGTTGGATGGACATAGAAACACCGGAAGCGGACGGGCTCCACATTGTACGGATCCGTCGGTCCAAGACCGACCAGACCGGGCGAGGAGCGGTCGCGCCGATTTCAGATTTTTCCGCACAGGCAATCGCTCGTATCAGGCCCGACGAAGCCGACCCCCAAGACCGAATCTTCGACATCTCCCCCAGCACCGTCACTCGCCACTTGAGGGCGGCGGCCAAAGCCGCCGGTATCGACCCCACCAACATAACCAGCCATTCAACGCGCGTGGGCTTGGCCCAAGACCTCGCCGCGTCCGACATTACGTTGCTCGGCGTTATGCAAGCGGGACGCTGGAAATCCGCCGCGACCGCCCTCCGTTACACCGAACACCTCTCTGCGTCCGAAACCCCCGTAGGCCAATACCTCAAAACCCAGCACTATCAGACGGCAGGCTCTATCGGTTCGATTGCTGACACATCACACTGACTAATCACCGACCATTATTGCCGACATGTTGCAACCACCGATCGAGGCCGCCCACTGCCAATCCTTCAATTGTCGCGTTCCAACGCGCTATCTTGGGCACCGGCTGCTCCTACCGGCGACACAGCGCTACGAGCAGAGTAAAACCCTGTCGAACCCGCCAATAGACCCACGGTGTGCATGATTCGGGAACCGCGTACCGGTTGGAGAAGGTTTTCGGCCGGTATCGGGAGCGGTCCCAGGCTGGCAGTCTAGAAACCACCGGCAAAGACGGAGGGGGTACCAACTCAGGCGGTACCGTCGTGGTGGTCGTTGTCGACGTCGGCGGCAACGTCGTTATCGTCGTCGCGGGGGTGGCGCAAAGTCAGACTAAACCCACGTGGCCGCAAATCGACAAACCAAATCCAAAACCAAAGCCAGCCCGCGCCGACAAAAGGCCACAGCAGGAACCGGTAGAGAGTGCCCTCAAACACCCACGGCCACCCAACAGCCCAAAAGCCAATCCTCGCGCATACGTACAAGACGACAAAGGATGTGACCGAATAGATCATCACGCGGTACGCGTAAAACAACGCCGCCACCCTTGATGTCTTGTCGGCCCCGCAAGTACCACCAGTTGGTGTCTCGGTTTTGTCGGTCACAGTGCCTCCAGTGTCAAGGGGTGATTGTGTCCAAGATCAGCCTAGCGCACCGACCGGGCACCGCGCCAACTCTCGCCGCGGTCGATCCGCCAGATGCCGTTGTGAGCCGAACGGGCTCTGTCCGCGGCCAGTGTCCGTGTTGTGCTCGCCCGTCGGGCCGTCGGCGAGCTTGATGTTCACTCGACGCACCGACTGCTCCTACCGGCGACACAACGCCACGAGCAGAGTCATCCCTAGCCTAACCCGCCAAGTGACCCACGGCGTGCAAGACTCAGGAACCGCGGACAGGTTGGAGAAGGTTTTCGGCCGGTATCTGGAGCGGTCCCGGGCTGGCAGTCTAGAAACCACCGGCAAAGAAGGAGGCGTTACCAACTCAGGTGGCACCGTCGTCGTGGTGGTCGTCGTTGTCGTGGGCGGCAACCTCGTAGTTGAACACGTCAATCGTCCTTGCCTCAGAGAACGGAGCTACCCGAACCTGTTGGTCCTCGTAGTTGAACACAGGCTCTTCGCGGCTCATTGTCAGCGGAACCTCCTCAGGGTCATGCGCCGACACGACCGCGGGCACCAACAGCGAGGCGAACAACGCGACAACAACGAGCACTAGTGAACGACACGCCATGAGCAACCTCCCCCAGGGGTCGGTTCGCGCGCCGTTGTTGGCACATGAGACAAGCAGGCCGCCTTCCGCAGCGCGGGATTGGCGAACTGCTTTCGGGGCTTTGGTATGGTTCGTCATTTGGATCTCCGATTTCTACGTGACGACTAATTGCAGTTATTCGTCATGTAGACCCCCGACCGAAGAGACGCGACATCCGGAGGCACCCAACCACGGAAACCCCGTCCAGGATTGAGAAACCGACGATGATCAGTGACGTTCCGGAGCATCCCCGGCAGTCACCGACAACTCCTCGTCCAGCCACGGTTGGGCGCTGGTCGACAGTGCGAGAACTTGCCGAATCTATCCACACCAATTTCACGCAGAAGAAATCCGACGGCGGCTCAGCTGCTGTCTGTGCAGGTACACTACACTCCGTCGCAACCACCGATAGAGCTTGCCCTCTCATTTCTCGCCGCTACCGCCGGCATCGCCCTCGCCACCCCAACCAAACCCGCCGGCCGCATCGAATCCGATGCCTGACCCCACCGCTTGGTGTCGCTTAGCGTGAGGTTGTTGGCGCGTGATGCGGGCACATTCCCAGATTTCTGAAAGTTTTTGCAACACGACGGCGGGGTTGCGCAAAGAAGGGGTGAAGGATGTGTCTGCTCAAGGTGAGTTGCACAACGAATAAGGAGATCAGAAAAATGATGAGAGGTCAGCGGGCCGCGAGCGCTTTTCGGTATTGTTGGGTCGTGGTGCTTGTTGGCTTGGTGGCCGTGAGTTGTGCGGATGACAGTTCGGCTGGCGACCGTGAAGATCGTGAAGAGATGCTGACGGTGATGCGTCAAGAGATTGTTGAGGCTCTGCCTGAGGCATCTCCGACGCAACAAGAGATTCTCGCGGACTTTCATGTTTCGCCGGGCGAAGCCGACAGAGCAGCCGCCGAAGTC
>JAHQYN010000042.1 GCA_024421085.1 Acidimicrobiia bacterium
GAACAACCGGCGCAGGAACAACCGGCGCAGGAACAACCGGCGCAGGAACAACCGGCGCAGGAACAACCGGCGCAGGAACAACCGGCGCAGGAACAACCGGCGCAGGAACAACCGGCGCAGGAACAACGGGCGCAGGAACAACTGGCGCAGGAACGACCGGCGAGGGAACGACCGGCGCCGGGCCGGCCAACCTGGCGTCCATCACGGACGCCGATGCGGTCTCCTCAGGCGGGAACCAGATCCGAGTCGATGACGGCGGACGCGTGATCATCGATCATCGTGGCCGCCGATACGGAGTCGGCCAACCAGGCGACAAAGCCGTGGTCGGCGACTGGAACTGCGACGGAAACCCCACTCTGGCGCTGCTCCAGCCGAGCACCGGAGTGATTGCAGTGTTCGCAGGCTGGCCCGCGCCGTCGCAACGCCTTGAGGCCGGCTACGTCACCGTGGTCGACGGCGCTACCGACATTCGCAACGACCCGTCCGGCGGTTGCGATCAACTGCGAGTAACCCACGCCGGCGGATCAACCCTCATAGAAACGGAGTTCCCATGAACACCAACCGACCCAACCTTCTGCGCTGCGCGGCGACGGTGCTGCTCTCGTTGGCCTGCGCCGCGCTGCTGATCGAGATCGACAGCTCGACACCCTGGCCCTCGACAGATCCAGGAGCATTCCTCGACTGGTGGGAGAGGCTCGGCACGGCCACCGCGGCGATCACCCTGCTTCGCATCGTCGGCATCGCCCTGGCCGGCTGGGGGATATTCATCGGCACCGCCGGACTGTTGGCATCGATCCGGCCGAGCGGCCTGCTCCACGGGGTCTGGTGCCGCATCACGCCCCGCTCGTTCAGGAAGATACTCGCCGTCGGGGCCGTCACCCTCACGCTGTCTTCGCCAGCGGTCGCGTCCGTCGGGGGCGAGCGTGTCGAGGCGCAGATCGTGCTCGAGGACCTCGGGGCTGCACCGCAAGCTGGCGAGCAGGCAGGACCGGTCAGGTTCACGCCGGTCTTGACCGACCTCGGCCCGAGCACCGTCGCCGCGTCCGCCGAACCAGGGGCTGCTGCGACGCCCCCGCCCCACTCCGATACGACCGCATCAAGGATCGCTGGCTTCACAAGCGCCGCGCCCACCGCCGCGCCCACCGATGCGTCCCCAACCGGCCACCCACAACCTGCCGCGCCCACCTCCGCGCCCACCGATGCGTCCCCAACCGGACACCCACAATCGGCCGCGCGCACCGACGCGCCCACAACCGGCCACCCAAGCTCTGCCGCGCCCACCGATACGCCCACAACCGGCCACCCACGCGCTGCCGCCCTCACCGACGCGCCCACAACCGGCCACCCAAGCTCTGCCGCGCCCACCGACGCGCCCACAACCGGCCACCGAGTCGGCAGCGGCTCGGAGTCGCAGCTCTGGACCGTCAGCGAAGGCGACCACCTCTGGAAGATCGCCACGCAGACGCTGCGCCGACAGGGCCAACCGACCGAGCCCGCCGCGGTCCTCGACTACTGGCGACGGCTCATCAACCGCAACAGCGAGGCACTCAACGGGAACCCGGACCTGATTCATCCGGGGATGGTTCTGGCTCTGCCTCCAGTGCCGCCCCGACCCTAGCGACGACCCGACTGAGGATCTGAGCCTCAGCACGCGAGAGACCCAACGATTCGACGAGGTCGCAGTGCCGCGCATCCGTCTCGTTGGAGTCGCCGCCGCCCGCAGCAGTCGCGGGCTCATCAGCCGGAAGAAGCTCCGTCACCGCGACGCCGTAGAAGTTCGACAGCCGCCACAGGCGGGGAACCGAGACAGCGCGCTCGCCACGCTCATAAGCCCCAAGCACCGAGGCCTTGAACTCCTGGTTCGACAACCCCTCGACTTCCTGCAGCGACAGATCCTTGGCACGCCTGACCGAGCGAAGCGTCTCCCCCACCCTCTTGGAATACTCGGCACTCACGAGAAAGCCGACTTGATCCGCGAGAACAAGCCCTGGCCCGACTCAGCGACCTCCTCGCCGCGGGCCTCGGCCAACTCGCGCAACAGCGCCTCCTGATGGTCGTCGAGCTCATCGGGAACATCAACGACGACCTCAACACGCAGGTCTCCACGACCCCGCCCGTTGACATGGGGCACTCCGCAGTTGCGGAACCGGAACTCCGTGCCGCTCTCAGTGCCGCGGGGAATCACCAGGTTCTCTACCCCGTCGAGGGTCTCGTAGGCCAGTTCCGCACCCAGGGCGACCTGGGTGAAGGGCACATACAGGGCATGGACGAGGTCGTCGCCGTCACGGTGGAAGATCGGATGGGGCCGCACACGCACATGCACATAGAGGTCTCCATGGGGGCCGCCGCGCATACCCGCGGCGCCGCGGCCGCCGAGCCGCAGAGTCGTCCCGTCGTCCACGCCCACCGGCACCTCGACCTTGTAGGTCCGCTGCTCGATGGCTCTGCCGACACCGCCGCACTCGTCGCACGGCGTCTCGATCCTCTCCCCGGCACCACCGCAGGTCCGACAGGCCGACGCAGTGACCATCTGCCCGAGCACAGACTGACGGACCCGGCGAACCTGCCCGGAACCGCCGCACTCGTCGCAGACGACCGGGCGGGTGCCGGGGGCGGCGCCGGACCCGTCGCAAGGTTCGCAACGGACCGCCGTGCGCACCTTGATCTCGCGTTCCCCGCCGAACACGACATCTTCAAGGTCGAGGTCAACATGGGCCTCGATGTCCTCGCCTCGGGGGCTGCTCGCCCGCCCCTGACCCTGGCCGCCGAAACCTGATCCGCTGCCGAAGAAGGCCTCGAAGATGTCGCCCAGACCCCCGCCGAAGGGATCCGCCGCGCCCGGCGCGTCGGTCCCGAAACGGTCGTAACGGGCCCGGCGCTCACGGTCCGCAAGAACTTCGTAGGCAGAGGCGACCTCCTTGAAACGCGCCTCGGCTGTGGCGTCTTTGGGGTTCAGGTCGGGGTGGTACTGCCGGGCGAGCTTCTTGTAGGCGCGCTTGATCTCCTCGTCGGTGGCACCGCGCTCCACTCCCAGCGTCTGATAATGGTCGGCCATGTCAGTTCTCGCTCAAAGCGTGGCCGAGACGCCGGCTGACCACCGCCACCGCGGACAGGGCCTGCTCGTAGTCCATGCGGGTCGGGCCCAACACGCCGATCATCCCGGTCGTCTCCCCCTCGACCGAGTACGGCGCAACGACCAGCGAACAGTCGGCCAGGGTCTCGACGCCGGTCTCCCCGCCGATGGCGACCCGCATGCCCCGGTCGAGCACGTCGCGGATCAACGACACGACCACGATCTGCTGCTCAAGGATGGCGAGCACGTCGCGGATCTGCTCAACCGCCTCGAACGCGGCGGCAACGCGGGAGACCCCGCCGACGACGATCTCCGCAGTACGGGCCGCGGCCCGCAGCGCCTCGACGGCCGCGTTGAGCAGCGGGTCGTCGTCGCGC
The DNA here is from genome assembly GCA_024421085.1 of Acidimicrobiia bacterium. Classification (GTDB taxonomy): domain Bacteria; phylum Actinomycetota; class Acidimicrobiia; order Acidimicrobiales; family Aldehydirespiratoraceae; genus VXYK01. The sequence continues at coordinate 3,451 of JAHQYN010000042.1, forward strand.
GGCTCGGGGGTCATCTCCAGCAGCGACTTGCCCACGACCGTCTCGGCGAGGCGCCGGTTGGCGTCGTGCACAATCTGCGGCGTGAGCTCTGTGGCTACCTCGATGGTGCGCTTCTCGATCACCCCGTTGGACATGACCGCAACCACCATCACCACATGCGTGGAGAGGTCGACCAGCTGCGTGGAGCGCACCCGGGCGACATCGGCGTTGGGCCCCACCACAACGGCCGCACAGTCCGTGAGCGAGCTGAGCAGGTCGGAGGTGCGGGCCAGAACCGATTCGAGCTCTCCGTGGGCATCGGCGAAGAACTGGCGGACCATCCCACGGTCCGCCACGACCAGCGAAGGTTCCCGCTGGCGCAGCGTGTCGACGAAGAACCGGTAGCCCTTGTCAGTCGGAACGCGCCCGGCGCTTGTGTGTGGCTGGGCCAGGTACCCCTGCTCTTCGAGCACTGCCATGTCGTGGCGCACCGTGGCGGGCGACACGGCGACACCGGGCGCGTCCGAGATCCGCCGCGAACCCACCGGCTGTGCCGTCTCGATGTACTGCTGGACAACGGCCGAGAGGATCGCTGCCTTGCGGTTGTCGAACATCATGTGCCGATCGTCGACCATCCCAGGATTGTACCCTCGTTGAACCGCTGCGCTTGACACCGTTGTTCTGTCAGTCATGGAGCTGAAGCGCTGAGATGAACGCCTCCTGGGGGATGTCGACCCGGCCGATCGACTTCATCCGCTTCTTGCCGCGCTTCTGCTTGGCCAGCAGTTTGTTCTTGCGGGTGACGTCACCGCCGTAGAGCTTTGCGGTGACATCCTTGCGGAAGGCGCGCACCGTGCAGCGGGCGATGATCTTCCCGCCGATCGCCGCCTGGATCGGCACCTCGAACTGCTGGCGCGGGATCAGCTCCTTGAGCTTCTCGGCCATCTTCTTGCCGTAGCTGTAGGCGTTGTCCTTGTGCACGATGGTGCTGAAGGCATCGACAGCGTCCCCGTGCAGCAGCACGTCCACGCGCACCAGGCTGTTGACCACGTAACCGTCGGGTTCGTAGTCGAGGCTGGCATAACCCTGCGTGCGGCTCTTGAGCTGGTCGAAGAAGTCGATGACGACCTCCCCGAGCGGCAGCCGGTAGACGATCTCCACACGCTCCGGCGACAGGTACTCCATCTTCACCATCTCGCCGCGGCGGCCCTGGCACAGGTCCATCACCGTCCCCGTGTAGTGCGACGGCGTCAACACGCTCACCTTCAGGTAGGGCTCGGCGATGGAGCTGATCTCGCCGGCCGGGGGAAGGTCCGACGGGTTCGACACGACTACGCTGCTGTTGTCGCTGCGGGTGACGCGGTACTCCACCGACGGCGCGGTCGAGATCAGCGACAGGCTGAACTCCCGCTCGAGGCGCTCACGCACGATCTCCATGTGCAGCAGGCCCAAAAAGCCGCAGCGGAACCCGAAGCCCAGCGCGCCCGACGTCTCAGGCTCGTAGGTGAAGCTCGAGTCGTTGAGGCGCAGCTTCTCGAGCGCCTCGCGAAGGTCGGTGAACTCGTCGCCCTCGATCGGGTACAGGCCGGAGAACACCATCGGTTTGGGCTCCGCATAGCCGTCGAGGGGCTCGCCCGCAGGGTTCTTGTCGGTGGTCACCGTCTCACCCGAGCGGGCCTCGCCGACGTTCTTGATACCGGCTATCAGGTAACCGGTCTCGCCGGGGCCGAGCTCTTCGACGGGTTGGTTGCCTGGAGTTCGCACGCCGATCTCGTCGGGGTCGTGGGTGGTCCCGGCATGCATGAAACGCAGCTTCGAGCGCGCCGACATGACACCGTTGACCACCCGGACCGACGACACGACGCCGCGGTACTGGTCGAAGTGTGAGTCGAAGATCAGGGCCTGCAGCGGCTCGGTCGCGCTGCCCTGCGGGCACGGTGTGGTCGCCACCACCGCGTCGAGAAGCTCGGCGACTCCCTCGCCGGTCTTGGCGGAGATGTGCGAGATGTCGTCTGCGGGTATGCCGAGCACCTGCTCGATCTCAGCTGCACACTTGTCGGGCTCGGCAGCGGGGAGGTCGATCTTGTTGAGGCAGGCGACGATCTCCAGGTCATTCTCCATCGCCAGATAACAGTTCGCCAGGGTCTGGGCCTCGATCCCCTGTGCCGCGTCGACCACCAGGATCACGCTCTCACACGCCGCCAGCGAACGGCTGACCTCGTAACCGAAGTCGACATGGCCGGGCGTGTCGATGAGGTTGATGATGTGGTCGCCCCACTCGAGTCGCACCGACTGGAGCTTGATGGTTATCCCCCGCTCGCGTTCCAGTTCCATGGAGTCGAGGTACTGGGCACGCATGTCTCGGACGTCGACCGCGCCGGTGAGTTCCAACAGACGGTCGGCGAGCGTCGACTTGCCGTGATCAATGTGGGCGATGATCGACGTGTTGCGTATGCGCTCAAGCTCCATCTGCCACGAAACGATACCGCCGCTGTCTCAAACAGACTCGACCAGCAGGTAGGTGCGATCCGCTGGGCACCGCGGGTACCGGGTCCGTTCGCCAAAGCCAGGTCACGGGTGGTGCGATCCGCGGGGCCGGTACCGGGTCCGTTCGCCAAAGCCAGGTCACGGGTGGTGCGATCCGCTGGGCGGGGCCGGTACGCTTGTCGGTCGTTCAACCCAACACCGGCAGGTAACCGTGGCCAATATCAAGTCGCAGATCAAGCGCAACCGACAGAACCTGAAACGCAGCCAGCGCAACCGGGGCGTGCGTTCAGAGATCAACACCCGCACCCGGAGCGCGCTCGAAGCCATCGACAACGGCGCTGCGGACACCGACGAGGCTGTGCGCCTAGCCGTCAAGCGCATCGACAAGGCAGCCGGCAGGGGCGTGATCCACCGCAACACCGCGGCTCGCAACAAGAGCCGCCTGCTTCGCAGGCTCAACACCCAGGTCAACGCCCAGAACGACGGCTGAGGTTGCTCAAGCGGGCGACCAGCACCTCGATCACCAGCTCGGGAGGCCAGTCGACGGTGCCCCGAAGCTGCATGTCGGCGGTCGCCAACAAGTCGATGGCGCGGGCCAGTCTCGCCGTGCCGAGCTTGCGGCTCTGCTGCATCGCCTTCTTTGCCGGGTAGGTCGATCCCTTCATTCCCAACAGTTTCGCCGCCTCGGCTTGGTCGCGGATGCCCGCGCCGTCGAGGCGCAGCATGTTGGAGTAGCGCTTGTGGAGCATCGCCAGCAGACGGAACGCGGCATTGTTGCGGTCGCTCTGGGTGCCCTCGTAGGGGACGAGCCGCGGCAGCAGCTTCAACGCGGCTGAGATGTTGCCGTTGTCGATGACATCGTCGAGCGCCCACGGGACCGCCGAGCCGAGGTCGTCTCCGCCGTAGGTAGCCACGTCGTCGGCGGTGACCCTTGCGCCGGCGCCCAGGGCGCCCGTGAGGGTCAGCAGGAGCCCGACGACGCGGCCCCGGTCCTCGCCGATGAGCGTCTCCACCGCGGCCACCGCACCACGGTCGAAATCGAGGCCCGATTCCGCCAGGTGGTCGCGCAGCCAGACCGCAGCCCCTGAGCCCCTCGGAACCGTCGTCTGCTCGACGGTCCCACCGGCAACCTCCACCGCCACCTTCAGCGCCTTGGGCAGCGAGGGCATCCGCTCGACTCTGGGGTCGACGCCGCGCTCCCACACGATCACCAGATCGGTGGACTCGAGCGGTTCACCGAGCAGGTCGGTGACCGCGCTGAGCTGTTCCTTGCCTGTCCAGCGGCTGGCGTGGCGACCGACCACGACCCGCTTGTCGGTCAGGAACGGCGGGGTTCGGGCCGCGTCGATCAGGCGCGTCGGGTCGAAGGAGCCGTCCTCGCTGCGGCATTCGGCTTCGGTGAGTATCTCGAGCATCAGGGAACGGTCTCCGTCGCCCACCAACTCGTCGATCGCGGTGCTGACGGACTCGCCGACGAGCACCGGATCATCACCGACGATGAGTCGCAGAGCCATCGCGCCTAGCTCCCGTTGCGTTGCGCCCGTGCGACCGGGCCGGTTAGGTCGGTCGCACCGCTCAGGTCTGTGCGCCGGTTCTGAAGCAGGGCGCTCATCATGTCTGCCACTCGACGGCTGCGGGCCACATCATGGGCACGCAGCACGCGGCAGCCGAGCGCGATCCCTAGGGCGTGGGCGCCCAGAGTGACATGGGTCCGGTCGTCGACGGTGGTGCCGGTCAACTCGCCGAGAAAGCCCTTGTTGGAGGCCGACAGGAACACCGTGAAGCCCAACCGGACCAGATCGTCGCTGTGGCGTATCAACTCGGCCGACATGGCTGGAGTCTTCCCCAAGTCGAGCCCCGCGTCGACCATGATCCGGCGGCGGTCGATGCCGGCGGCGAGTGCGGCCTCGGCGCGTGTGCGCAGAAACTCGGCCACCTCGGTCCGCACGTTGCGGTAGCGGGGCTGGGGGTCCGCGATCCGCGGGCCGATCCGCACATGTGTGGCTACGACCGAGGCACCGTGGCGCACGGCGACGCTCAGGTAGTCGGGGTCGGCGAATCCGCTGATGTCGTTGCCGACCACGGCCCCCGCCTTGAGCGACTCGTCCAGCACCGATGCACGGAACGTGTCGACCGAGACCGGCAGGTCGAAGCGCTCCCGCAGGGCCTCGACAGCGGGAACCACACGGTCGACCTCCTCGGTCGGGGTCACTTCGGGCCCCGGCCCGGCCTTGACCCCGCCGACGTCGAGGAAGTCCGCCCCCTGGTCGACCAGCAGCTCCGCCTGGCGCAGGAAACCGTCGAATTCCCAATACCTCCCGCCGTCGAAAAAGGAGTCTGGAGTTCGGTTGAGGATGCCCATCACCAGTGCCCGAGTCGTCACGTCGAAACGAGTGTCGCCCAACTCAACGAACATCGGCCAGACCCTACACCCCGACTGCGACACAAGCACCGCCCCGATACCGCTCACATCAGGTGCTCGGGCAGTCGATGCTTGACGCTCAGTTGCAACCGGGGTGCAACCCGCTCGAACCGCACCAGCAGGTCGTCGAACTCGACGGTCTGGCCTGCCTGCACAGTTCGCCCCCCGGGCACGCGGTGCATAGGCGGGGCGGCCACTGCGAGGGTGCCGAACCGCTCGCGCAGCGCCAGCACGGCCTCCGCGTCGGAGCGGTCGCCGTCGAGGGCCACGACCAGGTCGGGCCGGCCGCCGCCACTGCGTCTCAGCGACTCGATCAGTCCCCGTGTCGGCGGATTGTCGAGCACCAGCACCAGGTCGCCCCCCTCAGACACGAACGCCCGAGACTCCCCGACCAAGGGGTGCTCACCAGGTCCCAGACTCGGAGCGGCCATCAATGCAGCCACAGCGACCAACGCTGCCATCACCCCGGCTACAACCGCGGCCGAACGGATTCTCGACACCGCCAGCAACGCTGCGGACCCGAGCATCAGGATCGACACGACCCCGAGCGTCGCCTGAGGACCGAGCGCAGCCCGCGAGGCCACACCCCCGATCCACCAGAGCATCACCGTGCTCGGAACATGCACGATCTCCGCGGCGACACCACCGAGGAGCCCCGCCAACATTCCGCCGGTACAACCCCAGACCATCACCGCTCCCGACACCGGACCAGCCAAGAAATTAGCCGGGAGCGAGGCCAGCGGCAGCGGCCCGAACAACCCCAACAGCACCGGCGACACGGCCAACTGCGCGGCCGCGGTGGTCGCCACCGGCACCCGCAGCCAAGAAGGGCCCCCAAGCCGTTGCGCCAGCGGGCCCGACCACCAGACGATGCCCGCGGTGGCGGCCACCGAGAGTTGGAACGCCACAAGGCGCACCAGGAACGGGTCGATCAGCAACAGCCCCGCCACCGCGCAGGACAGGGCCCGTTTGCCGTCAACGGGCGTGCCCATGACCGACGCGCCGATCCCGGTGCCGGCCATCGCGACCGCACGCATCACCGAGGGCTCGAAGCGGGTGATCACCGCGAACAGCAGCAGGGTCGCGAACAGCCACAGCGCCCTAAATGCCGGACGGAAACGCCCGGCGAACGGGGCGACCACCGCCAGCACGAACGCCACGTTCTGCCCGGAGACGACCAGCAGGTGGCCCAGACCCGCGGCTCGGAAGTCGTCTGCGACCACCGCCGTCTGGCCCCGGTCGTCACCGATCACCATCCCCAGAAAGACTGCCCGGTCGCCGCGGCTCAACGATTCCGCCCCACCCACCAGGGTTCGGCGCACCGTGTTGGCGAATCTGAAGACCGGCGATCCCGGTTCGCGGCCATCGACCGAATCGACCGTGAGCCTGCCCACAACGTGACGCCAACGGTCGAAGTCGTCTTCGGCGCCCACCGGCGCGATCCGTCCGCTGAGCAGCAGCCTCTCCCCCGCCAAGGCATCGTCGAAGCGCGCCGCCACTGCGCCGTGGGCCACCGCGCTGATGCGTCTGTCGTCATGGCGGACCGTGGCGATCACACCGACCGCACCCAGCGGCCGCGGGTCGTCGAGCAGGGTCACCCAGCCGGAGAACGCGTCGGCCTGCGGAGGGTCGAGAGCGTCGAGCTCGCCCGCGCCGCGGGTGCCGACGGCGACGAAGACGACCAGCACGATCAGCGCGACGTGTCTTCGCCAAACCGCCAACAGCGCCATCCCGACCAACACGGGCACCGAGACCGCCCACATCGACCAAGCCCCCAGCGCCGCGGCCAGAGCCACCAGGTGCGCGCTCACACAGACACCAGCGCCGCGGCCAGAGCCACCAGGTGCGCGCTCACACAGACACCAACGAAGCCAACTGCTCCAGTTTGGCCTCACCGATTCCCGGGACGTCGAGCAGGGCCTCCACACGGCTGAACGCCCCGTGCTGCTCACGGTGGCGGACGATGGCAGCAGCGATGCTCGGCCCGATTCCCGGCAGCGTCTCCAGGGCCGCGAGGTCAGCGGTGTTGAGGTTCACCAGAGTGCCGGAGGATCCGCCTCCGCTGCCGCCGCCAGGATCGCTGGGGCCTACCACCGGGGGCTCCGGCTCGCCGATCACAGGCACCCAGACCCGCTGACCGTCCGTGAGCGGCGCCGCCAGGTTGAGCCGCGACCGGTCGGCGTCGGCGGTGAGCCCGTTCGCGGCGTCGATGGCGTCGTGGACACGGGATCCCTCCGCAAGGTCGTGCACGCCGGGGAAAACGACTGCACCCTCGACATGCACGACGATCCGCCCTTCCGGGCCGGAGATGGGCTCGGCTGCGGCCGGAGCGCCCGGCGCGGTCGCTGCGCGCGGCAGCACGTCCTCCACCGGAGCGACCTCCGGCGACGCCAGAGCCCACCAGCCCCCCAGCCCCGCGGCGACGACCGCGGCTATGCCCGCGAGGAACCCCCAGACTGTCACCCCGAGACGGTCCGCAACCGAATCGGTCCACCTTTGAATCGCCTCGGCCCTGCCCACCGCGCGCGTCGTCCTTCTGTGAGACTGCTGCGGGGGAAGCGAAGCGCCTGAGCGCTACCGCACCCTACCCGATCACACGCCGACAATTGCAAGGCCCGCCGCGGTTCACCCGAAGCGGCGGCGCGCGGCCCTCCTGCTCCCCATGCCGTGACCCCACCAACACAGATACCCCAACCCATTCACCCTGCGGCGGCGCGCGGCCCTCCTGCTCCCCATGCCGTGACCCCACCAACACAGATACCCCAACCCATTCACCCTGCGGCGGCGCGCGGCCCTCCTGCTCCCAGTCAGGTAGTGTTGGTCTGGGACAACCGAACAGAGGATTCCATGGCCACAGTCACATTCGATCAAGCCACAAGGGTTTACCGCGACGGGGACCGCCCCGCGGTTGAGCGCCTCGACCTAGAGATTGAGGACGGCGAGTTCCTCGTGCTCGTCGGTCCGTCGGGATGCGGGAAGTCGACGACGCTGCGGATGCTCGCCGGTCTCGAACCCGTCGACTACGGGGAGATCTACATCGGCGACCGCGATGTCACAGACGTTCCGCCCAAGGACCGCGACATCGCCATGGTCTTCCAGAACTACGCCCTGTATCCGCACATGACAACCGCCGAGAACATCGGGTTCCACCTCAAGATCGCCAAGGTCGACCGGGCCGAGCGCGCCAAACGGGTCGCCAAGGCAGCCGAGATGCTCGACCTGACCGAATACCTCGACCGCAAGCCGGCGAAGCTCTCCGGCGGCCAGCGCCAGCGGGTCGCCATGGGCCGGGCCATCGTGCGACAGCCCCAGGCGTTCCTGATGGACGAGCCGCTCTCCAACCTCGACGCCAAACTGCGGGTCCAGACCCGCACCCAGATCGCCGCGCTGCAGAGGCGCCTCTCGGTCACAACCGTCTACGTTACCCACGATCAGGTGGAGGCCATGACTATGGCGGACCGCGTGGCGGTGCTCAAGGACGGCATATTGATGCAGTGCGCCACGCCGCGTGAGCTGTTCACGCATCCCGACAACCTGTTCGTCGCCGGTTTCATCGGCTCGCCCGCAATGAACCTGCTCGACGGCACCGTCAGCGACGGCGTCGCCCGCTCCGGTTCTCTGGAGGTTCCGCTCACCGCTGAGCAGTCGCAGATGCTCACCTCCGCTGCGGTCACCATCGGCGTGCGTCCCGAGAACTGGATCACGGCGAGCGAGGGTGGGCTCGACGCGGGTGTCGATCTCGTGGAGGAACTCGGTTCGGAGTCGTATCTGTACTGCACTGCCGACGGGATCGACGACCGCGAGGTCGTGGTGCGGACCGAGGGCCTCAGCACCGCAAATCGGGGCGAGAAGGTGAGCCTGGTCCCCCAACCCGAAACGGTACACCTCTTCGACACCACCACCGGCGCCCGCTTGCCCGACGCCTGAGCCCGGCCCGCTGCGCTGGTTGTTGGGCGGGTGTCGGCCGTTGTCTCGGCCGTTGTCACACTGCTGAGCGACACTGGACACATGAACACTGCTATCCACCCGCGTTCCTGCCGACAAGGCCAGTAACAGGTATCGTCTTGTGATGGCTGGGCGTCACCTGAAGGAACTGTTTCGGGCTTTCGGGTCGGGAGACGAACTGTCGTTCCGCCGAGCCGCCCTAGCGATTGTCGAAGAGGAGGAAGCCAAGCATCATGTCGCCTTGGCGCGGGATCTTCGCAAGCTGCTCGCCAGCGGCGAGCAAGCAATCACAAGTTGGGGGACTCTGCCCGATCCGCCTTTGGACCGCGACGGTGAATGGCCTTTGGCCGAGGTTCGACAACCGTTCCTGAGTCTTGAGGATCTGGTGCTCGCTGCAGGTTCGCTTCAGAAACTTCAAGGCATGGTCAAAGAAGTGCCTTCCTGGGACAAGCTGGCTGGTTTCGGCATCCCTCAGCGTCGCCGCCTGCTCTTCTACGGCCCACCGGGCTGCGGAAAGTCGTCGGCAGCAGAAGCCCTCGCCACCGAACTCTCCGTGCCGTTGCTGGTAGTCCGTTTGGATTCGGTGATCTCGTCATACCTGGGGCAATCAGCGTCGAACCTTCGTCGCATCATGGATTGCGCAGAAGAAGGGCCGAGGGTCGTGTTGTTCGATGAGTTCGACGCTATCGGCAGAGCCCGCGACGACCCCGCTGAACACGGCGAGATCAAGCGAGTCGTCAACGCGTTCTTGCAGATGCTCGACAACTACCGGGGTTCGAGCCTGATTGTTGCTGCGACCAACCACGAGCAACTGCTTGATCCGGCTCTTTGGCGGCGATTTGACGAGGTTGTTCATTTTCCGCCGCCCACCGTTCATCAGATTCGGTCGGTTCTGCGCAAACGCTTGAGGCCGGTACGCCATCGGGGTTTAGCTATCGAGAAAGCCGCATCAAAGTTGAAAGGTCTGCCGCACGCCGCGGCCGAAGCGGCCGCGTGGGGCGCGCTGCGCCGTGCCGTGCTCGCTGAGCGAGAGCAGGTTGACGACCAAGACCTGAACGAGGCGGTATCAGACGTCTCTGAGCGGCCGTGGTAGCTGATGCCGTCGCACCTTCGACTCCCTCAACCGCGCCTGCTTGACACGCGGCGCTCCAGTGGGTCGGGGGGTTCCGAGAAGAGTCGGCCCGACCATCGGATTCATGGCGGAATGCTGAGGGCCCAAGTGGAATCTGCTGTTTCAGTGCCTCCCCGAGTTCCAGCCGAGGGAGTCGACCCGAGAACTGTGTTCAAGGTGCAGGCAAGATCCCGATTGAAGGTCGGCGTCGAACAGCGCGGACTCCAGTTCTTGGGCGACACTGTCGACTGGTGCTACTTCGTAGTACCTGATGAAGTTGCTGCGACCAAGTTCCTCGGCGACCTGGTGGCGTACCATTCTGGATCTGGCAGCCGGACGATCGAGGACTTTTTTGGTGACATTGACGGCATTGAACGGTACGGACCCGCCGACCGACGAGGCCAGGGACTGCCAGACCCGGGTTTTTCTGGCAGCACCACTGTTGATGTGCTTCTCTGGCCGTCAAGTGACGCCGACGAGGCAAGCGGCCGTTTTCAGCAGGTGGAGTCCGTGGTCGAAGCTGGGCAGGGTGAGGTCCTGGACCGAGATCACCGTCCGTTATCAACCATGGCTCGTGTTCGTGTTTCAAGTCCGGCGCTCGATGCTCTCTTGGAACTCATGGTGGTAGAGAGGGTTCGGATGCCTGCGAAGCCCTTCCTGGAGCCGTCGGTGTGGTTCAACGCCAGCGCCGACGATCTAACGGCAGAGTCACCCATTGATGTGACCATCGGTGTCATAGACGATGGGGTCCATGCCGGACATCCACTCCTGAAAGATCTCGTCCGTTCGCAGGTCGATGTTCCTAGTGGTCGCCAGTGGGGCGAGGGGGGAAATCATGGATCGATGGTCGCTGGACTTGCCGCTTATGGCGATATTGAGAAGACCCTGCGTAATGGCGGGCCGTTTCCAGCACCCGCTCGACTGTCTGTAATCCGAGTCCTCGAACCCGACCCAAATAACCAAACGGCCACGGCCTTTCCTTCCGACACTCCCGAACATCTAGTCGTGGAAGAAGCGATCAGGGTGCTGCATCGCAAGGGCGTGCGGATAATCAACCTGTCGATAGCTGACGATCATGCCTACAGCGGCCCCCATGTCGGTCTGTGGACGGAGTCGCTCGACCGACTGGCTCGGGAACTGGATGTTCTCATAGTTGCTGCGGCTGGCAACAGGAGGATCGCTGCGTTGGGCCAAGTGACCGAGGACGTCAGTGCCTTCGGCGGGTATCCGCGCTACACACTCGATGCGGAAGCGCGAATCGCTGAGCCAGGGATCGCGGCCAGCGTGGTTGCTGTGGGCTCGATCGCTCGCTCAGGGGCATCAGCAAGTCTTGGCGGCAACTCCGATCTTGCAGATGTTGCGATCGCTGAGGAAAACCAGCTTTCGCCGTTCTCGCGCACGGGTCCGGGACTTAACGGCACATTCAAGCTTGGCGCGGTAAAACCCGATTTCGTCCACTACGGCGGCAACTGTGTGTGGACTTCCTTGGGGCACCTGAACTACAACGACCATGGCGCTGCGGTCGTATCCACCTCCCTGGGACAGACCGGAAGACTATTTTTCTCCAGTTCTGGAACCAGCTATGCCGCGCCCCGCGTTGCGCGAACTGCGGCAGAGATTCTTCACACGTATCCAGCAGCCAGCGCCAACTTGCTGCGAGTACTACTCGGCATATCCGCCGAAGTCCCATATCAAGCGCGCTCCCAGTTTCCCGACAAAGCGGAAAGCCGGCGAGCGTTCGGCTACGGCATACCCGACAAGGTCCGGGCTGTGAACTCTGAGCGCGCCCGAGTCGTTCTCCTTCATGAAGGCGAGATTGATGTAGACACGGTGGCGATCCACCCGATCCCCATGCCAGCGTCATTCACAACTGGAAAATCGGACCGCACAATCACCGTGGCGGTGGCCCACGACCCGCCGGTTCGGCGTCAACGTCGTGAATACACCGCAGGACACCTGGAACTTGATTTCTATCGGGCCATGTCGATTGACGAAGTCGAGGAAGTCGTCAGAAAGCAGCCCAAGGACGAACCAGTACCGACTGTGAAGGATCGTCGCCGCGTTGCTGGCAAACTAGAGCCCGGTTCGCAAACCTGTGGTTCCTCCACCCTCCAGGTGAGGACCTGGCACGCCAAGAGTGCCAACTCGCTCAATCCGGATGACTCCGACACCTACTACTTGGTCGTGAAGCACCTCAAGGAGCCTTGGGCTGACAACCTGAAGGAGGATTACACCAACCAGAAATATGCGTTGGCCGTGCAGTTGGAGGACAGGTCGCGCATTGACATCAATCTGTATGCGGACGTTCAGTCGCATGTCCGTGTGCAAGCCCGAGCAGGGACTAGAGCAGACAGCTAGAACCCGAGAGAGGCCGCCCACCTTTGCCGAGCGCTGCGTTCAAAGCGGGGTCAGCCTTTGCTGGCGCCGAGGGTAAGGCCGGAGATGAACTGCTTCTGCAGGATCAGATAGACGAGTAGCGTGGGGAGCGCGATGAGGATCGACGCTGCGGCTACCAGGTTGAAGTCGCTGCCGTACTGGCCGTTCAGCACCGCTATCGACGAGGTGATGGGGCGTTCGTCGCCCTGATTGAGCAGGACCGACCCCCAGAAGAAGTCGTTGTAGAGCCAGGTGAACTCCAAGGTGCCGAGCGCCGCCAGCGCGGGGCGGGTCAGCGGCAGGATCACCTGGAAGAAGCCCCGCCAGACGCCGGCGCCGTCGACCGCGGCGGCCTCGCTGATCTCCTTTGGGATCGTCTTCATGAAGTTCGACAGGACGAACGTGCAGAATCCGATCTGGAACGCAACATGGATCAGGATCACCGCGATCTTGGTGCCCAGGAGGTTGCCGGTGTCGGTGTCGGACAGGAAGTCCGGCCAAGGCATGTACTTGAAGAATTGGAACAGCGGCTGGAACAGCACCTGCTGGGGCATGAGGTTTCCGGCTGTGAAGAGCACCAGGAAGACGATGTTGAACTTCCAGCTGTAGCGGGTGCACACGTAGGCGACGATGGCCGCCAGCAGCAGGGTCAGGAACAGGGCGGGGATGACGATGAACGCGGTGTTACCGAACGTCTTGGACATCTCCCCGACGTCCCAGGCGGCACGGTAGTTGTCGAGCGTGAGCGTCTCGGGCGCCGCGAAGGGGCCGTTGGTCCGGGTGTCGGTCGCGTAGTCGCGAAACGAGTTGTAGATGGCGGTGCCGATCGGCACCAGCCAACCGATGGCCATCACGACTAGGAATCCATGCAGCAGCATACGCATCGGCTTGACCTTCGAGCCCCGCCGCTGGGCACGCCGGAGGCGGACCTGGTCGAACAGTTCGGGGTCGAACCCCGCCGATTCTGAGCCCGAACGGCCGTCGAGGGTCACCGCGCTCATATCTCCGACTCTCGATAGTGGTTCGTCACATACCAGATGATGAATCCCAGGCACAACAGCAGCAGCACGACGCCGTAGGCGGACCCGAACCCGACACGGCCACCGCCCTCGCCCAGCAGGCTCTTGGTCACCAGTGTGCCCATGACGTCGGTGCCGCGCGGCTCGTTGAGTGCGGCGATGATGTCATAGGCCCGCAGCGCCTCGATCACGGTGATGACCACGACGATCACATTGATCGGCCGAAGCGACGGGAAGACGACCCGCCGGAAGGACTGCCACTCGTTGCAGCCGTCGATCTGGGCTGCCTCCCGCAGGGAGGGATCGACCGCCTTCAGCCCGGCCAGGTACATGACCATGATGTAGCCGATGTGCCGCCAGGCCATAGCCACGAGCAGCGCCGCGAAATTCTTGGAGAGCCCCAGCGCCGGGTCCAGGAACGGCACGTCGAAGGAGAACAGCTTGCTGCCGTCGCCCACGAAGTCGACCGGGCCTCCGGGCCAGATCTCGTTGAGCAGGCCGCGGTCCCGTGAGAACATCGTCGACTTCCAGATGAACCCGACGACGGCGAGCGACAGGACCACCGGGAAGTAGTAGATGCTCTGATAGATGGCGCTGCCGCGGACGTTCTTGTCGAGCAGGTAGGCGAACAGCATCCCGACCGCGGAGCAGACGGTCAGCCACACGACCAGCATCAAGTTGTTGAACAGTGCCGCGAAGAGGTCGCCTTCGAAGATCGTGAAGATGATCCAGTAGTTCCTGAAACCGGTCGCGCTGATGTCGCTCAGCGGGGCCAGGTTGTCCCATTCGCTGAACGACAGGGCGACGGTCAACCCTGCGGGTATCCAGACCAGCGCGATGTGGAGGAAGGCCGGGATACCCACCATCAGCCACAGCCACATCCGGTCTCTGCCGGTGAGCGTGGACGAGCGACGACGGCGCGCCTTCAGGCTGGGCCTGGAGGGTGGCGCCGCCGTCGCTTCCATGGAGGGGACCCTAGTCTCTCGTCTTGGACTATTCGTGAGTGCTCGGACTACTCGAAGGTGTAGGTCTGCTTCTTGGCTTCGATGTCGGCCAGGAACGTGTCGATGCTGTCCGGTGAACCCAGGAAGTCTGCAATGCCCACGCCGACAACGTCGGCTGCGAAGCTGGGGTCGGTGTCGCGGTCGAGGAACTGCGCGATGTACTTCGCCGAGCCCACAGCTTCAGCCGAGCGCTGCTGCAGGGCGTTGTAGCCGCTGGTGTCGGCGTTGCTGTTGGCGGCGACGACCGAGGGGTCGACCGCTATGTAGGCATCGATGGCAGGCGCTGACCCCATACCGCCGAGGAGTGCTTTTGCAGCAGTCTCGTTGTCGGGGCTCGCAGCCATCATGAAGCCGTCGATCGGTGCCTCGATGGCGTCCTGGCCGTGCTCGGGGTTGACCTCGGGGAACAGGAAGAAGTCGATGTCGTCGAGGACTTCCTGCTCGGTGTACTGCGAGGTAAGGAAAGTGCCGATCAGGTACATTCCGGTCTCCTTTTCACGCAGCGCGCCAGCGCCGTCCTCCCAGGTGCGCCCGTTGGCGTCGGGCTGGTAGTAGGGAAGGATGTCTGACCAGGTCGAGAAGATGTTCTTGACCTCGGGGCTCTCCCAGCTCTCGTTGCCGCCCATCAGGCTGACGTGGTAGTCGTAGCCGTTGACGCGCAGGTTGAGCATGTCGAACATGCCCATCTGGGGCCAGCGTCCGTCGTTGGCTGCGCTCAGCGGGGTGATGCCGTCGGCCGCCATGGTGTCGCAGAGTGCGGTGAACTCGGCCCAGGTCGTGGGGATCGAGTAGCCGTTGTCGGCGAACAGGCTCTTGCGGTAGTGGACCGCCCACGGGTAGAAGTAGAACGGCACGAAGTACTGCTTGCCGTCGAGGCCCGATGCGGCGCTGCGGAAGCCGTCGGACATCCCGTTGAGGCCGCTCCAGACGTCGGAGATGTCGCCGAGCACTCCCCTGCCGGCGAAGGCGCGCATGCGGTAGCCCGCGAACCAGGAGACGCAGTCGTCGGGCTGCTGGATGTAGGTGTTGAAGTTCTCCTGGTAGGTGTTGTGGTCGATGGTGTTGATCATCGTCTCCACGCCGGTTGCGGCGACCGCCGCGGCCAGGGCCTCGCGGTTCTTCTCACCGGAGTAGTTGGAGCCGAGCGAGGTGCTGCCGGGGCCCGTGTCGGCCGCTGTGGTTGTCGGCGCGGCGGTGGTCGCCGGCGCGGCGGTGGTCGCCACCGGCGCCGCGTCGCCGTCATCACCGCACGATGCGAGCAGTGCCGCGCCGCCGAGTGCTGCGGTGCCTCCGATCATGAAGTCTCGACGGTTCAGTCCAGCGCCGCGGCGCTTGTGTGAACTCTCAGTTGATTTGGTCATTTCCCTCCTAGGGTTTCTGGTGTTTCCAGATTTGTTGTTGGGTTCTTTGCGAGACCCGAGCATGGTCAGGCCCTCTCTTCGTGCATGCGCAGAGACTCGGGGATGTAGTCGCCGTGTCCTTCGATCAGTGCATCGACCAGCGACCAGATCTGTTCGAGGTCGAGTTCCGCGGCGGTGTGCGGGTCGAGCATCGCCGCGTGGTAGACGTGGTCGCGTCGGCCCGTCTTGATGGCTTCGACGGTGAGTTGCTGAGGCGCGATGTTGGTGCTGATCAGCGCTGCGAGATGCGGCGGGAGTTTCCCGACCACCTTGGGGGTGACGGTCTTGCCGTCTACGGTGGCGGGAACCTCGACTATGCAGCCGGTCGGCAGGTTGTCGATCAGTCCGTGGTTGGCGACGTTGACGTAGACTTCGCGTTCGGTACCGGTCTCGAGGCTGTGGATCATCTGCGGGGCGAACTCGTTGCTCTTGGGGAGTTCCATAAGTTCCTCGCCGCCCTCGAGGCGGGTCTGAAGCTCGTCCCACTGCGCGATCTGGTTCTCGCAGCGGCGCACGTACTCGCGCACTGGGACTTCGTAGCGTTCGATCAGGTCCGGGCGGCCACGCTTGAGGAAGTAGGGCGTGTACTCGGCGAAGTGTTCGCTCGACTCGGTGACGAAGTAGCCCAGCCGCCGCAGCATCTCGTAGCGGACTGCGTCTCGGAGTTGCGATTCGCTCCGCCTCGGCGCGTCGGCGGGGTCGCGGTGGAGTTTCTTGAGCTCTGGGTAGAGGTCGCGCCCCTGGTGCTCGAGCCGCAGGAAGAACGCCATGTGGTTGATTCCGGCCACGGTGTAGTCGAGTTCCTCTGTTGGCAGCCCCAGGTCGCCTGCCAGTTGCTCGGCGGTGATGGGGACGCTGTGGCAGAGCCCGTAGGCCTCGACTTCGCAGAGTTCGGCGAGGCCCCACATGTTGATCGCCATCGGGTTGGCGTAGTTGAGCAGCACTGCGTCCGCGCACTGTTCGTTCATGGCCCGGCCGACTTCGACGAGGGCGGGCACGGTGCGCAGGCCCCGCATGATCCCGCCGATGCCGATGGTGTCGGCGATGGTCTGCTGGAGTCCGTACTGTTCGGGCAGGTCGAAGTCGAGCACGGTGGCGGGTTCGAAGCCGCCGATCTGGAACATCGTGATCACGTAGTCCGCGCCGTCGAGGATTCTTTGCAGGTCGGTGTCGGCGACAACCTGCGCTCCGGCGCCGTGGCTGGCGACCAGTTTCTGCGCGACGACCTCTGAGGTGGCGAGGCGCTGCGGGTCGATGTCGTGGAGCCGGAATTCGAGGCGGTCGCGAATGTCCTCGTAACCAAGCAGGTCATTGAGGAGGTTCCGGGCAAATACTGTGCTGCCCGCTCCGATGAATGCGACTCTGGCCAACTTCTCTCCCGTGGTCGGTGGCTCACTATAGAACAATTCTCGGGCTACGTCAACGTTGACGCTATCGTTGACGTAACTTGGCCTGATCCGCTGCTGCCTGCCGGCTCTGAGTCCACCCGCTCCGAGAATCCAGCGGCTAGACAGATAGCATCGTCGTACCCAAAGAGACGCAGAACCAGATGGCAACAGGAGCAACCCTACGAGACGTGG
The DNA here is from genome assembly GCA_024421085.1 of Acidimicrobiia bacterium. Taxonomy (GTDB): domain Bacteria; phylum Actinomycetota; class Acidimicrobiia; order Acidimicrobiales; family Aldehydirespiratoraceae; genus VXYK01. Next base: position 20,774 of record JAHQYN010000042.1, read on the forward strand.
CCTACAGGGTCGGAGTGTCGCCCCGAACGGTGTCGAGGGTCGTCAACGACGAAGGCGGGTTCTCCGAGGCGACCCGGGCCAGGGTGCTCGAAGCGGTGGAGGACCTCGGATACCAGCCCAACATGCTGGCCCGAGGCCTGATCACCCGTCGCAGCGGCACGGTCGGGCTCGTCGGGGTGGACATGACCGACCCGTTCTTCCCGGCGATGGCCGAGGGCATCCAGAACGAGGCCCGCGAGACCGGCCGCACGATGTTCTTCGCATGCAACGACGGCGACCCCCGACGGCAGGCAGAAGTGTTCAAGTCGATGCTGTCGCACGCAGTCGACGGAGTGATCGTGTTCCCGGCCCCCGGGACGGTCGAAGAGTTGGCCGCCCACGCCCGGCAGGGGATGCCCCTGGTGATCGTCGACGACATCGTCGAGTTCCCCAATCTGGCCTCGGTGTCGTTCGATCTCGAGGACGGCGCCAACCAGGCGACCCAACATCTTCTCGCAACCGGCAGAAGCAGGATCGCCATGATCGGCTCAGAGGTCACAGTTCCCCGAAACCGCCGCCGCGAGCGGGGATTCTTGCGAGCCTTCGAGAACGCGCCGACGGGCACGGCACCGCCGGAACTGGTCCGCGTGCAGCCCACTGTGGCCGGTGGATCAGACGGGCTGGCGCAGCTGCTTGAACGCCGAAGCGACCTCGACGGGATCTTCGCTTTCAACGACTCGATGGCCGTGGGCGCGATGCGCGCAGCACAGTCGGCCGGCTACCGAGTCCCCGACGATCTGGCCATAGTCGGCTGCAACGACATCGAGTTGAGTGGTCTGGTGAGCCCCAGGCTGACCACCGTCAGGCTCGACCGCCCGCGGTTGAGCGCCGAGGCGATCCGAATCCTCAATAGACTGATCGAGGCGCCGGAAACCAACCCTGCCCCGTTGGTACTGCCCGTGGAACTCGTGGTGCGGGAGTCGACATGATCGCCAGCCTCGGGCCGGCGCCCGAATCCGGCACAGCGTGAATACGGTGAACTTGGTCCGCAGTGGCGGCCCTCGTGCGATGGACCGGGCGGTGCTGCGCCACCGGCAGCGTTGGGGCACGCCAGAGGTCGTGGGCCGAGCACCTGGACGGGTCAACCTGATCGGAGAGCACACCGATTACAACGACGGATTCGTGCTGCCGCTGGCGCTGCCATTCGACACCGTCGTCGCCGCGCGGCGAGCACCCGAAGGGTCGAGCACCGAGGTCTTCTCCGAGGATTTCGGACACGCTGTGCTGGCGCCGTCGACCGCAGAGATCGACCCGACTGACTGGGCCGTATTCCTGCACGGCGTCCACCGCCTGCTGCACGCCGAGGGGTTTCGTCCCGGGCCGTGGCGCGCCACCATCGCCACCGACATTCCCGCAGGTGCGGGGCTGTCGTCGTCGGCAGCTCTCGAGGTGGCAGTCGTGTCGACGGTCCTGCATTTGGCTGGCGGCGAACTGTCCGCCGCCGAGGTCGCCCGTCTGTGTCAACGTGTCGACAACGAGCTCGTGGGCATTCCCAGCGGAATCATGGATCAACTGATCTCGGCCGCGGCCCTGGCAGGGCACGCCTGTTTGATCGACTGCCGCTCGCTGCACGTCGAGCCGTACCCGCTTCCGGAGGGCTCCGTTGTGGCGGTCATCGACACGGGGACCCGCCGTCAGCTCGTCGACTCCGAGTACGCCGACCGCCGCGCGGCATGTGCCCGAGCGGCGGCGGCCATGGGCGTCGGGTCTCTGCGCGACGCTGAACTGGCTGACCTTGAGCGGATGCCGTGCGAACTCGCGACCGAACGGCGCCGGGCGCACCATGTGATCACCGAGAACCGCCGCACCGCAGATGCCGCGCAGGCGATGGCTGTCGGCGACGCCGCGGCCCTCGGCTCGCTGATGATTGCCAGTCACGACAGCCTGCGCGACGACTACGAAGTCTCCGGGCCAGCGCTGGACCAGATGGTCGAGATCGCCCGCGGCAGCGCCGGCTGCCTCGGTGCGCGCATGACCGGCGGCGGTTTCGCAGGCTGCGCGGTGGCGCTGGTGCAGACCGAGGCGGCGACCGAGTTCCAAGCCCGCGTCGCACAGCGCTACCGCGACGAGAGCGGCCTAGACGCCGAGATCTGGCTGTGCGACCCCGCCGCCGGCGCTTCGACGACCTCCGGCGCAGGCGTCGTCAACGCAGCGCGCTAAAACAGCGCGGTGCTGAGCTTGCGGCGCCAACGGGTGCTGCGGGGGTCGTCGGGGCCGAGCGCCTCAAGCAGGTCGAGGAACCTGCTGCGGGCCTCGTCGTCGGTTTTCACCGTCGCCAGAAGCTCAGCGAGAATCTCCTCGACGTCCTCGCCGATTCCGCCGGTTCGGGCCAAAGCTGTGATCCGGCGGGTCTCGGCCGATTCTGGGATGCGCTCCAGCAGCTGCAACCCCGTCTCCGCCTCACCTCGGGCCACCAACAGTTCCGCCAATGCCGTGACCGCGGCGGGACTGTCGGGCTCGAGCCTCAACGCCGCGACCAACGACTCCTCGTCGCCGATCGCCACCAGCCTCTCGACCTCGCTCGGCTCCGGCACCGGCACCAGGCGCGCCACGAACTCACGGACCTGGGCCTCTCCCTGGGCACCCATGAAGCCGTCGACGGCCTGCCCGTCTACCATCGCGTACACAGCCGGAATCGACTGGACTTTGAAGGCTTGGGCCACCGCCGGGTTGGCGTCGATGTCGATCTTCGCCAGCTCGACCGCGCCGTTGGTCTCGGCGACGACCTTCTCGAGGATCGGGGTGAGCTGCTTGCAAGGTCCGCACCACTGCGCCCAAAGGTCGACGACGACGGGTATCGTCTTGGAGCGCTGCACCACATCGCGGTCGAATGTCGAGTCGGTCACGTCGGCCATAGTGTCGTGCAACGTAGCGCAACGGCGGTCGATTCCCTTCCTCAACAAGTTTCGGGCCATCATGTTGCACCGACGCACAACCCCACGCTCCCATCGATTCGGAGGCAACGAAAACCAATGAGTTCTGCTATCGACCCTGAGCAGTTGTATCGAGTGCTGCGAACCCCCGACGTCGTCGATCCAGTGCTGCTGGTCCACTTCGACGGCTGGGTTGACGCGGGGCGGGGCGCCAGAACCGCGATCCGCCATATCAGCAATGTCACCGGGGCCGAGAAGTTGGCGGAGTTCAACACCGAGTTCCTGCTCGACTATCGGGCGCATCGACCGACGCTGCACATCGTCAACGGCATCAACGCCGACATCGACTGGCCGGTCATCGAGCTCGCTGCAGGCCGTGACAGCGACGACCGTGACGTGCTGATCCTCAGCGGATCTGAACCTGACCACAACTGGCGGTCGTTCGTAGAGGCTGTGGTCGGGCTCGGCAAGCGGTTCGGCGTGCGTCGGCTGGTGAGCCTCGGGGCCTACCCGGCCGCTGTCCCCCACACCCGCAGCACCCGCCTGACCATCACCTCCCCCACTCCTGAGCTGGTGCGCGCCAACCACGCCGGGGCGACCCTCGAGGTGCCGGCCGGGATGGCCGCAGCGATCGAGGCGGCCTTCACCGCCGCGGGGATCGCCTCTCTGAGCCTCTGGGCGCAGGTTCCCCACTACATCGCTGCGGCACCCTACCCAGCGGCCGCGCTGTCGCTCATCGAGGGGCTCGACGACGCCGCCGGGATCAGCATCGACAGTGGCGACCTCTCAGAACACGCCTTGGCGATCCGCAACCAGCTCGATGCCCTGATTGCTGAAGACGACGACCACTCCCAGACCATCGCCCAGCTCGAGCGCCACCACGACGAGTTCGACTCGGGTGGGATCAGCGCCGAGGGCACACTTGCCATCTCTGAGGAGCTCGGCGCCCAGTTCGAGCGGTTCCTGCGCGACCACAACGGCGCTGCTCCAGAGGACGGCGCTGCTCCAGAGGACGGCGCTGCTCCAGAGCGCGGCGCTGCTCCAGACCACGGCGGCGAGGGAGACATCAACGAGGGGGACCCCGAATGAAACTCAATGCCGGGCTCATGGGCCCACTCGACAGCGTGGCCCAGACAGCCGTCAGAATGGAGGCGTTGGGTTACGACGGTCTGCTCTCATCTGACCGCGGGGCGCTCCAGTTGCCGCTCCCCCACCCGCCAGCGTCTCTGCCGCCCGTCGCGGGGAACCGCCCGTGGGACCCGCCCGTCGCGGGGAACCGCGGCGTGGGAACCGCCCGTCGCGGGGAACCGCGGCGTGGGAACCGCCCGTCGCGGGGACCCGCCCGTCGTGGGAACCGCCCGTCGCGGGAACCGCCCGTCGCGGGGACCCGCCCGTGAGAACCGCCCGTGAGAACCGCGGCGTGGGAGGTGCTGGTGCGCCTGCTACGCTCCCGTCTGGAGAACACGGGGCTATAGCTCAGTTGGTAGAGCGCTTCCATGGCATGGAAGAGGTCAGGGGTTCAATTCCCCTTAGCTCCACTCCTGTGGACAGTCCCCGCCGGGGTTGGGGCGTGGCGCGTGTTTGGTGGGGGTGTGGTGTAGGGTATGCTGCACGGTGACTGACTCTGGAGGCTTTGACATGCGATACGACAGCGGAACCAAGCGTGGAGGTGTGCGCGGCTTGTTGGGCGGGGGCTCGGGTCGTGGTTGGGTGTGGCGGCGTACGGGGTCGGGGTCTGCTTTCACCCCCCCACCCCCCCCCCCCGTTGGGTAGGGTCTAGCCGGTTTCTGTTTCGGGTCGGTGTTGCGCCGGCCCTGGTTCTGGCGTTGTTGGGGTCGTTGTTGGTTGCTGTGCCTCAGGCGGGAGCGGCCCATAAGTTGGCGACACCGACG
>JAHQYN010000199.1 GCA_024421085.1 Acidimicrobiia bacterium
TAGAACACCGGCCGCTCTGCGGTGAGGCACGGCTCGCCGGTCAACTCCTGGCGCTCCACCAACTCACGCAGGTCCTCATAGACCTGGACCGGTACCGCTCGGCGATACTCGGCAACGGTGTTGATGCCCGAAAATCGGTGCTCCGTGCCGAAAGTTGTCGAGGCGTTGTCGGCCAGGATTCCTCTGAGCACCCTCAGTTGGGTTTCGTCAGGTGCTTTCGCCGACTCCAGCAACGCCCGCAGCCGCGGTCGCTGCGTCAGCGTCAAAGCAGCCTTCAACCCCAAGTAGCCGACGCTGCGCCTCACCTCGGGCCGGCCCCGGTCTCGGAATCCAGACCGGCAGCAAACGGTGTGCGCATCTGCTGCCAGAATCCGCTCGGGTATTGCCTGTTGATCAATCCGAGATTGCCGACTTCGCGCCCAACCGGCAGAAAACGTGTCCCGAAAATCCAGTCCCAGACGATCAAGTTGTTGCCGAAATTGGCGTTGGATTCCTCGGGGAACTCCGAATGGTGCCAACGATGCAGTTCAGGTCCGCTGATGACGTAGTTGAGAAAGCCCAATCGCACGGCGCAGTTGGAGTGTTGAAAGAACCCGTTGACCGCATAGAACACGAAGTAGACGGCAAGCACCTCTGCGGAGACACCCACCAAGACGAAAGGCAGCGCATCAAGTGAGAACTGGACAGCCTTCTCGAAGGGATGGAAGCGAGCAACGTTGAGCCAGTAGAGACGGTGCGGCGAATGATGCACAGCGTGGTAACGCCACATGAACCCGAAGCGATGGAACGCTCGGTGCAGCCAGTAGCGGGCAAGGTCGGCCAGCAACAACATCAATATCGCCTGCACGATCAACGGCAGGCCGTGCGGCCAGAGACTATCGACAGTGAAGCCTGCGGCCTTCAAGCGGTCGGCGATGCCGATCGTCACGCCGACCGACAACAGGTAGGGCAAGGTCATCTGCACCAGCACCATGAACGCCAGATCCGAACGGATCTCACGTCCGTGCGGACGCCACTGCGGGCGGTGGGGCCACTTGATCTCATGTGCGGTCACCAACCCGGCGGCCAGAACGGCCGCTCCGTATGCCGCCGGTGTCACATGCAATCCGTTGGCCGTCAGAGTCCAGAACCCGGCGAACGTGGCCAACACGACTACGGGATACGAGCCGAGCTCGACCGCCTTGGCTACCCGGCCAGTTCCGTGCTCAACTAAGCCGGTCATCGCAACTCGCAATCGACCCGGTTAGACAGGCTGCGCCGCGAACATCCGCACGGCTGCGAGGCGCTGCGTGGGGCGTGTTGGTCAAATCCGCCGAATCGAGAAGGAGACGAGACACGGCTGCACCGAACGATCAGAGTCAACCCGAGCAGACCGGGTCGAGGCGGCGCTGTGCGCGAACCCACGCTCCGGGATATTCGTCCCAGTCGTGGCCTTCGGTGGGGGTCGAACCTAGAGACGCTTCGATCTCATCGCAGTGCCGCGCATCTTCGACACTGAGCCCCATCCGAGCAGCAATGAACCCGCTGCGATGCGTTGGTCCCGCACTTCGACCATGATCCTCTTCAGCATCATCAGGCGAAACGTGCAAACACATGCGTTGAATAATACACAAATAAAGGGTGGACCACCTCAAAACCCGAGCGGACATGTGTAATACGATACTGGGTGGAGTGGCCACGGGTGGCTCTTCCCGTTTTGACGGTGACCGACAACCACGGGTTGAGGTCTGCCGCTAGCATATCGGAACAATGTCGCAACACGAAGTCAATGACCGGTTGCTCCTGTTTCCCGGAGGGGCGGTGCCGGCCGCCGAGGTTGCCTGGCGCTTCGATCCCTCCGGCGGTCCGGGAGGTCAACACGCTAACCGCTCCAGCACTCGGGTCGAGGCCGTGATTGATCTCACGACGGCAGGCGACGTTGAGGTCGAGGCACGCAAGCGACTAATCGCTGCGTTCGGTGCCGCGTTGAGGGTGGTCGTTGACGACACGCGATCGCAGGCCCGCAACCGTGAGATTGCTCTCGACCGTCTGGAATCACGGCTGCGCGACGCGTTGACCGTTCCAAAACCGAGGAGACCGACCCGGCCGTCACGTTCGGCTAAGGCTCGGCGGTTGCAAGCAAAGCGCCGTCGCTCCGAGACCAAGCGCGGTCGCGGCCGCATCGATCCAACGGAACGTACACAATTACTCTTGGGTTCTGCTGAATGAAGCGAAGCGGCCCGGCCTCATGGCGCTCGACACGCTTATGGGAGCGTGAGGCGGATGTTGTTGTTCTGTGCGTCTGTGGAGTCCAGTAGTGCATTGGTGGCATCGAGTTGGCCTTCGGTGGCAGCGCGATCAGTCCATGGCATCGCTGCGGTCCATCTCCACGCATGCACCATGACCGCAACATATGCGCCGATGTCCCCATTGGACGTTGAGACGCGGCGCAGCGCGGATATGTACTCGTTGCGATAAACGCTTGGGATCACGATCCGGGCATCGCCGACGGCGGAGGTCTCCGCGTTCATCATCACCCGGGCCACTCTCCCGTTCCCGTCGGTGAACGGGTGGACCTCCGACACCACAAGCATCACGTACAAAGCCCTCGCAATCCCCGGTTCGAGGCGCTCGAGCCCGGCGAGGCCCTTGCGAAGCGTTCCCTCGACCAGTTGCGGCGCAACGAACACGTAGGCGCCCACCTGGTTCGGTTTGCTCTTCCATTCCCCCGGGGTCTTGTCGGCTCTGCCAGCGAGGATGGTCTGATGCCTGACCTGCAAATAACCGATCAGTTCGTCGGGGTCGGTCGACGTGGCAGCGCGCCCGACTGGGTCGACAACACAGTGGTAGCTGCCAAGAATGTCATGGCCGTCTTCGGGCCGGTCGGCGGGAGGAACCTGGGTTTCGATGATGGCCCTCGCCTCTTCGATCGTGAACTCGGTGCCCTCGATGTAGTTCGAGAAGTAGCTCTCATAGAACGGGAGTTCACCCAAGGCATCGGACACAGGCAGGCGGCGGGGCACTTCACTCGGAAGCGACATCAGCGCATCGCCAACCGACTCGAACAACTTGATCCGCCGGTCATCCCACGCAGTTCCGGTGGTGAACGCAGTGAACATCTCACCTGCATCTCGTCTCGGAGGTTCGAGCCCTTGGAGTTGATCGAACAGCGCATCCACGCGTTCGGCATCATGATCGCCGCGGAACACCTCGGCGAGTTCGTGGCACTCAGCACGGAGTCGTGCGGTTCGTTCTCGACCCCAGGCGATCGCCTTGCCCGCCAACCAATCCTCGAGCTCTGCGTGAGACAGCGTCCGCGGAACATGCCCGCGGCGCCCCCGCGTGGAGGCGAGATTGTCGAGCAGGGTGCGCGCTGCGCTCGCCATCCGAAGACCCTCGGGCCAGGGCGAGTCTGCAATCGGCGTGTCTATCGCGCTCCCAGGTCGGATCCGGACCTCCAGACCCGGAAGCAAGACTCTCTTGCGCTGCGTTTGAGCCGCGACAAAAAGCGTTCCATTGGAGATCCGTCCCCCTTCCGCAGCGGAACGATCAACAATGACGGCCTTGGGAAGGAGCTTGGCCAAGATCCGCCA
>JAHQYN010000200.1 GCA_024421085.1 Acidimicrobiia bacterium
TGTGTTTCATCACCGACGCGTTCAGTCGCCGCATCGTGGGCTGGCGGGTCGCGTCGAACATGAAAACCCAGATGGTGCTTGACGCGTTGGAGATGGCCCGCTGGAACCGCGGGACCCGCCTCGAAGGCCTCGTCGCGCACACCGATGCCGGCAGCTAGTTTACCAGCATCGGTTACAGCGAACGCCTCGACGAACTCGGCGCGGCACCTTCTATCGGATCGGTCGGGGACTCCTATGACAACGCCCTGGCCGAAGCCGTCAACGCGCTCTACAAAACCGAACTGATCCGCGGTCCCGGCCACCGGCCGTGGCGGACCATCGACGACGTCGAACTCGCCACCCTCGGCTGGGTGCACTGGTACAACACCGCGCGTATCCACAGCTACCTCAACGACCTCTCACCCGACGAGTACGAAACCGCCTACACTACAACAACAACCGACCACAACATTCAGCCTACGCAAAACCCAGTATGAATCAATGTATGGAACGGCGCAGGGTCCAGCGCCACGCCCTGCGGCGGTCCACACCCAGCACCATACAAACCCTGCTGTGCGTCCAACCGGCGTCGACGGCATCGTCGATCAACCCCAACAACACAGCTTTGGCGGTCCCATCAACGCGGGTGGGGACAACACCGCTCATCGGTAACCCGTTTTTCCCCGCAGCACCGCCAGTTCCACATCACCAACAAGATCTCGACTGTGCCGCACCCGCTGGTAACCCGTTTTTCCCCGCAGCACCGCCAACTCCACAGTTTGCTCGACCACAGTACGCCCCAACCGTTCCACCTCGGGACGCAACGCTGCGGCCTCCGATACCTCCGCTCGGGACTGCCGGGGCTGCCCTGGTTTCGACGCACCCAACGGCGCCACCGCCCCATCCCGAGCAACAGCCCGCGACCGGGCGATCAGCGACCGGTCCACACCAGCCACAGCAACTGCTTCGGCTTGGATGATCTGCCCGGTGAGTATCCGTACCCACAAATCGTATTTCTGCTCCGCAGTCAAAAACTTCTTGTAACTTCTTTGCTGAGAACCCATCGGACGCAGCCACTTTTTCTAAGACCACCAACCCAGCCCGAACTAGCGTAGAAAAACCCAGAATCTGTCGCGCGAAGTCAGACGCAACCCAAGACCCCACACCTCATCGCCGCGTTCCAACGAATACACAACCTCCCCCAACTCACCTGAACACACCCCCCACCGCAGCACACTCTCAACACCCCAGCCAACCCCCACCAACCGCTTACTGAAAAATCTGGGCTAGAGTTTGACGACTTCTGCTTCTCCGACGTTGGAGTAGCGGCCCGGGGTGCAGGTGAGCACAATGACCTGGCATTGCTTGCCTGCGGCCATGATCGCCGCACCCATGGTCCGCAGGCGTTGCGGGTCGCTCCAACCCAGGGCATCATCGATCATGACCGGGACTCCGCCGTCGCCGGGGCTGACGATGGCGGCACACGCTAGTCGGCTCAACACGCCGATCTGCTCGCGGGCACCGGTGCTCAACTGGTCTACTTCGAGGGTGATGCCTTCGAGTGTGCGGCGCACCACGCGCAGGTCATCGGATAACTGCACAGTGAAACTCTGCCCAAAGACGATCTTTCCGAGCCGGGCGATCTGCTCCTTGAACGGGCCGATGTAGCGCTGTCGTGCCTGTTGGCGGTGTTGCTCGAACGTTTCCTTCAACAGAAGGACGACCCTGGCACGCGTCTCCGCGCGGTCATGTTGGCGCTCAATGTGCTGCAGGCTGCTTAGCGCTTCGCTGTGAAGGGTGTGTAAACCCTGTTCCCCGCGCAGGTCGAGGCTGATTCGCAACGCGTTGCGTTCATCTCTGTTGGACTGTATGTCTTTGATCGCTCGCCCTGTGGCTTCGCGGGCGTTCTCTAGGAGGACCTCCAAGGTCTCGGGATCCGCTGCGTCGTGTTGGGCTCGCGCTTCTTGCAGATCCGTCTCGGCGGTTTCAGTCTGCTGTTGAGCCAACCCGAGTGCGGCCGTCAGGGCTGCGTCTTCATTGACTTCTCTGGCGTCGGCGAGTTGGCTCGCGGCGTGCCTTTTCCTTTTGCGGGAATCTTCGATTCTCGCACCGAGGACGCTCTCGCTGACTTGTGACTCCTTGAGGGCTTCGGCGGACTCTTCGGCAATCTTTTCGCGGGCGAGGCATTCGTCTTGACGAATGTCGAGCGTGCGCTCGGTTTTGTCGGCAGTCCGCTTGGCTGTGTCGTGGTCCTCGGGCAGGGCCGCTTCCGTGGATCGCTCCTGAGGATAGGAGTCGACCCGCAGAGTTAGCCGTCCGACCTTCCGTAGCAGGGTCTCGGGATTGAGATCGCGAAGTTCCCGCTCGATTGCTTCGTTGGCGTCCTTGCGATTGCGCAGGGCATCTTGTCGCCCCTGTGCAGCTAGGCGGGCATCGGCCAGATCAACCACCCCAACCTCCTCGCAGAATTGCTGATAAACCTGTTGAGTTCGACTGCGCTCATCGGCCAAGCCTTTGGAGTCGGTTCCTGCACTCACACGCAGCTGCGCGACGTCGGCAATGAGCACCGTCACCTCATGGTCCACGAGGGTGCGTTCAACCCCGCCTGCGGGCAACTCGACTTCGTCACCGTCGAAACTCATCGTGATGTCGTCGAGCGCCGTTGTCTCAATTGAGGCGGCGGCGCTGTCGGCAGCCGCCTTGGCCCGCTCATGGTTCAGGTGGGCTTGTTCGATCTCCTCCACGATGTCGTCGTCGACTTTGGCCGAATTGAGATGCGCTTCAGCCTCGCTCAGAGCTTCCGCAGCTTTGGCGTAGCGCTCATGACGCTCCCTGAGTTGGAGCACCTCGATCTTCTGGCGCAAATGGTCACGGTCGTCGATGGCGAGCCGGTGCTCAGCTTGGGCAGACCGAAGCACAGAGCGGGCTTCGGCAAGTGCGGTGACGGCCTCCTCGTTGCGGCGAGTGCTCGCCGCAAGAGCGGGTGCCGCCTGCTCGGCTTCGGTTTCGAGGGCGGCCAACGCCGTGTCGGTGTCGGCCAGAGCCTCAATCAACTCCTGGCGCCGCTGCTGATGGTTGGCTGCGCGGTCTCTGTTCGCTGCGGCAGCTTCGTGCTGGGCCGTCAGTTGCTCAACTCGGTTGTGCAGGCTCTGCGTCGACTCCCACCGCTCGGTCAGTTGAGCCTCCTGGTCCTTGTTGCTTGCTTGACTTGCTTCGAGCTCGGCCGCTTCGGCGATCAGCCGGGACATTTTGTTGGCATCGTCTTCGACTTCATCAAGTCGCCCGGCCAACTCGGCGACCTTGCTTCTTGCCTCATCGACCCGTTCCGCCGATGTGGCACGCGCCGCTTTGGGCTGACCTCTGGGGGTCCAGTACTTGTCGTACTCCTCAACGATGCGGTCCCACAGGGCATCCTCGCGGTCGGTTGCGACATCCCCACCGGCGGCGCTGTCCAAGGCTCTGCCCATCGACGG
>JAHQYN010000201.1 GCA_024421085.1 Acidimicrobiia bacterium
GCGGGATCCGAGAGTTGCTTACACCAACGACGCTCGTTCTCTCGGCGGCGATGCGGTTGGACCGCCTACACCTGGGTCGCGTCGCTCGTGCCCTAGCCAGAATGCAGGTATTTGGGCTGTGGCGTCCGCGACGGTCCCAGTTTCCATATGGCGTTCGACCAGGGCAGAGGTCATCGATACGGCTGTTTGAGGAGGACTCAAACCAACCTCCGGGTCGACCGACGTTTGATGGCCGGCCGCATCCCCTTCTGCTGTTGCAATTGGCGGACCCCAGTATTGCCACGGTCGAGTTCGCTGAGGATCGCGACGAAGCTAGGCACCCGTTTCGAGAAATCCGATTCCTGCGTTCAGCGGACGATGGACCAGTCTCTTTCGGATTCGATCAAGAATCAGTCGGTACTCAAACCTGGTTCCGCCTGATCGGTCCAGTTCTAGCGGCGCTCCAGAGCGGTGGGATCCTGCTCCACGACGAAATCGACGCCAGCCTCCATCCGCGGCTGTCAGCACAGTTAATCGGGCTCTTCCATGATCCAGAGACGAACCCGCATGGCGCGCAGCTCATCTTCACAACACATGACGTCTCTCTGCTCGAACACTTGAACCGCGACGAAGTCTGGCTCACCGAGAAAGACAACGACGGTATGACTCAACTAGTGGCACTTGCCGAGTATCGAGGCGAGCGAGTCCGTAAGTCCGTCAACCTCGAGCGGGCATACATGCAAGGGCGGTTCGGAGCCGTGCCCGAAGTCGACCAGTTCGCTGTCCGCCGTGCCCTCGGGTTAGTTGGCGGCGGCACCTGATGGCACGACACCAACGCAGGCGCGGACACGACCCCGCCCCCCCACGTTTACGCGCAGGCTCCGAAAGTCTGGATCGGTGTAGAGTGGCCGCAGTGAGCAATAAGGCGGTGGCCCAACATCCATCTAGCGATGATATGAAGACCGAGAAAGCTGACTCGGATGATGTGGAAGAGCTTCGCTATTGCAGCGTTGAGCACAAGCAGGCGCACGGGACTAGGATTGCCTTGGCCAGACCTAAGGAGTCGAGTGCCCGCACGGCTTCCTGACTACCGCGACTTGGTGCGTGCCGCGGTTGGTGACTACTGGGATGTGCGGCGTTCGCAGGCGGACGAGTCAGAGGGCAGGGGCGTGTTCAACACCGGCATTCGTGCTGAGGTGACTGGAGGTCGCCATCTGCATGCTCTCCAGGAGTTGGTGGTGAGCGTGTTTGTAGACGGGGGGATACCGGCGGAGCTCATCGATGTCAAGCGGCGTCCAATCGCTGGCTACTTCCGTCGTGACAAGAGCTGGGATGTTGTGGTGATGGTGGCTGACCGGGTGGTTGGCATCATCGAGTTGAAGTCGATGGCGGGCGACAGTCCGGGCCAGAACTACAACAACCGCACCGACGAAGCCCTGGGCCAAGCCGTCGATGTCTGGAAGGCGGTGGAGCGCGACATTGTCGGACCGCAACGGACGTGGCTTGGCTACTTCATGCTGTTGGAGGACAACGCGGCTTTCACGACTGCAGTCAACCCACGCAGGACGGTGTGGGAACCCGATCCAGCCTTCGACAGGGCCAGCTACGCGGACCGGTATGTGATCTTCTTCGAGCGAATGGTCCGCGAGCGACTACTGGACGCAGCATGCGTCGTGCTTGCTGACAAGGATTCAGCTGCGGTCCGCTTCCCGTCGAACTCGGTGAGCTTTCAGACGTTCGCGGCGGCGATCCATGGCAGGTGCCTGCAGTTCATGACGACCAACCCTGACATCGACTGGTCGGGTGGCGGATAACGGCAACAACCGCGTCCGGTTGCCCGTTGGGAGCTACGCCGCGACACGAAGGTCGGAACTGCTGATTCCGTACAGCGCCGCGGCTGTGTCTGTCGCAGCGGCACGGTCTCGACATCTGAACGCGTGAGCAAGAGTTGCCGCAGTCGAGGCGTTGATGCTGTCCGGTTTGGGCACCCGTATCTTCCGGAGGTACTGCGCTTGGAACCGGTAGGTGCCACCGCGCATCTTCACGCAGTAAGCGCCAACGAACAGGTTCGCGATGTCCGACAACAGGATCCCTCCCAACACTTCGAGGTTCCACTTGTCGGATACGACGTAGTACAAGTTGTGGTGGGGATAGAACCCGCCCGTGTCGAGCACGGGGTGGGCCGCTGTCTTGAGGTCGGGGAGAAGCAGCTTAGGCCGCGCTTGCAGTTCAGGGTGGATTCGGTCGATGGTGCGATACCAGGAGGCTGGTCGCTTACGGGCCACATGCCTCGCTTTGACCCGGGTGTCGTGGCGCTGCAGGTATGAAGCAAGGCCGGGGTAATCCCCAAGATCAACCAGGTGACCGTCTGCCCACGGGTTGACGAGAGACCGCCCTCCCCAACTTGGCTTGCCCGACGCGATGTCTTGTGCTGTCAGCAATGGCAGCAAGCGACAGCGCTCAACGGCGGGCGCGTCCTTGACGAGGAACACTTCGTCACAACCGGTCGCCACCCCGATCCCGACACGGGTGCCTGTGCGCCAGTCTTCAAGCGGATCGAATCGCTCCTCGAGGTCCGCTATCAACTCAAGCGAATTGGGCGTTCCAGATGGCCAGAGTCCGCTGCCGATGAACCATCGGTCAAGTCTCACAGCGTTAAAGAAGCCTTGGTCGGGGACGGCCTCGTGCCCATCGGCTAGCCATTGGGCAACGGTGCGGCCGTCCGCTCCGTCGAATCCGTCCTTGGCCTCCACGACATGGGCGGGACCTTGGTGCCCGTTGCGCAGCACGGTGATCGCCGGATAGGCCGACACCGCGTCCTCGAAGGCGTCTACGTCGTGCATCGCCACGACGGTGTCCACCGAGTATTCGGAACCGACCAGAGCGCGGAGCCGTTCGCCGTACTGGTTGTGCATCCAGCGGTCTGCACAGATGAACGCAAGCCTCCCCTCGGGGCGGAGCATCGACAGCCCCTTCTCGAAGAAGCCGACATAGATGTCGGCTCTGCCGCGCATCGTGGAGCATTCGGATCGATAGGCAGCGCTCACCTTGGCGGGAACGTCCTCGAGCCTCACATATGGCGGATTCCCAACCACGAAATCGGCCTGCAATGAGCCGCCGCACCCGGGGCCTAGCAGGAAATCCTCCTGGGAGATCCACTGCGAACTGAGGCTCTCTGCGATGTCAGCCGGTTGGCCAAGTCCGACAAGCCGCGTGGCCACCGCCTGCCGAGCCGTGTCGACATTCCGGTCGAGCACATCGAACGCCCTGATGGCCTGGCCCAAATCGGCGAGCGACCGGCCATGTTGGGTGCAGGACTCCGCCAACCGCTCAGCGATCGGTAGGAGGAAGGCTCCAGTGCCGCAAGCGGGCTCGACGATCACCGAAGCCCCGAGATCGTCAACTGCCCGGTAACCGGCCAAGTCCAGAATCAGATCGACCACCCAGCGGCGCGTGAACACCTCACCATGA
>JAHQYN010000043.1 GCA_024421085.1 Acidimicrobiia bacterium
GTTTGCCAGCAGAGTTTCTTTGGCGTGGCATCGGTATCGGACTTCTCTGTGGGGATCGTCGGCGTTGAGGCGGCCAGCGGCGCGCTGAAGTGTTGACCAGATGCCAGCTGCAACCCAGTTCACCCGGTAACGTCGCTTTTCGTGGTGCCATGACCCGCTTGGCGTGTCACTCAACGACTTGCCGGTGCCGTGGGCCGCTGCCAAGGCGGTGCGATAGCGGGATTCCGTTCGCTGGCGGTCGGTGCTGGGCATTCCGGGTTCGCGCAACGCCAGCGGCGCTGGTGCCACACCAACCGCACCGGCCGCCCCAACGCCGCGAGGTCCACCAACTCAACCAGCTTCTCACCATCAGACCACAACCGCCCGCCACAAGCCCCACAGTCCCGACTCGAAACCTGACAACGGACAAGCACCCCCAACAGCAAACCCACCTCGTCGTCAACACCGACCACCTCCACATCGCCCAACCCAACCAACAACTCACACACACGCGTAGAATCAACGACCACAAGGATCCACCAGATTCTCGTTGCGGACAGCACCGATACTGGAGGATCCCGCCCGTTCAGGCGCGGACCCTCACCCCACCCACCCCGACCTCAAACGCGACGAGCCCGTTTACCGCGTTCTTTGTGTGGCTCTGCTGCCACGCGTTGAACTCGACTACGACCAAGCTCGCCTGGGCTCGGAGTCGTGCCACACTTGGTTTGAAGAATGTGGGCTTGCCCGCCCACGTGACCGACGGCGGGCAGTCGACGCAACGAACCGTCGACGCTGAGAAAATTGTGTCACGCGCTTGTTGCGCCCCGAGGTGCCGTTCGCGGTGAAGCCGCTGGGCCGTTTGCTAAAGTCCCAGCGTGCCGAGTCCGGCGTTGCCGACGGACACGGCACACCAGCCCTGGATCGAGACGGAGATTCTTGTGAATGCCAGCACGCACCAGCAATTGGCGAATTTCACCTGGAAGATTTGCAACCTGCTGCGAGGCCGCCCTGGAACCACAGATGCCGCTCGCCGTCGCCACCCCACGCGACGCTGTCGCTGGCTGCGGCCATCTCCTCAATGGAACGCGTGCCCATCGTGGAGAGCGTGTAAGGGATCCCGAGCCGAGCTGCCGCCCGAGTGACCGCAAGCTCGCCCTGGGGATGGGCGATACGCGTGAATCCGCTCGGTGCGAGCGCCAACGGCAGTGGCGTTGGTTGACCCAGAAGGGTGGAGGAGGGATCGACCGCGGACACATCGCGCAGTACTCGGGGACGAAACCCGAGCGTTTGGTAGGCTCGTGCGTTCCTGGCGAGTGTGAGCTCGTCCTCCGCGCCCCCGTCGATGTAGTCGAACACACCGGCAGGCAGCCGTTTCTTGGCCAGTCGACGAAGGTCGTCCACATCGGCGGATGTCGCGAGCCTTCGCCTGTTTGGGTTGAGCTCAAATTTGCGGAACCGCAGCACTGCCCGCAACGAATCAAACATGGCGCCTACCGTTTCACGCCGCTGCGCTTCGCCGACCCTACTGTGACCTGAATCCGCGATTGTTCAACCATGAAGCTGATGTCGGGATTGCCGTTCTCGCGCAACGACCGCTGGGCCAGCTTGGAACCGCTTGCGGGCCGCAAGTCGAACGGTGCGTCCGATGCCCGGCGCCGCTCGGCGTCGGTGTATCCGCTCGACATCACCCTTGCAGGGTAGCTTGTCCGAGCCGCGACATCAGGCAGATTCGCCCCAGCCCGGTTGACCGGACCTTGACCCGCTTGGGCGGCGAACCATTACGGGAGTTCGATGTCTGGCAGCCAAACGGGGAGGTGTCGTCAGGCAGCGAACTGGCTACCGTAGATCAAGCAATGAAGGGAAGCAGTCGCGGACTCTGGAACCTTGACTGGTTCGTTCGGGTGGCACGGAGGGCGGCCTTCATTGGTTGCTGCGTTCGATGGCGCGGTTGTCGGTGCCGAGGTAGCTGGCGATCACCGCGGGGTTGTTGCGCACGGTCTCGGGTTCTCCGGTGGCGATCACCGCACCGGACTCGAGGCAGTACACCCGGTCGCTGATGCTCATGATGAGGGGCATGTCGTGCTCGATGATCAGCATCGCCGCGCCGAGTTCTTTGCGGATCTCAACGATCAGGGGACCGAACGCCTCGGTTTCCCGCTGTGCGATCCCCGCGGTCGGTTCGTCGAGGCACAACAGTTCGGCGTCGACGGCTAACAGCCCGGCGATCTCGACGATGCGCCGGGTCCCGGTGGAGAGGTCGGAGATGAAGCTGTCGGCGTACCGCCCCAAGCCCAAGAAGTCGATCAGGTCGTCTGCGTCGCGTCGTTTGCGTCGTTCCGCAGGCCCGTTCAAGAACAGGGCGCTCTTGACGAAAGACGACCGTTCCCGCGCCTCGAGCGCTACCTGTACCGATTCGCGCACGGTCAGCTCGGGGAAGAGTGTGGCCGCTTGGAAGGTCCGGCCCAGACCTTCACGCGAGCGTCTCGGCGGCGACAGGTCTGAGATGTCGAGGCCGATCAGCTCGACGGTGCCGACCGACGGCACGTATCCGCCGACGGCGTTCATGAATGTGGACTTGCCCGCACCGTTGGTACCGATCAGGCCGACGATCTCGTCTCGGTAAACGTCGATGTCCACATGGTCGACCGCGATGTTGCCCCCGAAGTTCACGGTGATGTCGTGGGTTCGCAAAATCAGTTCTCTGCCGTCGGAAGTGCTGGGCGTGCTCGCCCGATTGACTCTCTTTGCTGAAGCCAGACGCCGTTCGCTGGGGAGCCAGTTGCGAATGAAGAACGGCCACATGAACGGCACTCCCGGAGCTTCAAAGAAGAGCAGCAGCGTGTAGAGCGCCTTCTGGCGGGAACCGTGGCGGGCGGGCCCGACGATCCTCGCCGGTGCTGGAGCCAGCAGATACAGCAGGTGCGCGGACCAGAACCCCGAAGCAGCGATTGCCAACAGGAGGATCCCCCAGCCGTAGGTGTCGCCGCCCAGCAACTGCGGTACCGCTGTCACGGCGATTGCCAGCGACGCCAGCGCCTTGACGACAGCGACCCCGTAACCCAGCGAGCGGGTGATCGTTGATGGGGCTGCGGCGATCTCAACCGGGTTCCGGCGTACCCGCTGCTTCAACGCGGTCGGGGGCGCAGTGGTCGATGCAGCAGTCGCCCGTGCATCCCGCCGTTTCTCGACTGCTCCGATGATGCTGTCGCGGGTCGCATAGGCGATCTGCACGAACCCGCCCGGGAAGTACATCAGCACGAACAGGAAACCGATGCTGGAGGTGACGAGACTCACCACCGGTTGGTCCGGGAAGAACTTGGGGAGTCCCTCGATCCACAGAGCGCCGAGCAGCGGTCCCGTGACTGATCCCAGCCCGCCGATCACGACCATGTTGACAACCTTCAGCGAGTCACCGATCTGAAACAGTGCCTCGTTGAAACGGATCTGGCGGACGAGGTTGCCCAGCAGCGCGCCGCCGAGCCCGGCGACACCACCGGCCACCGCGAAGGCCATGAGCTTCATGCGAACCGGTGACACGGTGTAGGCCGAGGCGGTGTCTGCGTTGTCGCGCACCGCGATGACCGTCCGCCCGAACCCGGAACGCCGGAGCCTTCCCAGCACGGTCACTACCACGATCAGACAGGCGAGACAGAAATAGAAGTAGCTTCGCTGGTCTTTGAGGTACCAGCCGAACAGATAGCCGCGGTCGAACAGCACGCTGCGGTCGCCGGCGCTGAAGAAGGGACGGCCGTAGAGGTAATTCTGGGCAGCGATCGCGAACGCGAAGGTCGACACGGCCAGCATCAGCCCGCGCACCCGCAACGCCCCGATGCCAGTGATCGCAGCCACCGCTGCGGTGAAGAACACCGCCGCGATGATCGCCGGGACCGTCGGTATCGGTGGCCATTGGAAGTCGATGAGGCGGGTGTCGCCGTAACCGATGTCGAGCTCGATGCCGCGGTTGAAGGCGGCGGCGCTCAATGCACCGATCCCCGCGTACGCCATCTGCGCCAGCGAAAGCTGCCCCGACCAGCCTGTTATGACCGTCAACGAAGCGACACAAATGGCCACAGCGACGATTGACGAGTACAGCAGGAACTGTGATTGTTTGATCTTCTCGGGGGCCTCCCACAGAGTCTGGTTGTCGTTGATCCAACTGAATATCTCGGTGTGTCGCCAAGCAATGAAGATCACGACCAGCAAGCCGATCGCCATGGCGATGCGGTGCATGTTGCGGATCCACCAGATGTCGCGTGCCCACAGGGGCAACGGCCGCACCTTGGGAGCGAAGGCCAGGACCGCTTCGTCGTCGGTGTTGCGGCTCTGCCAGTAGAGGGCGACCACCACCACTACGAACACCAGCAACGTGCCGAGCCCGGGGTCTCGGGTGAAGTTGAAGTTGAAGAGATTCTGGGCGATGCCGATGGCGATCCCGCCGAGCATGGCCCGCGGGAACGAACGCATCCCCGCTATGACGGCCGCAGCGAGGGCGTTGGTGAGCGTGAACGGCCCCAGGTTCTCGATTCCGGTCGCCGCTGACCCGCCGCTCAGCAGGATCATCGACAGGGTTGCCAGGAAACCGCCGATGGTCCACACGACCGTGGAGACCACATGGGGGTTTACCCCCGACAGGCGGCTCAGTTCAACGTTGTCAGCCGACGCGGTGATGGCCTTGCCGAACACCGTTTTCGTGACCAGCAACCCGAGAAACAGGGCCACCAGCGGAACGACAATGAGAACCTGCAACTCCGCGCCCTTGATGCGCAACCCGCTGTCGGCGGCCACGCCGGGTATCCAGGTTGTGAGCGAGGTGAGCCAGGAGAGCGAGTCTTCCCAGATCGTGCCGATCGCCACCGGATATGAGGTTTGGACTCCTTCGATGTCGGGGTAGGCCGTGACCACGATGGCGCGCATCAACTCGGCGATCCCGACGGTGGCGATCAGCAGTACCACCCGGGGTCGGTGAAAGAGCCGTTTGACGATGACCAGTTCGACGACCGCGCCGATCAGCGCGCCGATCAACAGGCACGAGATCAGCGCCACCCAGAACGGGAAACCCCAGTTGATCATCATCAACGCGAACAGTGCCGCGCCGGGCAGCCCCATGTTGCCGACCGCGAAGTTGATTACTCGGGTGCTGCGGTAGATCAGCACGATCCCCATGGCCAGCAGCCCGAAAATGAGACCGTTGACGACTCCCCAGAAGATCACCTGGTTGGTCATCCACACCCCGAGGATCGCGGCGGGCATCAGCCGCCTTCCTTCCCGAGGAACACTGCTCGGGCCAGGTCGTCACGAGCGGCCAGCTCCTCAGCGGAGCCTTCGAAACGGACCTGCCCCTTCTCCAGGAAGATCGCCCGGTCCGAGACGGCCAGGGCCACATTGAGGGACTGTTCAACGATGATCATCGTCTGTCCGGCGGCCCGCAGGGTGTCTATGTGTTCAAGCAGTTCCTGCACGACGGTGGGGGCGAGGCCCAGTGAGAGTTCATCGATGATGAGCAGGTCGGGTTCGTGCAGCATGACCCGTGCCAGAGCGAGCATCTGCTGCTGTCCCCCTGATAGGTCCCCTGCCCGCTCCGACAACCGGTCCGCCAGCGCCGGGAACATTTCGAGCACCCGGTCGGTCCGGCGCGCAACGTCGGCCGGGTCGGAGCGATAGTTGTACGCCCCGATCGTCAGGTTGTCGCCGATCGACATCGACGGCCAGATTCCCTTGCCGCCCGGCAGCATCTGTATTCCGAGCTTTCCCCGTGTTTCGGGACTCGCGAAGGTGGCTGTCCGTCCCTTGTAGCGCACAACTCCTCGTTCGGGTGTCTCGAGGCCGGCAACCACTTTGAGAATCGTCGACTTGCCGGCCCCGTTGGTCCCGAGCAGTGCCAGAGTTTCGCCTTGTGCCACGTCGAAGGACACATCGAAGAGGACTTGGACTCTCCCGTAGCTGAAGTCGATGTGGTTGACCTGCATGGTCGGGATGGCGGTTCCGGCGTCGATGAGGTCGTGGTAGGCCTGTTCCTCCTGGAGCTCCTCGACCACCAGCGAAAGGTCGTGTCGGACCCGGTTCGAGCCTCTCATGATGTAGTAGCCGCCGAGTGGCATGAACATGATCGTGAGGAAGGTGATCGCGGCCCGTTCACCGACGGTGTCTTGCAGGAAAGCGCTGACGAGCCCGCCCGCAACACCGCCTCCGGCGAACATGAAGAAGGTGATTATCGCCGTTCCCATACCCCGCAGGCGGTAGGGGACCACGCTCTGGATCGACGGCTGGACCATCGAAAAGGCGGCACCGAGGAAGGTGCCGTTGAGCGTGGCGAACACGACGAACATCCAGACGTTGGGCATCGAATATTGCAGCGGCACCAACACCGCCGCGGGTATCAGCAGCAGCCCCATGATGCGCAGCGCCTTGTCGGGGCTCTCCCTGAACGTCTGGTCGAAGCGTTTGCCGATCCAGGGGAGGAACGCCACGATCAGCACCCCGGTCGGTGCGGTCGCGAAACCACGTCCCAGAGCATCGAGACCGAACTCCTCCTCGAGGAAGAAACTCTGGATTGAAGCGCCCGGGAACAGGGCGAAACCGATGGCCACCATGGCCATGGTCATGTAGCGGATCGTGTCGATTCGCCAGATACGGGCGAACGCCGCGCCGATGGAGATGGGGATTTCGGCGAGGTCCTTGCCGAAGGAGTGCCCGAGCACGTCCTTCTTCTCCCATTGGCCCCTTTCTGGTTCGGGGAGAAGGAAGGCCAGCACGGCCAGCACCGCCACCGGTACCCCCAGGCTCAGGTACGCCCAGCGCCAGCCTTCGTCACCGCCGACCGCAACCGCGATACCGCCGACCAGGATCGGGCTGGCCGCGTTGAAGACCCTGCCTACCGCAGCGTTGGTCGCGAAGATGCGGCCCCTGACCGCGATCGGGTACGTGTCGGCCAACAGGGTTGCGTGGACGGTGATCGTGTTGGCCTTGGAGATTCCGGTGAAGAACCGGGTCCAGAACAGCATGAAGGCGTTGATGGCGAGACCGCTGAGCGCTGCGAAACCGGCGAAGGCCATGCTCGCAACGCCGATTATCGGACCACGTCTTATCCTGTCGGCGAGCCAGCCCATCGGCCCGGCGCCGAGCACGAAGAAGGCGACTGAAGCGACTGAGATGAAAGTGATCGTGCCGTCTGACACGTTGAGGGTCTCGGCGATGTCGGGGCCGAGAATGTTGATCGCGGCACCTTCGAGTTCGTCCATCGAGTTGAGCGCGAGGAGCACGCTGAAGGTGTAGACGCCTCCTTTCTTGATCCCGTCACGGAACTCCATTTCGTCGGTGCCGACGCCGGGCAGAAGGTCGTCGGCGAACACGACAGCCTCGGACCGTTCGGCCTGGCTGCGTTGACGGGCCGCTTCCTCGTCGAGCATGGTGGCGGTCAGCGAGGCCGCACTGCTCGTTGGTTCGTTCGCCTCAGCCAGCGAGGCCGCACTGCTCGTCGGTTCGTTCGCCTCAGCCACCGAGTCTGTCCCTCAACGCAGTGCCATCCATTGCGGCGCTACTGTAGCCCAGCAACAGTTCTGGTATCTAGTACAGCAGGCCGGGCCTTCCCGATTTCAAGTTGCTTCAGCAAGGCGCCGTTGCCAGTGTGTGGGCAGCCGTCTCGGCGGAGATGGCCGATGTTGGTGGTGTCTGCTGCGCCGACATCGAGAGCCGAGGCCGCCGAGGCTGCCGACTATGCCGACTATGCCGACCATGCCGACTATGCCGACTATGCCGACTATGCCGACCATGCCGACTATGCCGACTATGCCGATTCGCGGCGCACCTGGGGGCCGTGTCGGAGCAGTTGGTCGGCGAGGTCGAAGACGGTCAGATCTGCACAAGCGCCGCTGGATTGGTGCGCGCACAGGACTCGTCAGGTCCAGTTCCGTCCGGTGTCGGCATCGGGCCTACGGTAGATGCAATATGCACATCAGTGAGTTCTTGCCGCGGTGAGATCTTGCCGCGAACAGACGATGAAGGAAGACGCAATGACCGAGCCGCAACCGCGAGGTAATGCCACGAACCCCCAGAGTCCGCAGAACGTGCCGCCGATCGATGACTGGAACCGACTCCTCGATGGCAGGGTGGCGGTTGTCACCGGGGGAGGTGACGGGATCGGCGGGGCCGTCAGCCGCCTGTTCGCGCAGCACGGAGCCATCGTCGAGATAGCCGAGATCGACCCGCAGCTTGCCGAGACCGCAGTGTCTGACATCGAGTCGAGCGGCGGTACCGCACGGGCGCATCTCGTGGATGTGCGACGCCCTGAAGATGTGGAGCTCCTGCGAACAGCGGTGCTGTCGGCTCACGACGCACCTGACGTGCTGGTCAACAACGTCGGCGACTACCGCCCGATCGTCCGTTTCCACGATTCGGGGATCGAGTCTTGGACGGCAATGTATGAGATCAACTTCTTGCATGCGGTGATGGTCACCCGCGCCTTCTTGAACCCGATGATCGACAACGGGGGAGGGTCGATCGTCAATGTCCATTCTGTTGAGGGCCAGCGCGGCTATCCCGGCGAACCGGTCTATGGGGCGATGAAAGCAGCATTGGCCCATTTCACGACATGTCTTGCGGCGGGATATGGGCGAAGGGGAATCCGGGTCAACGGGATCGGCCCGGACCTGACCCAGACTTCGCAGGTCGACTATCTGACGGGCTACGAGTCGTCGCAGCACCTTTGGGAATCCTGGGCGCCGGTGGGTCGCCTGGGTTGGCCGCAGGACCAGGCCCGGGTGGCGCTTTTCCTGGCGAGCGACCTCTCGTCGTTCGTCACCGGTCACAACATCCCTGTCGACGGAGGCACCAAGGCCGGTGGAGGCTGGTTCTTCTCGCCGACCGAACGCCGTTTCGTGAACCGCCCCAAGACCCTGTAACGAGGCGTGGCGAAGCCCTGTAGCGCCCGAGGCCCTGTAACGCCGAGACGCTGTAACGAATCGCCGAGCAGGGCTGGCCCTCAGACGGGCATACCGTGGTGGGGTGGAACGTTCAGGTCGCCGATGGCGCTGGCCCGCCGACGCAGCAGATCGACCGTGTCCCGCAGGTCCATGGTGATGATGAATCGCCGGGCGGCCGTCTCGGCGACCACGAAGTCACCGAGCGCGTCAAGGTCGGCCTCGGTCACATCACGGCCCGCGGCGGCGAGCATGCCCTTCATCTCGTCGAAGGTCATGCTCTTGCGTCCGGTGGCCTCACCGACCCGGGCAAGGTGTTCGGGCCGGTTGCGGCTCGCGGTGAACAGACCGGTCCGCAACAGTCCCCCCGAGGGATAGAAGACCGAGGCCCGAAGCTGGGTGTCCTCGCTGACGAGGTTGTGGTGCAGCGCCTCGGTGAAACAGCTCACGGCCGCCTTGGAGGAGGCGTAGACCGAGGCGGTCGGCACGGGAGCGAAACCGCCGTCACCTGAGGAGGTGTTGATGATCTGACCAGGCTCGCCCGACTCGAGCATGCGTGAAACGAACTCGCTCACGCATATGGCAACGCCGAACACGTTCACGCTGAAACACCAGCGCCAGTCGTTGGGCTCCTGCTGCCAGGGCTTGCCGCCCCCGCCGGAAGTCACGCCCGCGTTGTTGTACAACAGGTTGCACTTGCCGTGGGTGCCATACACGTAGTCGGCCAGTGCCGCCACCGATGTCTCGTCGCTCACGTCGGTGCGGACTCCGGTTGCCGAGCCCAGGCCCGACAGTTCTTCGACGGCCGCGTCGATGGCGGCCTGTTCGATATCGGCGATCACGACGGTGGCGCCGCGCCGCAACAGTGCCCCGACGATCCCCTTGCCGATCCCGCCCGCACCACCGGTCACGACCGCCACACAGCCCGCTATCTCGATGTCGGCGATGCTGCCGTCAGAACCGGTCATGCGACCTGTTGGACCTGGTTGAGCGGGTTCATGCCGGGGCAGCCCTTGGCGCGTTCGGGGATCTCGGAGTAGTCGATGGGGGTCGCCACGAACTCCTTGGTCGGGCAGTACTTCTCGGCGAGTGGCGCGAGCGCGTCGAGGTCGAACTTGTAGACCTTGGCTGCGTTGTCGGTGAGGATCGCGGTCGTCTCCTCGGGTGTCATCTGCGCGAAGGTGAGCCGCAGGTGTTCACGGGTGTGCGGGTAGGAGCCCTCGATGTGGGGATAGTCCGAGCCCCACATGATCCGGTCGACGCCGATCGAGCGGGCTATATGGGCTTCTGCGGGGCGCAGGAAGGATGCGCCTATGTAGCACTGCCGGTTGAAGTACTCCGAGGGTGTGAGCGACATCTTGGCCACGGCCTGCCCGCCGAAGATCGACTCGGAGCCGTAGCGCGAGTACTTCATCCGGTGATAGAAGCTCTCGAGTTTGTCTAGCGTGTCGGGCACCCAGGAAGTGCCGGTTTCGGTGATGACGTAGTTCAGTTCGGGGTAGCGCTCGAACACTCCTGAGAACATCAGGTGCCACAGCGCCCGTTGGGTCCACCACTGCACTTCGAGCATGAACATTGCCAACGAGGCGGGGAAATGGCTGCCGAAGTTCGGTGTGGCGCCGCCAGCGTGATGGTTGAGGGGCAGACCGGCTGCCGCGGCTGCGGCCCAGATCGGTTCGTAGGCGTTGGAGTAGAGGGGCTCGAATGGCGAGTCCGGTGGCGCCCCCGGTACCAGAACCCCGCCTCGGAGTCCCTGTTCGGCGGCCCATTCGATCTCCTTGACCGAGCCTTCGACGTCGCCGAGGAAGATCTGGATGATCCCGGCTCTGCGTTCGGGGGCCTCACTGACGAAGTCGGCGAGCCAACGGTTGTGCGCTCGAAGCCCCGCCCAGCGGTGCTCGAAGTTGTCGGAGTACGGAGGGGCCTCGAACGAGGTTGATGCGGGGGGCGCGAACGGCGGTTGGGTGTTGGGGAACAGCACCGCGGCGATGACGCCGTCCTCCTGCTGTTCGCGCAGGCGTTCGGCTGATGACGAGTTGCGGTATGCGAACACTTCGGGGTCGCCGTCGACGCCGACCTCGAGTGGTGACCGTTCCATGTCCTTGAAGAGTTCCTTGCGCGCCTCGTTGTCGCGTTCCATGAACCTGGCCCAGTCGTCGAACTCGTGGAGGTATTTGGCGTCGAGGTACTCGCGGTAGCTCCGCAGGTCTGCTCCGCAGTGGGTGTCCGCGCTGATGACTGTGTGGTGTTGTTTGCTCACCTGTCCAGTTTGGCGCGTGACGGTCAGTCTTGCGAAACGGGGCCGGCCTTGTGGCGCAGCCCGTCGCGGTCGTTGCGGTCGAGGCAGTCGTTGAGGGCGCGGATCCTGCTGCTCGCGGTGGTCGGGAACAGGAACGGCGTCAGCGCGTGGGCGAAAGCAGCGAGCGCTGCCACCATGAGCTGTCTGCCTACGCCGACGGCGATCCTGAAGTGTTCGCCGTAGGTCTCGCCGTTGGCGTGGGGATGCGCGGTAAACGGGTTCTGAGCCATGGGAATGAGACTACGGCAATGGTCATCGAAAATCCTGTCGGTTCGACGAGTTGGTGCGCGTCTTCTTTGGTTCGGCAATCCAGCGGCTAGCCTCGCATGAGTCGGAGTGGCGTCGGGCGTTGCGAGGGAAGGAAGGCTTGTCTGCGAGATGCGTCTTGTCTACGGGATGTCGAAGAGTTGAGCCGAAGAGTGGAGCCGAAGAGCTGGGCCGACGCGGACGGCGGGACGCGCTGATGGCGGCTATCACTGCGCCCGGTGACTGGTCCTTTGGTGTCCAACTGCCGATTCAGACCCTCACCCGCACGTTGGTCGACCCGTGGGAGGACACGGCAACGGTCGATGATCTGGTCGCTGTCGCCCGACGCTGCGATGAGCGGGGCTACGACTTCATAGGCGTCTGCGATCATGTGGCGATCCCCGACAACGAATATGCCGCACGGATGACCACGACCTGGTACGACACGGTCGCCACGCTGTCGTTCCTGGCCGCCTGCACCCGCAGCGTGCGGCTGCTTTCGGTTGTGTGGATCGCCGCGTACCGGCACCCTCTGCAGACCGCCAAGTCGTTCGGCACGCTCGATCATCTCTCTGGGGGCCGGGCCATTCTCGGTGTCGGCGCAGGCCATGTCGAAGCCGAGTTCGAAGCGTTGGGTGTCGACTTCTCGACTAGGGGCAAGCGGCTCGATGAGACCCTCGATGCGGTGCGCGGCGCCTTCGCCGACACCTATGTGAGCCACCACGGTGAGATGTACTCGTACTCCGACGTCGGAGTGGCGCCCCAACCCGTGGCCGAACTGCCGATCTGGATCGGCGGTATGGGTGCCGCCGCTTGGCGACGCACCGGACGGATCGGTGACGGCTACATCCCGATGGGCAACGCCAAGGACCAGTACGCGGAGATTGTGGAGACGATCGGGGCGGCTGCTGAGTTTGCGGGCCGGTCCGCATCGGGCTGCGACATCGGCTACATGCCGCCGTGGACCTATCTGCTCGGCGATGTTCCCGAGGGGGTGATGGCGTTGTCGGGGGGCACCGAAGCATTGGCGCACGACATCCGCGCGGCACGCCAGGTCGGAGCCAACACCTTCCATCTCAAGTTTCGGGCTCGTGACCTGCCGGAGTATCTCGAACAGATCGACGCCTTCACCGAGCAGGTTGTCCCCATGGTCGACGAATCTTGAGGCCTGCTGCCTCCCGACATTGAGGTGCCGCACTGAATCGTTGCGCGTCTACGATGCCGCCATGAGTGACGCCTTTCAGCCGACGGCAGACGAACTGCTCGCCAACAACGCCGACTATGCCAAAGAATTCGACTTCCGGGGTCTGCCCGTCTCGCCTTCACGCCGGGCCGCGATCGTGGCATGCATGGACTCGCGCATGCCGATCTTCGCAATCCTGGGCCTTGCCCGCGGCGAGGCCCACATCATCCGCAACGCCGGTGGGGTGGTCACCGATGATGTGATCCGCTCCCTGTGTCTGTCGCAGCGGGCGTTGGGGACTCGGGAGATCATCTTGATCCACCACACTGACTGCGGTCTGCAGAAGGTGACTGAGGATGGTTTCAAGGCCGAACTGGAAGACGAGTTGGGTGTGCGTCCGCATTGGGCGGTCGAGGCCTTCGAAGACCCCCATGCCGACGTGCGCCAGTCGATTCAGCGGCTCCTTTTGTCGCCGTACATCCTCGAGAAGAGCCATATCCGCGGCTTCGTCTATGATGTCGCCACCGGCCTGCTCGAAGAGGCGAAAATCAGTTAGGCTGCTTGACCTTGTTGGTTGCCAGAATCTGACTATTTTGGTCCTGCCTCAACGGATGCGTCCGAAACGGTCTGCATCCCGATGCCCAAGCAACCTTCGATGCGCGCCAGTCTCTGCCCGTTCTCCGCGACAGCTTCGTTCAGTCGACTGAGTGACGTGTTGAACTCTGAGCGGAGTTGTTGGTTCGAGGTGTTGAGTTCTTCGCGGAGTTGCTGGTTCGACGTGTTGAGTTCTTCGCGGAGTTGCTGGTTCGACGTGTTGAACTCTGAGCGGAGTTGTTGGTTCGAGGTGTTGAGTTCTTCGCGGAGTTGCTGGTTCGACGTGTTGAGTTCTCCGCGGAGTGCGTCGTTGCCGCGTTGCTGGTGCCAGACGATCGCCATGGCGGCCACCACGACGGTGACCAGTTGCAAAATTGTTTCCAATGCCATGCTGGCACCTTAGTCGCGGCAAGAGCGATAAGCAACATAAAATCACGAAATATTTCTGGGACGTGCGTTTCAGCCGCGTTGAGCCCTGCTGCGGGGCTCGAAGGTGAGTTCGGGGAGATGAGCAGGATCGCGGCATCTCACCGTCTTGAGCGCTCCAGTGCGCTCGGGACTCGACGGGGTTCCGTTGACTGCGACACAGGTGGTGACACCGAGCTTCTCGAGACCTGCTACTTGGCTGACATAACGCCAGTTAAAAATAAATTTCATGTCAAGATACTGTATTCTCGGTATGTCCGTGGTGTTGGGCGTAGACGGCACGGGCCTCGGCGATGATGCTCTGGCTGCGCTCATCGAGACTTGCGGCCAGAGACCGAACCTGTTCCCTTCCGCTGGCGCTCATCTTGGCCAGGGTCTTGGCCACGATGTCTGCCACCTTGGAGTCGTCGTCGAGGCGGTCGATCACCGGCCGCAATTCCGTCTCCAGGAACGAGAGGCTCACCGCGTCCTCGAAGGTCTGCACCTCTGGGTCCGAGCCCAGCCCCTTCTTGGCCACGATCTCCGCAGCCCTGGCCGACACCGATTCGTGCTCGCCAGCAGCGCTGAGGATCGCGACCAAGTCGCGCCCGTGGCGCTCTCTTTGGGCCCTCCGCCAGCGCAGGTAACCGGCCCGGCCCGCCGGATAGTCCGAGCGGGGCAGTTCCCACCGACGCAGATGGTGTGCCCGGGCGGCCAACCTCAGCGCAACCGACGCGTCCGGATCGAGACGCGCCACCCATGCCTCGGCCATGCGGCCCTGGGCGAGGGCCAACGGTTCGGTCTCGTGGGTTCTGGGATCCTGGGCGTTGACAGCATCGATCGCCGCCCGAAGAGCGTCGGGGCGTGGAGCGTCGTCGATGGTGAGATGGACG
The DNA here is from genome assembly GCA_024421085.1 of Acidimicrobiia bacterium. GTDB lineage: Bacteria > Actinomycetota > Acidimicrobiia > Acidimicrobiales > Aldehydirespiratoraceae > VXYK01. Next base: position 14,518 of record JAHQYN010000043.1, read on the forward strand.
ACATCGCCAGCTTCGGCGGTCGGTCTTGCGGGGTTCGTTGGCAAGGTTCTAGTCCCCCGACCTACCAGTTCGTGGCATATATGGCAATATATTGCGTCTCACAAAACTCGTAGATCCCCTCGCCGGCGTCCTCGCGGCCCAGACCTGACTGCTTCATGCCTCCGAAGGGAGCGGCCGGGTCGCAGACCGCGCCCCGATTGAGACCGATCATCCCCGCCTGGATGCGTTCGCGGACCCGCAGCCCGCGGGCCAGGTCGCGGGTGCAGACGTAGCCGGTGAGTCCCATCTCCGTGTCGTTGGCCTGATCGATCATTGCCTCGGTACACGATCCGTTCGCCGTTCGCCCTCCGCGCCGTCGACGCGCTTCTCACCTATCAGCAGTCCCGTGTCCACGTCCGTCTCCCTGTCGCCAGAGTCCCGTTGCTTGCTGCTTGAGTCTAGGTATCCGCAAGCCGATGCTGACTTCGATGTTCAGGTGCGGCTGAGGGCGATCGAGACGATCACCAGGCTGATTCCGATCAGGTCGCCCAGGCTCGGCACCTGCACCAGGAAGATCAGGCCGATCAGGGCGGCGGTTACGGGCAGCATCGCTTGCAGCAGAGCGAAACGACTTTGGTCGATCTGTTGCATGACCAACTGGTCGATCCGGTATGGGATCACGTTCGACAGCAGACCGGTGGCCAGACCGAGGACGACAAGCCAGGGAGTCGCGAGTGTCTGAGCCACATCAGGCACTCCGAAGGGGCTGATGGCGATCGCGCCCGCCAGCATCCCGAGGCCCAGACCGTCGATTGCTGCCGGACTGCGTGCCACGCGATGGCCGAGCACGATGTACATCGCCCAGAACATCGCGGCCAGCAGGGCGAAGCCCACGCCGCGGGCTGTGCCCTCGGCCTCCACACCGGCCAATATGACCACTCCCGCCACCGCCAGAATCAGCGCACCGCCCGCGCGCAGGGTTCGGGTGCCGATCGCGGCCACGGTCAGCGGACCGAGGAACTCGATGGCCACTGCGTTGCCCAGCGGCAGTTGGTCGATCGCCAGATAGAATGCCAGGTTCATCGCTGCCAGCGCCACCCCGAACTTGGCGGCGTTCCACAGTGCGTCAGGCTTCCAGGTGCGGCGCCAGGATCGGCGAAGGATCACAATGATCGCCGCCGCCCCCAAGACCCGCAGCCAGGCGGTCCCCCCAACTGAGAGCTCCTCGAACAGGCCCACCGCGACGACTGCGCCCAGGTACTGCGACACCGCACCCGCCATGAACAACAATTCGGGCGCGACACGCTTCATCAACTGGCAGACTAGGGCCTAGTCTTGGCCCCGAGAGGGCAGGTGACCGGCCCATGGTCCGCCTACATCCGGCCAGAACGGAGACTCAGTTGCGGCGAATGCACATCGGACTGCAGGTAGACGACCTCGACGGGAGCATCGGGTTCTACACGAGGTTGTTCGGGGTCGAGCCCAGCTTGAGGCGCGCAGACTACGCCAAATGGATGCTTGACGACCCCAGAGTGAATTTCTCGCTCGATACCCGCGGCGAGGGCGAAGCCGGTTCGGCTCACTACGGCATCCAGGTCGAGAGCAGGGGAGCGCTTGAAGAGATGCGGGACCATATCGACACCGCCGGAATCCCCCGCGCCGACCAGGACGACCTAGTGTGCGGCTATCAACTGCAGCACAAGTCGTGGGTCACCGACCCCCACGGCCTGATGTGGGAGGCGTTCTTCACCGAGGGCGTGGTGGAAGGGGGCTACGGCACGGCCGAGATGCCCACCGTCGAGTCATAGCTCGTCTTCGGTCTCTTCCCCGGCTTTCCGGTCGTCGGTCTCGGGCCCTTGGTTCTCCGACAGGAAGGACCGGTAGACCCGGATCAGGACTTGTTTCTGTTCGGTGGTGAGGTCCGACTGTGCATGGATGGTGGCGACCAGGTTGCTGTCGCGGTCCGCATCGAGGATGCCGGCACGTACGTACAGTGATTCCGCCGACACCTCCAGGGCGCGGGCGATCTGTTGGAGGATCTCCGCGGAAGGCCGCTTGAGGCCCCGTTCGATCTGGGAGAGGTACGGGTCTGACACTTGGGCCAGATCGGCCAGCTTGCGAAGGCTGAGCTCTGCCTGGCGACGTTGTTCGCGTATGTACTCACCGAGATCCTTGAGAGGATCGAGGTTTCTGCGGCTCACCACCGGGTCACCCGAGAAAGGGTCTGAGGAACGGAACGGCGGCAGGCCACGGCGCGCTCAGGCATCGGTTGCGCCGTCGTCGGTCTTCACGGACTCAGCGGTCTCGGTGTCGGCGGGCTTGGTCGCCTCGGCAGCGGTCTCGGTGTCGGCGGGCGTGCTCGTGTTGGCGGTGGTCTTGGCGGAGGCGGGTTTGGTCGCCTTGGCGGTGGGCTGTTTGGTGGTCGTGGTTGCCGTTGCGGCTGCTTCAGGGGTTTCGATACCGATGAAGTTCCAGGCTTTGTTGCTGCTGTTGCTGATCATCTCGGCGACCCTGGAGGGGAGCTGCTCGCCGAGTTTGGCGGCGCGGGGCTCAGTGAAAGCACGGAACTCTTTGAGAGCCTTGGTGGCGTGCTTGCGGGCGAGCGTGGCGTGCGCCTCAATGAAATCAGGGGTGGGAACCTCGCGTCCGGCGATCGCGTCGGTGACCAACAGGTTGACTCCGACCGATGCGTAGGCGGCAGACTTGACTTGCTCGAGGACTTCAGGCATTTCGGCTCCTGGGGGATTGGGGGTTGGGGAGTATGTGCGACTCCAAGAGCGGCAACTCTTGTATGCCAGCATGCGTACTATAGTTAGCACCAACGAGATCGCAACCCGATCCAGCAAGATCGCTGACAAAAGTTCGCACTCTTGGGCGGGTCAATTGGTTAGGGTCAGCGATCGTGCTTGAACGGGTTCACGTGATGGGTGCCTATTGGTTTGAACACAGCGACGCCCCGACGCCGTTGGGCGAACTGATCGCCGCCGCCAAGGACCACGAATCGGAAACGGCGGTGACGACCCTGCGGGCACAGCTCAGCGATTTCGTGCGCAGCCTCGACCTGCCCTGCCCCGCCACCGGTGCGGCAGGCGAAACTGTGGTTGTCCCGGTTCCGAACGGATCGGGGCGAGAGCGCCGAATCGCCCCGGCGCTGGCAGGGTCAGTGGTCGAAGCGATGGATGCGACGCTGCGCGAAGCGGTCCACAAGCGCAACGTCACCGCAAGACTGCGCGACACGCCCGTGCCGCAGCGGCTCGCACTCGTGGAAGCGGCCGGATATGAGGTCACCGGCTCGGTCGTCGGACAGCAGGTCGTGCTCGTCGACGACGTGGTACTGACCGGCACGACGCTGACCCATCTGGCACGACTGCTGCACCAGGCGGGCGCGGCGAGCGTGTCGGCGGTGGTAGCGGCCCGCACCCGGCTCGCGGCCCGCACCCGGCTCGCAGGCCGCGCTGGCCAATAGGTCGGCTCACCCGGAACTGTCCCAACAAAGCACCATGGTCAAAGAAAGTCGGACCAGACGACGATCCGCACCGGCTCGGTCATGGTCGAGACCTTGACCCGGACTGTCACCTGCGGGGGTTTGCCCCTCTAGCCTGCACCCATGAGCAAATGTGCATTTGTCGGGTTGGGAGTGATGGGGTATCCGATGGCAGGGCATCTGCAGGCCGCCGGACACGACGTCACCGTCTACAACCGCACCGCGGCCCGTGCCGAGACCTGGGTAGAGGAGCACGGCGGTTCCCTGGCGCCGACCCCGGCCGCAGCTGCCGAGGGCACGGAGTTCGTGATGGTGTGCGTGGGCGACGATCCTGATGTCCGGGCCGTGACCACCGCTGCCGACGGAGCACTCTCAACGATGGAACCCGGCTCGGTGCTGGTCGACCACACGACCGCATCGGCTGATCTGGCTCAAGAAGTGCATGCTGTCGCGGCGGCGCTGGGAGTCGGCTTCGTCGACGCGCCAATATCTGGAGGTCAGGCGGGTGCGGAGAACGGTGTGCTCACGGTGATGTGCGGAGGCGAGCGCGCCGACTTCGACCGTGCCGCGCCGCTTATCGCCGCCTACTCGCGGGCCTGCCGCCTCCTCGGAGGACCCGGTTCGGGGCAGCTCACCAAGATGGTCAACCAGATCTGCATCGCCGGGTTGATCCAGGGACTCAGCGAGGGACTCGACTTCGCTATCCGGGCCGGCCTAGATGTCGGCGAGGTCGTGGAGACGATCTCCAAGGGAGCTGCCGGCTCCTGGCAGATGGAGAACCGCAGCCAGACGATGGCCGACCGCCAGTTCGACCACGGGTTCGCCCTCGACTGGATGCGCAAGGACCTCGGCATCTGTCTGGCGCAGGCCGACCGCATCGGGGCGCACCTGCCGGTGACCGCATTGGTCGACCAGTTCTATGCCCGTCTCCAGCATCAGGGACACGGCCGCTGGGATTCCAGTTCGCTCATCGAATTGCTGCGCGGCAACTGATAGTCTGCGCGCATAGCGCAGGTCGTGTCTCCCGGTCGGACACCGGATTTCTATCTCTACGCCGAGGCTCCGATCTCCGGGGCGAGGCGGGATGGAGAATTCGTGGTGATTCGCTGGCCCGATGGGGCGGAGCTGCGCGCCTATGCGCTGTGGCTCTTCGAGAATCGCATGGGCGACGAGGCGATCGACGAACAGACCAGGGAGAACAAGCTCGACCCCGCGGATCTGCCGTCGCCGGACACGCTCGCAGGAGCCGCGGTTGCCGCCAATGGCGACTTGGAGCTGACCTGGAACGGTTACCCGACCTCACTGCACCACTCCGGCTGGTTGCGTCATATGCACGAGGGTCGCCATGCCCACAGCGCCCACATCCCCCCAGCCAGGATCTGGACGGTCGCCACCCTGCCGGAACTGCCCACTTTCGACGGACCGCGGGTGCTCGAAGACGACGATGCGTTCACCGAATGGCTGACGACGCTGGTCGAGTCCGGTGTCGCCCGCCTCACAGGGCTCGGCAACGGAGAGGATGTGGTCGCCGAGGTCGGGCTTCGGGTCGGCGCGCTGCGCGACACGAACTTCGGCACCACCTGGCCGATCACCGCTGATGTGAACCCGGGTTCGGTGGCCAACACCGCGCTGCCGCTGGCGCCGCACTCCGATCTCCCGACCCGCGAGACCCCGCCGGGCTACCAGCTGCTTCACTGTCAGGTGAACGAATGCTCGGGGGGACTGAGCCACATGACCGACGGCTACGCGGTGGCCCGGCGCCTTCAGGAGCACGAACCTGAGTTCTATGAGGTCCTCTGCCGCGCCAACTGGATCTTCTTCAACCGTTCACCGGAGCACGACCATCGTTGGAGCGGCCCGCTGATCGATCATGGGGGACCCCACAGCCCGTTGACATTTCGGACTTTCCACCCGGTGAGGGGCTTTCCCGACATGGCCGAAGACGACGTTCCCCTCGCCTATGCGGCTCTGCGGCGTTTCTCGCAATTGGCGCGCAGCGACGAGTACCAACTCCGCTCGGTGTTCTCAGCGGGTGAGCTCGTCGCCTTCGACAACCGGCGGATCCTGCACGGACGCGGCCCGTTCAGAGAGACGAAGGGCCGAAGAGTCCTGCGGGGTGCCTATGTTGACCACGATGAGGTGTACTCGCGGCTGCGAGTCTTGATGCGCCGCAAGACCGCCCGAATATCAGCCATACCCGAATCGAACACGAATGGAGGGGGGATCCGATGAGCACATTCATCACCTGTGCGGTGACCGGAGGGGGTGACACGGTCGGCAAGTCCGTTCACGTCCCGGTCACGCCCGCAGAGATCGCCGACGCCGCGATCGAAGCGGCCAAGGCCGGTGCGGCGATCGTTCACTGCCATGTCCGGGATCTCACCACCGGAAAGCAGAGCCGCGACGTCGGCCTCTACAAGGAGCTGACCGACCGGATCCGCTCGTCGGACACCGATGTCATCATCAACCTGACGGGGGGAACCGGCGCCGACCTGACTCTCGGCGGAGTTGAGAATCCTCTTCCCCTCGACCCCGAGGGCACCGACATGGCCGGCGCCACCGAACGGATGGCCCATGTGCGTGAGTGCATGCCCGAGATCGCCACGATCGACATGGGGACCATGAACTTCGGCGAGGGCGACTACATCATGACCAACTCCACCTCGCAGCTCGATGAGATCGCCCGCCAGTTCGCCGAGATCGACGTGGTGCCCGAACTGGAGTGTTTCGACACCGGCCATCTCTGGTACGCCAAGCGGATGGAGGCCCGGGGCCTGCTGAAACCCCCGATAGTGGCGCAGTTGTGCATGGGTGTCCCGTGGGGCGCGCCCGACGACATGAACACCCTGATGGCGATGGTCAACAACACCCCCGACCATTGGACGTTCTCCACGTTCTCGATCGGGCGCAGGCAACTCGAGTATGTGGCTGCCGCGGTGCTGGTGGGAGGTAACGTGCGTGTCGGCTTGGAGGACAACCTGTATCTCGAGAAGGGGGTGTTGGCCACCAACGGCATGCTCGTCGACCGTGCTGTGGCGATCCTCGACTGCCTCAATGTCGATGTCATGGGTCCTGCCGAGGTGCGTGACATGCTCGGTCTGACCAAGAGGACCTGACCGGGTCTAAGCCGTGGTTGCATCGATCGAAACCGCAGCTGTTGTCGGCGCTGGAGTCATCGGTTCTGCATGGGCCGCTCGATTCGCCCTGCACGGGGTCGACGTGTCGGTGTTCGATCCCAATCCCGAGTCGGGCCGGATCATCGACGAGGTGTTCGCCAACGCCCGGGCCGCCTGGGGCGCGCTCGGTCTGCCGTATGTGAGGGAGGGGACCGTGACTGTCGTCGGCTCGATAGCCGAAGCGGTCGGGGCCGCGGGGCATGTGCAGGAGAGTGCTCCAGAGAATCTCGACGTCAAGCGGGGCATTCTTGTCGAGATCGACCGTCACGCCCCGGCCGGGGTGGTGATTGCGTCGTCGACTTCGGGGTTCAGGCCCAGTGATCTCCAGGTCTCTCTGGCTGACCCGGAGCGGCTGGTCGTCGGCCATCCGTTCAACCCGGTGTACCTGCTGCCGCTGGTGGAGGTCTGTGGCGGGGAACAGACCGCCGAGTCGGCGGTCGCTGCTGCCATGGAGACCTATTCGTCGGTCTCGATGAAGCCGTTGCATGTCCGAGTCGAGATCGATGCTTTCATTGCCGACCGCCTGCTTGAAGCGGTTTGGCGGGAGGCGTTGTGGCTGGTCAACGACGGTGTCGCCACTACTGGGGAGATCGACGACGCGATCCGTTACGGTTTCGGTCTGCGCTGGGCCCAGATGGGGCTTTTCGAGACGTACCGGGCTGCCGGGGGAGAGGGCGGTTTTGCCCACTTCATCGGGCAGTTCGGCCCGACCCTGGCGCTTCCGTGGAGCAAGCTGACAGACGTGCCCGACCTCAGCGACGACCTGGTCGCCACCCTGGTTGCTCAGTCCGACGCCCAGTCCGGCCAGTACACACCCCGTGAACTCGAACGCATCCGCGACCGCAACCTGGTGGGCATCCTCAAGGCCCTGGAGGCCAACGGTTGGGCCGCCGGCCGAACCCTCACCGCCCAGCGAACCCGCCTAACCGAGGTCGAGTGATCGCAAACCGGACGGTGAGCCTCGTCAGCGTTTGTAACGGTGAGCTGACGTGTGCCCAGCCCCCATGACACACCGCTTACCCGTCCTAGTGCTCCTATGCATGCACCGCACTTCGCGAATCCGTCCGGTCTGAGTTGCCGACAAGGTATCGTCGCTCAACTCCGACTGACTGTCGGGTGCGGCCAGCGGGTGTTCCGGTTGGCTGGTCACGTTGCGTCGGTTCGAGTTGTCAGCGGGACCGATGCTTCTAGCCGCTCTAACCGTCTTTCGGCATTCAACGGAGCGATTGTTCAGCCGTTGAACCATTCTTTCGATCTGCGGTGTTTGATGCTCCGAACCCAACGCCGCGACGGACTGCTCGGCGCAGTCCACGATGGTTGCTGCCAACTCTTCCGCCTTGCTCAGCGTGTCGGTGTGTTCGACATGCAAATAGGCGGACAACGTGGACAAAGAATCCTTAGCGTGAGACCTGTAAACGGTGAAGTCCCTTCCGAAGCGCATGGCAAACTCATATGAGCCGACCCTTTTCTGCGCGGTCGGCAGAACCGACCCAGGGTCGTAGATCGGTGCCAACCTGACCCCGCTTGGCTCAATCAAGAAACTGTAGTTCCTAGCATGGGCATCGCGGTTCACGATCAGCCAGTTATACAGGAGCGCGGCGCGAAACGATTCGATGTCCTCGTTGGGTCTGGCAGAGCTTCTCCTAATCAAGTCCCCCATCTGAGCTACCCCAGGACCGCCCCGAGCTTCGTATTTGAGATGCGGATGCACCCCCATCGCCTGGCAAGCGTCCTCTTGATGCACACGCTCCCAGCCTCCGGCGCCGCGTCGCCTGTCGTACCTCTCAATAACGCAGACCTTCACGTCGCCGTAGGTCAGCAGCGCTGAACCCGCCGCGGCCAACCCAAGCCGCCTGGCTATGTCTAGACAGACATGTTCAACTACAGCCATCTCAGGTTGCGTTGCAGGCGACGGCTTGAGAATGTGTGTGGTCGGTGTGCTACCTGATGGGCGCGCCCATGTCCCATCATCAAGAAGATGGAGTGCGGTCTTAGCCTGGTAGCCGCCCAGGCTGAAATATGGCTCCTCGGCGTCGGGCAGCCAGTAGGACAGATCGGCGGACATGGCACGCACCTCTTGCGCCACGTCAGATTCGCTCAGCCTCTTCAACGAACCGCTGCGCCCGAGCATCTCCGTCTCGGCGCTCTCAGGCACAAATTGGACTGCACCAGCGCAGTCTCGCCCGACTCGGGTGCTGAGCAGTCCTAGTGGTGTGGGGGGCGAAACACCCTCATTGGCGTACCACCGTTCCAGCACACGCGGGTTGTCGGGCAGCAGCCCGCTGATCCACGAAGCTGTGGACTCTGGGCTATGGTCCTGCACGTTCATGGGCAGCGAGAGCGACAGCGGAACCGCGTCACGGTTGGAGCGGTAATCTCCGTCGTATCGGAGCGCGCCGCCGCCGGTGCCGTCAGGCGTGATCGTCGCCGCGACTTCGCCGTGCATGGCTACGGTGATTGGCTCCTGTAGCACCGATCACTCCGCCCAGGGGTCGCGCTCGAATGCGAGCTTCACGCCGAGCGCCCTGACCACCATCATCAGTTTGCCGATCTCGCCTCCCACATGTCCCTTTTCGGCGTTGCCGACCCAGCGCCTCGACACGCCGGCCTTGCTGGCGAGTTCGGACTGGGTGAGCGCGGCATCCATGCGCAGCCTGCGAAGCTCGTCGCCGAGACCCTTCACTGTGTTGAACGGCAGAAAGAACTCAGGCATGGGAAACCTCCAAGTCTGCTTGTTACAGTATTGTAGCATACCTGCGTTGTTACAATACTGTAACACGAATGGTCGGCGGTACACGCTCGGCGGTCGCTGTGGCGATGGAGACCTATTCGTCGGTCTCGATGAAGCCGTTGCATGTCCGAGTCGAGATCGATGCTTTCATTGCGGACCGCCTGCTTGAAGCGGTTTGGCGGGAGGCGTTGTGGCTCGTCAACGACGGTGTCGCCACTACTGGGGAGATCGACGACGCGATCCGTTACGGTTTCGGTCTGCGCTGGGCTCAGATGGGGCTTTTCGAGACGTATCGGGCTGCCGGGGGAGAGGGCGGTTTTGCCCACTTCATCGGGCAGTTCGGTCCGACCCTGGCGCTTCCGTGGAGCAAGCTGACAGACGTGCCCGACCTCAGCGGCGACCTGGTCGCCACCCTGGTTGCTCAGTCCGACGCCCAGTCCGGCCAGTACACACCCCGTGAACTCGAACGCATCCGCGACCGCAACCTGGTGGGCATCCTCAAGGCCCTGGAGGCCAACGGTTGGGCCGCCGGCCGAACCCTCACCGCCCAGCGAACCCGCCT
>JAHQYN010000202.1 GCA_024421085.1 Acidimicrobiia bacterium
GCTGTGCAGAGTCTTGATAATGCCGTGTGTACTGGCCCTCGCGGCGCGTCGAAGTCACTTCTTCGCACGAAGGATCGCTCCGGCAATGCCGCTACGGCAGCACTGATCGCTGAAGCCACAGAACACTCCATGAAAGTAAAGTGTAGCGATATTCTGTCGGGAAGCAATACTGAAACGCAACTACTCTAACTTCGGTGGTGCCGCCCGTTACGCACTTCCCCGCCCACCGTCGGCGAGCTGATAGCCCCACCGGCTCCGATCTCAAACGCGAAGAGCCTTTTAAGTTCTGGCCCGGAACTCCGACACAGGGGGTATGATTCGGGACTGAAGTTAAGACAGCGTGTCGGAGGGGTAGCCATGAGCGAGGTGCGTGCGGATCGATCGGTGCCGGGTTGGGCAGCCGGAATTATCGCCGCGCTCTCGCGCGATCGCCCTCCTGTTGTGTCGCGGGGCATGCTCGCCGACTACATCGCGCGTACGGGGAAACAGCGCTCGGTTGACCGCGTCGCGAGTGATCTTCAGCAGTTGGGTTGGCTCGGTAGGCTTCACCTCAAGGGGCTCTGGTCGTTTGTCCCTGCAGGTGAAGTTGAGGTGGTCGATCCGTATCTGGACTTGCGTGGCTGGCGGCTTCGTGACGACGCGACCTTCGCATTGGCCGGGGAGGCTGCGGCGTGGCACTTGGGCTATCTGCCCCGTCGGTTTACCGGCGCAGTCTCGATCTGGGTACCCGCCGGTGCCAGGCTGCCCCACGGGCTGCGTTCCCACTTCCGCGTCGTGCGGCTTGGTTGGACAGAAGCGCTTGCACCAAGGCTTGGGCCAAACACGCGGTTGCTTCTTGCCAAGGGCCTTGACTTGACACGATGGGCTGGTGGGCTCCCAGGCCTCGGGCCCGAAGCGCTCCTGATCCAAATAGCGGCGCGGCCCGGGTCTTTTTGCGCTTGGGCTGATCTGATCCCGCGGTTGGAATCGCTTGCCGTCGACTGCTGCGTTGACCGCGTCGTGGAGTTGATGGACGGCTTCTCAGCGTCTGCTTGGCAGCGAGCGGCGTACTTGTTGGACCGAGGACGGATGTCCGAGAAGGCTAAGGAGTTCATGGCAAGGCGCCCGTCACCCGAGATGCCGGCCGCGCGGCTCGGCGACGGGCCCACGAGCGTCTGGTCAAACGAGTTCGGCATCAATGACCGCCTCATCGCCCCACTCCAAGATCGGCTTGGGAAGAGCTGACGATGGCGTCGTTGACGCGTGCGCTCGTTGTGCTTCATGGTGCGGGCCGCAAGGACACCTATGGGGCAGCCCTGCTCGACGTTGCCCAAGACCACCTGCTTTGGCTCCTCGATGAACTCGGCCATTTCGACGGAGACGCACTTGCCTTCAAGGGCGGGACTTCGCTGCGAAAATGCCGACTCGGTGGCTCCGGACGCTTCTCAACCGACCTAGACTTCGTCGCACCCTCCGAGGACACTGTTCTGGCAGTCTGCGAGTCCATTGATGGCGCGTCGGTGTCGGGGTTTCAATTCACGCTCGAGTCGACCCGCGGCGATGGCCGCCACTGGGACCTGAGAGTGCGTCATCCCGACCTTGGCGAGCCAGACCTCGTAGCTTCGGTTGAGTTCGCGCGCCGGCCTTTGGTTCGCGCTGTTGAGCGCATGACGTTCGTACACCTGCCGATTCACAGGTCCTATGACATCGAGTTGCCTCTGCTGCCGGTGATCGCTGAGGCCGAGGCGTGCGCGGAGAAGTTGGCTCGATACCGCCGGGTCGCGTTGGGCCGCGACGCGTACGACCTCGCGCAGTTCGCGCGCCGACCCTTGGATGAAGTGATTGTGCGCCGCCTCTGGGTGCTGAAGGTCTGGGGTGACGTGGTGGACGATGGGCGAGGCGAGAAACCCCTTGATCCCGAGGATGTCTTGACCGTGCGAAAGGAGGCTGACTTTGCGCCGGAGTCGATCGGCAAGTTGACTAATCCGATAGATCTGATAGGTTGGGAACGAGACGTCCGGCAGCGTTTCGGGTTCCTGGCCGAGTTCGACGAGTGCGAATCACGGTGGGCGAAGTGCAACCCGCGAGACCGGTTCGACGTGTTGCAAGCCATCGCTACGGGCGGGTTCCCCAGCGCCCGTCATCGACCTGAGGATGCCAAGAGATGAAGCCCAAGACGCTCTCCCAGAACCTTCGCCCACGCGTGTTGTAGCCGGGCCGCTGCGGCACATACGGGAACCACCCCGCCCCTTGGAACTACTCGTCTAGGACATAGCGGGCAGTTCGTCGGTTGCCTGGCATGCGGAGTTTCCTGTTCGTGGTCAGGGCCCGTAGTCGGTTCGATGCTTGCCCGGGCGTGATTTGGCACAACTCCGCCCACTCGGCCAACTCGGCGCGTGCTGCCGAAGCGTGCTCCGTCTCGTATGTGAGAATATCTGTTCCTGCTGGATGCGGTCGAATCCGCCGAACCAGGTGGGATGACCGGACCCCGTTTTTGGTCCACTCGTTATGAGAGTTTTTTCTGGTTGGTTTCTGCGCTTCGCCAGAACCGTGATCCTCCTTCCATCCAGCAATACTGGACAACGGACTCACACAACAGGTGGACCAAACCAAGGGGGTCACGCCAGCAGAGCCCGAGCCAGCTACGGAACGTTAGACAATACCCCCTGACATGCCGATTGTAGTTCATTTAGCTGTCGATGCGAAGGCTACAGCCGACCCGACATCTCCTGGACAAGGTCGCAGCACTCATCGAGGGACGGTTTCTCGTCTGGCGGCCCCCAGACGAGTTGGGACAACACGTTTTGCTCGAAGGCTTTTCTCACAGCTCGCGTCCGCTCCGAGAAGGCTGGCGATGCAGCAAATCCGCCCGCAGGCCGCGGCGTGGTCCTAAGACCTGCGTACTCGGTATGGGCCTGTACCTCCTTAGCAAGCGCGTCGCACGGCCAGTCTTTGAAGCCTCGCACAGTTGCTTCGTCACGCAACAAGCACCACACGTCGTAGTAATGCCTGACGAGCCGTACGCGTTCGGTCTTCACTTCCTCCACCGCTGCATGGTGGAGAATCATCAATTTCTCGACAAGTGTGCGCGTCGGGTGAAGAACCCGGACCTTGAACCCTTCCGCCTCGATGAAGTCCGCTTCGATCTCAATTTCTGCAGCGTGCTCGGCGATCAACGAACGAATGACCATCGACTCTGCGGGCAGCGTCCCGCCGCGAGCACCGAGTTCCAGAACCACGCCGCGGCGCAACACGCCCGAATCTTGACTCGCAGGGTACTCGAAACTGGTCGTCCGCTTGCGTCCGGTGGTCGCGGTTGAAGGGTCAACCTTACCCTCGACGCCTAGGGCTTCCCCGACTACCTCCGTGATCCGTTTCAGACACTGGTCTGCTGCTTTCTTTGCGGCGGGCACCACGACGATTAGGTCGACATCCTCAG
>JAHQYN010000044.1 GCA_024421085.1 Acidimicrobiia bacterium
CTGAGAATGAGATAGGCGGAGAAACAGACAATCGTCAGCGCGGCGACGGCAATGATGATCGCGAACAGCATGGCCGCCGGATTCTACCTGCTCGGTCCAAACAGTGGCGTGGCTCTGGTCTCCCGGTCGCTCAGGCGGCAGCGAGAATCGCCTGGACCGTCAATCGGATGCCGTCGCGAAGCAACAGGACATCTACGCGCTCATCCGGGCGGAACAGCTTTATCTCGGCGGCCAGATCTTCCATCGAGGTGATCTCCTTGCCGTTGACCGCAATGATGAGGTCACCGGCCTTGAGGCCGCTGTCATCGGCGGGCGAACCGTCGACGACAGATGTCACCAGAGCACCGGGGGAGCCGTCTGTGGGCGTTTCGCCCTGGATCCCCAAAAAACCTATATCGAGAGACTCCCCGCTGACGATGCGACGGGCGATCAGCACAATCGTGTCTGAGGGGATAGCGAACCCGACACCGACGTTGCCCGAGTTCGGGCCCGCAGTCCGAATCTGAGTGTTGATGCCGATGACGCGGCCGAAGCGGTCGGCGAGAGCGCCGCCGGAGTTGCCCGGGTTGATCGGCGCGTCGGTCTGGATCATCTCTACCGGATGGGGATTCGCCGGATCGGAACCACCCTGAGGAAGTACCCGGTTGATCGCACTGACCACCCCCGAGGTAACGGTCTGGTCCAGCCCGAACGGGCCGCCGATGGCAACGGCCAACTGTCCCACCCTGACTTCGGAGGTCGGCGCGAAGACCGCTTGAACGAGCGAATTCACTTCATCGGGATCGACTCCCACCACTGCCACGTCCCGGCTGGGGTCACCGCCGATGACGGTCCCGACCACCGTCTGTCCATCGGGAAACTCAACGTCTACGTTGGTACTGAGTTCAACCACATGGTTGTTGGTCACGATGTAGCCGTTCTCAGCGTCCCAGACGACACCCGAGCCTTGACCTTCGTCACTGTCGATCACCACGACCGACGGACTGACCGCGTCGGCAACATCGGCCACCGGCTCCAGCGACGTCGCCAAGGGCCCCGGGGAGGGCTCCACCTCGAGGAAGGAGTCCACAGTGTCAGTGCTCGGCGTCAGACCGACCGAAGACCCACCTCCGTCAAGGCTGTCTTGAGAAGCAATGTCTGCAGCAGACGACGAGGACCCAGACGAGTCGTCGGACCAGAGCTGCCCGACGACAAACCCACCAACGACCAGCATGCATGCCGTCAGCAGCACAAAGATGCCTCTGAGCCAGAACGAGGCACCCCGACGCGTGCCAACGGACTCCGCAACCGGCCGAACAGGCGGCGGGAGGGCCGACAGAGGCGGATCGGCGGGTGGTGGCGGTGTGCGACGAGTCCGATCAGGGTTCGAAGGCAGCCACGACACCCCCGAAGGTGGTGGAGGCGGTGGCGGTGGTGGCGGCGACGGCGGTGTCAGCGTCGACAGTGGCAGCGTTGACTGGGACTGCTCCACCACAGGACCCGACAGCCCCGGGGGCGACCGCAACGCACTGCGGGGCGGTGGCGGAGGCGGTGGCGGTGGGACAGGCGGTCGCGGCGGCGCGGGATCAAGCGCCGCCGAATCCGTTGAGGATGCTGGACACGGTGGCACAGCGTTCGCCGAGTCGGACAGGTCGTCGCTCACGTCGCGATCCATGAGGTTTATGGTAGGGGCCGAAGAGGAGAAACCGACTAGGAAACCCTGAACTATCGGCAGCCGCCGCGCCCGCCGGTGACCAAGGCCACGCGGCCCTCCATCAGCCTCGAACCACCGTTGCTGAGTGTAGGCATCGGCGTGAAGCGACAGCGACGAACCGGGATCAGGCGTCCATCCGGTGGCGATGTCGACGGACTGTTCAGAGATGCTCATGACTCTTCTTTCGGATGCAGCCGACCCGTCGGGGCGTTCGGGTCGCCCGAGCACGCAAAGACGGTGCCCGGGGTGGGACTTGAACCCACATGCTCCCAGAGGAGCCGGGGGGTTTAAGCCCCCTGCGTCTACCGATTCCGCCACCCGGGCACAGCCTTACGGTAACGCCACGCTTCAGATTGCCACCAACTGTCGGCTCTGGTCCTCAACTTCTGGTGCCGCGGTCGCCGCTCGCTCGGCAGAACTGTCGATGGCCAGCCACAACGCCGCCCGTATCCGATCAGCCCGAGCACCGCTGAGACCGTTGCCGACAACTATCCCCTCGATCATGTCGGACACGACCGCAGGCCAGGGCCGGCCGCGAAGACGCACCGCTACCGTCGGCACGCCGCGGCGGCGCTTGATGGTCCGTTGCACTCCCTCGACACCCGGCGGTGACCGGAAACACGGCACGACGAGCCCGCGCAGCCTCGCCGCTTGACCCAGAGTACGGGCCGCTGCGGCGAACTTGAGCGACGTGGCTTGCATGACCCAGATGCTGACACACCGGTGTGACACTCAACGTCACGCTCCAACAGCGAGAGATGCCGGAGTGCGGGGCATGGACGGGACTCCAGCGCATGAAGCTGGCGAGATGCCGAAGAGATGCCAAAGTGCGGGGCAAGGAACAGAGTTCGACGGGTCGCACTCTGCTGGACACAGAGATGTGCCAAAGTGCGGGGCATGGAGACTCCCGTGGAGTTGAACCCGGCGCAACAAGAAGTCGTCGCCCTCCTCGGGGCGAGCCGCGCCGAGCGGCCTGTGTTCGACCCAGCCCTGCGCACCGAACTGAAGGCGGCTGTCGAGGAGGGACTGGCACCCCTGGTAGAGCGGGCCAACAAGATCGACGACACCATCTGGGTCTCGAAACATGCCCTCGGACAGGTGATGGGCTGCGAGCGAAAGTACCTGGCCGACGAGGAGGCGCAATTCGAATGGTCGGTCGCCCTCGCCCGCGGCTCGGTCTCACACAAGGCGATCGAACTGTCGATCCACTGGCGCCGTGAACCGGAACCCTTGGCGCTCGTCGACGAGGCTCTGGGCCGTCTCAGCGAATCAGACGACCGCCTCGGCGACTGGCTGCAGACCATCAGCGAGGCCGAACGGGCGGAGTTGAGGGCCGAGAGCAACGACCGGGTCGTCAAGTTCCTCGAGTGCTTCCCGCCGCTGAAGCACGGCTGGCGGCCCGTCACCGAGAGCCGGCTCCGCTATGAGGTTCACGATCAGTTCGTGTTCAGCGGCAAGGTCGACCTCAGCCTGGGACGTGCCGAAGGCAACCGGGCCGGAAAGGTGCTGATCGACCTCAAGACCGGCGGATTCTCCCCCCAGCACCTCGAAGACCTGCGCTTCTACGCCCTCATCGAGACCATCCGCCTGGGCACTCCCCCGCGGCGGATCGCCACCTACTACCTCGACCAGGGCAGTTTCGTGCCCGAGGATGTCACCGACGGGGTTCTCTTTGCGGCCGCGGCGCGCCTAGTCGACGGCACAACCAGGATCGTCGAAGTCCTGGGTGCCGAACGCGAACCGAACCTCTTGGCGGGACCGGTCTGCCGCTGGTGTCCGGTGCTCAGCGACTGCGACGTGGGCAAGCGCCATCTTGAAGTGGACAACGAAGACTCCGGCTGGTAGCGAGCAAGGGGTGTACGCGGCGGTGCGAAGCACCTTCAAGAGCAACCGGGTCCGTTGGCGGCTCGCCGCGGTCGCTGCTGCAGCGGTTTTGGCCGGGGCCTGTGCCGCGGACACAGAGTTGTCCGAGCCGAGGCCGACCGTGCCCGCGGTGACAGCCGCTGGCGAGACGGCACCCGACGGCGGCTCAACAGACGGCGCGCCAACCGACAGTGCTGCAACCGACGACGCGGGCACCGACGGCGGCTCAACCCGGACCAGCGAGGTCGCGCCGCCCGCCACCCCGGCACAAGCTCCGCACCGCGATGGAGACGTTCGCGAGGCCAACATCGCCCTGGAGCATGTGCTCACCCTCGATGAACCGATCGACATGGTCGCAGCGAGCGGCGATGAACTGGCCTGGATAGCGCAGAGGGGCGGACAGGTCCTGCGTGTCGACCTGGCCCAGGGGGAAGTGGTCGAGACGATCCTGGACATCTCCGCTGAGACCGTCGCCGGAGGTGAACAAGGCTTGCTAGGCATCGCGGCAACCGACGGCTGGCTGTACGCCAACTTCACCGACCTCGACGGCAACACCCGAATCGAGGCCTTCAAGCGCGGGGGCACCGCGCTGAGCGGAGAGCGCCGAACGATCCTGCGCCAAACCCAGCCGTTCAGGAACCACAACGGGGGCGACCTGGCAATCGGCCCCGACGGAGCACTCTATATCGCCTTCGGCGACGGGGGCTCCGGCGGCGACCCGTTCGACCACGGGCAGAATCCTGCCACCTGGCTGGGCTCGATCCTGCGGATAACTCCGACACCGGATGCGGCAGAACCCTACTCCGTGCCGGCAGACAACCCCTTCGCCGCTGACCCGACCGCCGACGACGACCAGGTCGATGCGCCACCAAGATCCCCGGAGGTCTTCCTGACAGGAGTACGCAATCCCTGGCGCTTCTCGTTCGACAGCGAGACGGGCGACCTCTGGATCGCGGACGTCGGCCAGAACCTCTACGAGGAGGTGACCGTCCTGCTCGCCGCCAACGGCGGAGGCACCGGAGCCAACCTCGGCTGGCGTCTGCGCGAGGGGCTGCACGCGTTCACCGGGGACAAGCCGCCCGGCAACGTCGATCCCGTGTGGGAGTACGGACGCGACGAAGGTTGCAGCGTGACAGGAGGATTCGTCTACCGAGGCGCAGCAATCAGTGAACTGGTCGGGTCGTACCTGTTCGGCGACTACTGCACCTCACGCCTGTGGGCCGTGCAGATTTCTTCAGGCGAGGTCGTGTTCCGAGACTTCGGTGTCGCAGTTCCCGGCGGATCGCTCGCCTCGTTCGCCGAGGATGCCGACGGTGAACTCTACGCCTTGTCGCTCGAGGGCCCGGTGTCGCGCGTCGTCGCAGGCTGAGCCGCTCCTCAGCGCAGTGGAGCCGCAGCGCTCGGGTGGACCTCGGCCGCATCGACAACTTGACGCACTCGGCAAGGCTGCGGAGCGCAGTACCCAATCGACGCACTCGGCAGGGCCGCGGAGCGCAGTGCCCAATCGACGCACTCGGCAAGGCTGCGGAGCGCAGCGCCCAACTTGACGCACTCGGCAAAGCTGCGGAGCGCAGTACCCAATCGACGCACTCGGCAGGGCCGCGGAGCGCAGTGCCCAATCGTGGACCGACCCGTGGACCCGCCCGACGGCGTGCCACAATAGGTGCCATGCCCTTGGTCACTACAGAGGTTCAAGACCGCGTCGCGGTGCTCACGCTCAACGACCCCGCCAAGCGCAACGCCATCACCTTGGCCATGAACGATGAGATCGCGGCCGCGCTCGACGAGTGGGAGGAAGACGACGGAATCGGCGCAGTGGTCGTGACCGGCACGCCTCCGGCGTTCTGTGCCGGCGCAGACCTCGACGATCTCCTCGCCGATCAGGGGCCGGACGGCATGCGGAAGATCTACGAGGGGTTCCTGCGCATCGCCCACTGCCCGATGCCGACTGTCGCCGCGGTCAACGGCGCCGCGGTCGGGGCCGGGTTCAACCTGGTGCTGGCCTGCGACATCGTCGTGGCGGCACGCGACAGAGCCCGTTTCGATTCCCGCTTCCTGCAGATCGGGCTCCATCCCGGCGGCGGCCACACCTGGCGTCTGCGTTCCATCGCCAGCCGGCAGACCGCGCTGGCGATGGTCGTGTTCGGAGAGGTCGTGCGCAGCGAGCAGGCTCTTGACCTCGGCCTCGTCTGGAAGGTCGTCGCCGACGACGAACTGCTTTCGGAATGCTTGACGCTGGCAGCACGCGCCGCGGCTCAACCCAAGGATCTGACGGCTCGGACCAAAGCCACGATCCTGACGCTCGACACCATCAGCGAGTCGAACCAGTCCGTCGAACACGAACTCCACCCCCAGCTCTGGTCGATGGGCGAACCGGCCTTTCGGAACCTCGTCGAGAGCCTTCAGAAGCAGATCAGCTCCAAGGACTGAGCCTTCGTGGAGTTCGAAGCTGAGATCGAGACCGACGAGAAGACCGGGCTGATACGACGCGAACCGCCTCACCCGCATCCGCTCGCCCGCACCTCGCGCAGCACCGAAGCGCCCAAGGTTGCCGTCCACAGGCAGCACAACCTGCTGTGGCCCGGGCCGCTCGCCCCGAACACCCACCCGCCCAAGCCGACCGACCGCAATCCGAGCTAGCGGCGCCCGGCGATCCACTCCGCGACTAGATCCTCGGAGCACTCTTTCCATTCCTCGACGGTGAACCCGTAGCGAACATGGTCCTCCCAGACTCCGTTGATCTCCAGGTACCTGACCGCTGTTCCCTCGTCACGCAGTCTCAGTTTCTCGACGACCCGGCGACTCGCCGAGTTCCGCGGCACGATCGACACCTGGATCCGGTGCAGGCGCAACTCCTCGAAGGCGAAGCGGGCAAGCACGACCAGCGCCTCGGGCATGTAAGCGTTGCCAGCGAGGGCCTCGTCGATCCAGTACCCGACGTAACAGGACTGGAAGGGGCCCCGTTGGATCGAGTTGAGGTTGATCTCACCGGCGAACGCGCCATCGACGAAGATCCCGAAGCTGTGGCCGGAGCCCCGCTGCCGTTCACGGCGGCGTGCCGAGCAGCGATTGGCGAAGGCTGTGCGGTCCTCGACGACGTCCGGTGCCCCGCTGAGCCGCTGCGGTTCCCATCGGGTCAGCCAGTCCCGGTTGCGGCGACGCACCTCCTGCCAGGCACCGAAGTCGTTCACTTCAAGGGGCCGAAGCAGCACCCGACGGCCAGACAGTGACCCCGGCACCGACATGGCCTCGACTTTAGCATCGCCCAACGGCCCAAAGCAGTTTCACGACCGCAGCACAGGACTGGGTCGTCGGGTCACTCAGACCGGCGTGCGGCGTAAGAAAAATCAAACAGGCAAAGCTATTCGCGACAACAACCGGCGCTTCGCTCTTGACGGTGGAGTCAGTGGGGTGGGGGCGTCGAACGACGCCCGTAGCGCCCCCGGCAGGAATCGAACCTGCGACGCACGGTTTAGGAAACCGACGCTCTATCCACTGAGCTACGGGGGCCAACGGGGCCCGTGAACGGCCAACCATAGTGGGGTGCCGATCTGATTGAATTCACGACAGGTTTCAGGCGAGGCTGATGCCCCGTTGCTCCGCGGTGCGCATCACATCGGCCGGGCGGGACGGAGAGATCAGCAGGGACTCGACGCTGCACTCGCGGGTGCTCTTGGGGCCAGTGACCAACGGCAGAGTCACCGCCGAGCTCAAGTTCAACTCGAGTGCCAGACCGAGGGCCGAAGCGGTGAGATCGGTCGCGCTCGTGTCGGCTCGGGCGGGAGCCAGACCGACGATCTGGTTGCGGGCGAACAGCACGGGTTCGCGCAGGACCGTCCGATCATGAAGGACCAGTCCGTTGGGTACCATGACGATAAACCGGTCGGTCAGCCTGTACAGAGCATTGAAAGCCAGCCCCGCGGGCGGAAACCCGACGACGGTGACAATCGCACCTGTCAACCACCGCTGATCGGCCAGCAGGATCGGCCCCGCAGTCGAACCGACGACCACGACCGCCCACGCTGGCACGACGAGGGTGATCAACACCAGCCCTGGCGCACGCAGAGCGAATCGCCGTTCGTCGCCGTAGCTGGCACCGTCGATGAAACAGTCGGCAACTCCTGGAGCCAGCACCGCGGCGGTCGCGGCGAGGCTGCCACCGGTCCCGAGAATCGCTGCGCTGGTCTGAGGCGCCTCGATCGCGGCCCACACCGCAACCGGCAGCGAACCGGCGACCCCGATACGGGCCACCGCAAGGGTCACGGGCAGGCGCGCCATCAGCGAAACCAGGATTCCCAACCAGAGCAGCCAACTCGCCAGCTTGACTGAGTCGCCAAAGGAGTCCGAAGCACCCTGCAGGGCGTCGTTGAGCAAAGCACCCGACAGGAACGGTTGCACGATCCAAAGCCCGGTCGCCAACCAGCACAATCGCTGTGAGGAGCTGGCAGAGCGAAGGCGTCGGAGCACGGATCTACATTAGGCACCGGCCGGCGAGGTCGGTGCGCATGCCTCATGCGCGGTGAGCGAACAGTGTCTCTACAATGGGCAACGGCCAGCGGACTCGGGGTGTATCGCTCATGCGATGTCTCATGCGATTGCTAATGTCAGCACTCGATGGCCTCGGACCCCGCTGCTGACCCTGATTCCGGCTCGACGTACCCCGCAGAGCGGGTTGCCGAACTGCGCGCAGCCATCGCCGGTCACGCCGCGGCCTACTACGAGCGTGACGACCCGGAGATTCCCGATGCCGACTATGACCAGCTCCTGCGCGAACTGGCAGACCTCGAGGAGGCTCACCCCGAACTGGCTGCGGAGACCTCGCCTACGCAGCGGGTCGGTGCAGCGCCGAATGCGGCCTTCTCACCCGTCACCCACACCCTGGCGATGATGTCGTTGCACAACGCCTTCGACATCGGCGAACTGCAGGGCTGGCAGGCGCGGATGCAGCGGCGCCTCGAAGGGCGGGCGCCCGAGCGGTTCGCGGTCGAGCTGAAACTCGACGGATTGGCGATCTCCCTGCGCTACCAGGACGGCGCCCTGGTGCAGGGCGCAACCCGCGGCGACGGCAGGGTCGGCGAGGACGTGACCCACAACGTGCGCACCATCAGCGACATTCCGGAGCGGATCGTCGGTGCGCCCCCGGTGCTTGAAGTGCGCGGTGAGGTCTACATGAAGCTGTCGAGCTTCAAGACGTTCAACGATCTGCAGGTCGCAGAGGCGCAAGCAGCCGGCAAGGAGCCGAAGCTCTATGTCAATCCTCGCAACACCGCGGCGGGTTCGCTCCGTCAGATATCAGCAGAGGTCACCGCCGGTCGAGACCTCTCGTTCTTCTGCTACCAGCTCAGCCTCGTTGAAGGCGGCCCCGAACTGCGCACACACTCGGAGTCGCTGGAGTGGCTGGGATCGCTCGGGGTCCCGGTCAACGAGCACACCCGCACGCCCACGACGATGCACGAGGTGGAGGCATGCGTCGAGGAGCTCGCCAACATGCGCCACGACCTCGACTACGAGTTCGACGGGGTGGTGGTCAAGGTCGACGATCTCGCCCTGCAGGCCGAGTTGGGCGCCGACGCCAAAGCGCCGCGTTGGGCGATCGCCTACAAGCTGCCCCCCGAGGAGTGCACCACCAGACTTGTTGACATCGAGGTTTCGATAGGGCCTTCGGGGCAGGCCACACCGTTCGCCATACTCGAGCCCGTGTTCGTCGGCGGGGTCACGGTCGCCACCGCGACCCTGCACAACGAGGATCAGGTCGCCGCCAAGGACGTGCGCCCCGGCGACACGGTGATCGTGAGACGGGCAGGCGACGTGATCCCCGAGGTCGTCGGCCCGGTGCTCTCCGAACGGCCCGCAGACGCTGCGCGCTGGCAGTTCCCTGTGGACTGCCCCGTCTGTCATCACCGGTTGGTGCGCAACGAGGGCGCCGCGGCCACCAACTGCGTCAACTTCGGTTGCCCCCGGCAGATCCGCGGGCGTATCGAGCATTTCGCGGGCCGTACCGCAATGGACATCGAGTTCCTCGGCGAGAAGAACGTCGACCGGTTCGTGTCAGCCGGTTTGATCGGCGATGTCAGCGACCTTTACCGGCTCGATTTCGACAAGGTCCTGGAGATGCCCGGCTTCCAGGAGAAGTCGGTCAACAACTTGAGAGCCGCCATAGAGCATTCCAAGAGCCGCCCGCTCGGCAATCTGATCTTCGGTCTGCGGATTCCCGAAGTGGGACAGGTCAACGCGGCGTTGTTGGCGTCGTCGTTTCGGACCATGGAGCGGATCATGGACGCCAGCGTCGAGGACCTCGCCGCAGTCGAGGGATTCGGACCGGTGATCGCAGAGGCCGTCCACGGCTGGTTCGCAGATCCGCGGGCGCGGGCACTCATCGGTCGCCTCGCCGACGCCGGTCTCACCATGGAGGCCGAGGCGAGCGGCTTAAAGGCAGAACAGACCCTCGAAGGTGTCTCGGTGGTCGTGAGCGGCACACTCGCGGGCTACAGCCGCGACGGCGCCACCGAAGCGATCCTCGCCCGCGGCGGCAAGTCTCCGGCAAGCGTGTCGAAGTCGACCTTGGCCCTCGTCATCGGTACCGACCCCGGGGCATCCAAGGTCAACAAGGCTGAAGCGCTGGAGATACCCGTGATCGACGAGGCGGCCTTCGTCGAACTGCTCAAGACCGGTGAACTGCCAGGGCGGACTGCCACGGCGGACCGCCACGGTGAACTGCCAGAAAATGGACCCAAAGGACCCACATGACCTACACGACCGCTGTCAAGGAGTTCAGCGATGCCTGCAACGACGGCAGCCTGCCCTCAATCCCGCGGCTCATGAGCGTCGAGGCTGTCGAGTTCATCGCGGAGATGGTCAACGACGAACTCGACGAGTTGCGGGAGGCGACCGACATCGTCGAGCAGGCGGACGCACTTGTCGATGCCATCTACTACATCTGCGACACGGCGGTGCGTCACGGCATGAACCTCGACCGTGTCTTCGAGATCGTGCACGGCGCCAACATGGCGAAGGTCGTCGAAGGCCGGGTCGTCCGGCGCAGCGACGGGAAGATCCTCAAACCCGACGGTTGGCGCGACCCCGGCCCGCTGTTGGCCTCAGAACTCGGCCGGCAACGCCGCGAGGGTTCCTGGAGCTAGGTGCGACCACCACCGACGTTATCCCTGGTGAGACAGGTTGGCGGCGGCGGGTCGAGCAACGGCGACGGGGCGGCTCAGCTGACGGTGAAGACCCACTCGACTTCGGTCAAGCGTCCCGGCAGTGAGATCCTCTCGATCGTGGCGACCACACAGTTCTGGTCCGGCGCGAGCGCTTCCACCGGCCGACCGGCCGCGGGCTGGTAGATGAACTGTTGAAGCCCCTCGACCCGGCGGACATGCTCGGTGACCACCACCGGACGGGCACACCGGGCATCGGCCGAGATCGTCATCTCCACCAGGCGGTACTCGGGGTCAAGATCGATACCCACACGTTGTTGCTGCAGCACTTCGTCGTCGCGTTCGGGGATCAGGCCCTCCACTCCGGGGATCGACAGAGCCAGATCCGGCTGGTCGTCGTTGTTGATGATCGCGGCGACGACGATCAGGGCGATGCCCGCGGCGATGAGGATCCCGAAAATAGACTGCTGTTTGCGGAGCACAGTACGAAGTCTGCCAGATCGCAGCGCCCGCCCACCGATCCGGCGCCAGTCAGAGCCGCTGAAACGGTGGTTGGCGGGGGTATTTTGGTGCGGATGTTCCCGTTTGATCCCAGCGCTGATGTCGGTCGTGTGCTGGGTGATCGTTACCGCGTGGTGGCCCCCATCGGCACCGGCGCGTCGGCGCGGGTGTATGTCGCCGATGATGTGGTCCTGCGTCGCCGGGTAGCGGTGAAGGTCCTGCATGAGGCATTGGCCCAGGACGCAGCGTTCCTGCGACGGTTCCAGGCGGAGGCACAGGCGGCAGCGTCGCTCAACCACCCCAATGTCCTCGGCGTCTACGACTGGGGCCAGGACGAGGTGCCCTTCCTGGTCAGCGAGTACCTGGCGGGCGGGAGTCTGCGCTCCCTCCTCGACACGGTCGGCGTGTTGAGTCCCAGCCAAGGGCTGCTTGTCGCGTTGGAAGCGGCCAGAGGGCTCGACTATGCCCACACGCAGGGGCTCGTCCACCGCGACGTCAAACCCGCGAACCTGCTGTTCGGTTCCGACAGACGGCTGCGCATCGCTGATTTCGGTCTGGCTCGGGCTCTGGCCGAAGCCGGTTGGACGGAACCGTCCCAGTCCGTGGTGGGCACGGTGCGCTATGCCGCTCCCGAACAGGCGAGAGGAGAACGCCTCGGGCCGGCCTCCGACGTCTACTCGTTGGCCCTGATCATCAACGAGGCGGTCAGCGGAGAGCTTCCGTTCGTGGCCGACACCACGATCGCCACGTTGGTGGCGCGTGCCGAGAAGCGGCTCGAACCCCATCCGGCTCTCGGCCCGATCCAGGGCATCGTGCGGCGGGCCGGAGCGCTCGACCCCAGCGAACGTCCCAGCGCCTCGCAGTTGGTGACGGAACTGACGATCGCCGCCAACGGAATGCCCCGTCCTGATCCGCTTCCGCTGGCCCCGCCGTCGTTCGATCCGGATCCCCTCGCAGCCGATCAGACCCGGCTGCAGGCTTCCACTGAGCAGCTTGAACAACTGTCCGCGGTGTCTGACCAGAGTCCTCTGCCCGGCGTCGGTCACCGAGATCCGACTCCCGGCCGCGGCACCACCGCGGTGCCTGCGGGCGGAGCTGTGAGCGGCGACGATGCGCCGCAAGCTGTGACGGACGGCTCGAAGGCCCGTTGGTTCGCACTGATCTTGGCTCTGCTCGTGCTCGGCACCGCGGTCGTTGGTGGTGCTGTGCTGTGGCGCCAGAGTCAGCCGGTCACCCACACGGTTCCCAGCCTGGTGGGAACGAGTTTCCCTGACGCGCAGACCGCGGTCGCAGACTTCGGGTGGTTGTTGGAGATCGCCGATGTGCGCCTAGACGGCACGGTCGCCGACGAGGTGGTGGCCACCGAACCCGAGGCTGGAGTCGAACTTGCTGAGGGGGACACGCTGCGGTTCGACGTCTCTTTGGGGGAGGTGTTGGTGCCCGTGCCCGACTTGATGAACCTCACCCTCTTGGAGGCGCAGGCACAGCTCGAGGCGAGCCGTTTGGGCGTGGGCGACATCGAGGTCGTCGACAGCGAGGACGTGCCCGAAGATGTCGTCTTGGAAGTGCTGGTCGACGTGGGCGTGACCGAGCTCGAACCCGACAGCAATGTCGACCTGCGTGTCTCGGGGGGCCCGGCTGACCGGACTGTACCGCCGGTCCCGGAGAGTCGAAGCCTCGAAGAGGCCGAGGAGTTGTTGCGGAGCTTGCGGCTGGCACCGGTGACCGCGCCGCAACGGCAGTTTTCCGATCTGGTTCCCGAGGGCGGGGTCATCGCTTTTGATCCCGCACCGGGCGCGGTTCTCCCCGTCGATTCTGACGTGGTGATCGTGATCTCTGATGGCCCGGCCCCCCGTCCAGTGCCCGATGTGCTCGAACTCGGCGTGACCGAGGCATCGCAGATTCTCGAGAACCTCGGGTTCGTGGTGGCTGTGCAGGGCGACGCGGACTTCCCGGTTTTCGAGACCCTGCCGCGCAGCGGCACAGTCGAGGAGTACGGAGCAAGGGTGGTCATCATCACCACGGGGCTCTGAGACGCCGACGCTATTGTCGGCTGGTCCCGGTTCTATTGTCGACTGATGCCTGTTCTATTCTTGGAGAGTAACGGCGTCGATCTGCTCGGTCATCCTGCGCGCCGTCGAACCGAGACGCCCGGCAGTGTCAGCGGAACCGCCCGGCGTCGTCTCGGCTGCCAGCAGCGAGTCGGCCAGCATCAGCAGCTTCGAGGCATCGCCCGTGAGCTTCACCTGACCGCCCAGCAGCACGGGCATCACCGCGGCCGGGTCCCGTTCGACGAATATCTCATAGGCCAGCGAGTAGGGCATCTCGATCATGAAGTCGGCCCCGCTCAGATGCCCCTCGTCAAACAGTGGCGTGCCGCTGCTGGTGTCGAGGTGCAGTTGCACGGTCTGCGCCTCGAACGGGGCATCGACGATCGTGACATTGGCCCGTACCTCCAGGTCAGTCATGCCGACCGCGCCAGTCGGCGCATCGCCGGGGTCGAGTTCGTGACGGATCTGTCTGACCGCGTCGATCCAGGCGGGGCTCAGGAACTGATGGGTCACCGTTGCTACTCTAGAACGTGTGCGGATCGAACAGGCCGCTGCACCGGGCAATCCAGGAATCCGCTGCGGACTGTTTTGGCCGCCGCCAAGAAAAGTTTGTGCTACAACGAGTTGTACGGTAAGGTTTCGGGAACCACTCGAGGACGTGGACCAGTCCTCCTTGAATTTCAAGATTTCACCTGATTTCTGAGGAGGTTGAATATGTCCGCGAGTGGACCGGTCAGCGAAAGCCAGCGCTTGGCCCTAATGCACCGTCTGTGCGAGATGCTGGGAGTGGAGGAGGGGAGAACTCTGATGGAGAGCCTGCCCGCCGTCCACTGGCACGACCTCGCCACCAAAGACGACGTTCTGCTCCTCAAAGGCGACGTTCTGCTCCTCAAAGACGACGTTTCGCTCCTCAAAGACGACGTTTCGCTCCTCAAAGACGACGTTTCGCTCCTCAAAGACGCCGTTCTGCTCCTCAAAGACGCCATCGACGCCAACAAGACAGCCATCGAGGCCAACAAGGCGGCCATCGAGGCCAACAGGACGGCCATCGAGGCCAACAGGACGGCCATCGAGGCCAACAGGGCGGCCATCGAGGCCAGCGAGCACCTGCTGCGAACCGAGATGTCTGCCGAGTTCAAGATGCTTCGCGCCGAGCACAAGGAATTGCAGGGCGCGATGGCACTTCAGCTGGCTAAACAGACCCGCACGATAGTGTTCACCATGCTGGCATTCGCCATGCCGACCTGGGGCTCGATCCTGGCCCTGGGGCTGATGTAGCCAGCCCTGCCGCGAGCCGGTCTCCGACGGTGCGGACCCTCACCTCGCTCACTCCAACCCCGAACGCGAAGAGCCCCGTATCCTTGAGGGCCGTGGTTGAACGCATTACCCGCGATGAGGTGGTCCATGTAGCCCGCTTGGCGCGCCTTGATCTGGCCGACGACGAGATCGATCAGTTCACGCAGCAACTCGGTGCCATCCTCGAACATGCGGCCGACGTTGAAGCCCTCGAAGTGGCCGACGTGGAGCCGACTTCGCATCCTCTGCCACTGCGCAACGTGGTGCGCGCCGATGAGGTCTCGGAGTCATTGGAGCGCGATGAAGTGATGGCTTGCGCACCAGACGTGCAGGACGGGCAGTTTCGGGTCCCGCCGGTGCTGGGCGAACGAACGTGAGCGCCTTGGAGATCGCCGCGGCGGTCAGATCCGGGGAACGCTCGGCGCTCGATGTGGTCGAGGAGCATCTCACTCTCATCGAAGCGCGGGATCCGGGACTCAACGCCTACAACCTGGTCACTGCCGAGGGTGCCCGCGCCCAGGCGGCGGCGATTGATGCGGCAGTGTCGGCCGGTGAGCCTGTGGGCCGGTTCGCGGGAGTGCCGTTGGCCACCAAGGACAACATGTGTACCCGCGGCATCCCGACCACCTGTTCGTCGAGGATCCTCGAGGGCTGGCGACCTCCCTATGACGCCACGGTCGTGACACGGCTGCGCGAGGCGGGTGCGGTCAGCGTCGGCAAGACCAACCTCGATGAGTTCGCCATGGGTTCCTCCACCGAGCACTCTGCGTTCGGTCCGACCCGCAACCCGCACGACCCCTCACGAGTGCCGGGAGGATCCAGCGGGGGCACGGCCGCCTCGGTCGCTGCGGGATTCACACCCCTGGGTATCGGATCAGACACCGGAGGGTCGATACGCCAACCGGCGGCGTTCTGCGGTGTCGTCGGGATGAAGCCGACCTACGGCGTTGTCAGCCGCTACGGACTGGTCGCGCTGGCTTCGTCGCTGGACCAGGTCGGGCCCTTCGCAGCCAATGTGGCCGACGCCGCGGCCCTCTTCGACGTGATCGCCGGTCACGACCCGCTCGACTCGACATCGATCCGCGACTTCGAGCCGACCGCGCAAGCCGTGCTCGAGGCGGGCGTTGACGGTCTGCGCGTCGGCGTGGTGAAAGAGCTCGCAGGGGGCTCTGGGGGAGTGCCGGGGTTGGCCGCCGACGTGTTGGCGCGCACTGCAGAAGCGGTGGAGGCTCTCGCCGCGGCCGGCGCTGTGGTCGACGAGGTCTCGGTTCCGTCATCGACCCTGGGGCTGAGCGCCTACTACCTGGTGATGCCTGCGGAGGCGTCGAGCAACCTGGCCCGTTACGACGGCATCCGCTACGGCCTGCGGGTCGACGGTGCTACCACTGCGGAGATGACCACGGCGACTCGCACGGCCGGTTTCGGTACCGAGGTCAAGCGCCGGATCATGCTCGGAACCTACGCACTGTCGGCGGGTTACTGCGACGCTTTCTACGGCAAGGCCCTGAAGGTCCGCACAATGATGCTCGAAGACTTCGCCCGGGTCTATGAGAGATTCGATGTGCTGGTCACGCCCACCACTCCGACCACCGCTTTCGAACTGGGGGCACGCACGCAGGACCCGCTGACCATGTACGTCAACGACGTCTGCACGATCCCCTCCAACCTCACCGGCCATCCCGCGATCTCGGTTCCGTTCGGCGTGGGTGACGACGGCATGCCGGTCGGTGTCCAGGTTCTCGCCCCGGCCTCCCACGATGCGCAGACCTTCCGGGTGGCCGCCGTTCTGGAGGCTGCCGCATGAGCGGACTGGTGCCTTGCGCGACCGCTGACACGCCGGTGGAACCGGCCCTTCCACCGGGCTGGGAGCTGGTCGTGGGGCTCGAGGTCCATGTGGAGCTCGACACGGCCACGAAGCTGTTCTGCGGGTGTGCCAACCAGTTCGGCGCGCAGCCCAACACCAATGTCTGCCCGACCTGTCTGGGGTTGCCGGGTTCCCTGCCGGTGATGAACGAACGGGCCGTGGAACTGGCGATGATCCTGGGCCGGGCTCTGGGTTGCGACGTGAACCGGTCTGTCATGGCCCGCAAGAACTACTTCTATCCCGACATGCCCAAGGACTTCCAGACCACGCAGTACGACCAGCCGACCAACACCGACGGCCGCCTGGAGCTGGCCGACGGGTTCGTTGTCGGCATCGAACGGGCGCACATCGAGGAGGACACCGGCAAGTCGGTCCACGTCGGCGGCGGAGGACGGATCAACGAGGCCGTGTACTCACTCGTTGACTACAACCGGGCCGGTGTGCCACTGATCGAGATCGTCAGCAGGCCCGACATACGAACGATCGAGCACGCCCGCAACTATGTCGAGGAACTGAGAGCAATCGTGGCCGCCACCGAGGTCTCCGACGCGCGGATGGAGGAGGGCTCGATCCGGGTCGACGCCAACGTGTCGGTGCGCCCGCACGGATCGTCGGAGTTGCGAACCCGCTGCGAGATCAAGAACATCAACTCGCTGCGGTCGCTGGGGCGTGCCATCGAGCACGAGGCGCTGCGCCATGTCGATCTCTGGACCACCGGCAGCGGACCACAGCAGCAGACACGCCACTGGGATGAAGCGGCCGGTCGCACGACACCCGGCCGTTCCAAAGAGGATGCCGAGGACTACCGGTACTTTCAGGAACCGGACCTGGTGCCGCTCGAGCCCACGCCGGCCGTGATCGCGGCGATCGACGAGGCGCTACCGACGCTGCCCGCGGCCCGCCGCGCCGCTCTGCGCGAAGCGACGGGAGCTGACGCCGATGCGGCGCGCCTGCTCGTTGAGCGAGGCCAGGACTCTTTGGCCATGGCTGCGGCCGCCTCCGGCGCAGACGCTGCCAAGGTGGTGACTCGACTGGTCAACGACCTCGCTGTCGATGACTGGTCTGCCGTCGACACCGAGTCCTTCGCGGCCCTGATCAAGATGGAATCGAACGGGGAGCTGTCGGCCAGCCAAGCCAAGGTCGTCCTCGGAGACCTCGTCGAACAGGGTGGCGACCCTGCCGACCACGCGGCGCGCAGAGGGTTCGAAGCAATGGACAGCACCGAGCTCGAGTCGCTGCTCGACGAGTTGATCGTCGTCAATCCCGCTGAGTGGTCACGACTGCGCGGTGGCGACGAAGTGGATCGCAAGAAGATGCAGGGGTTCTTCACCGGCCAGATAATGAAGGCCACCCGCGGGCAGGCCGACGGCAGAGCGGTCGCCCAACTCCTGGCCCAGAAGTCCGTTTAAGGTCCACAACACCGTTCTGGCGGTGCCATGCATCGGTTTCCGATGCATGGCACCGCCAGAACGTTAGAGAGTGCCCGTAACCTGCCATTTGGGGGTGCGGAAACGGGCCAGGAGCATGACCGCACGCGACGTGAGCCATGCGCTCAGGCACAACCAGAGCCAGCCGATGCCCGCGCCGGTCGCCAACACTGCGAGCGCTCCAGCGACCAGCACCACCGCGGCGATCCACATGGTCACCGCCAGGAAGCGGAGATTGCCGGCACCGATGAGGATGCCGTCGAGCGCGAAGACCACGCCCGCTACCGGTTGTTGCACCGCCACATGGATCAGCAGGAAAGCGGTGAGGCTCACAACCGCGGCGTCTTCGCTGAAGATGTGACCCAGCACCGGCGACAGCAGCCCGACGATCGCGCCGAGGCCGACACCGCACCAGAACCCCCACTGGATCATTCTTCGCCCCAGCGCCCGCGCCCGGGCGGCATCGCCGCTGCCCAGGGTCATGCCGATCATGGCTTGGGCGGCGATCGCGACCGAATCGAGGGTCAGGGCCAGGAGATTCCAGATCTCGAAGGCGATCTGATGGGCGGCGAGGTCGGCGGTGCCGATCCGCGCGGCCACCGCCAGCGTGACGATGAGGCTGCCCCGCAACGCAGCGGTGCGGATGAACAGGTCGACTCCGTCGCGGGCGACTCCGGTGATAACCCTGAGGTCGGGTCGCAGGTCGACCCCGTGCGCCTTCACGGCGTTGCGGATCCAGGTGACGAACACGCCGGCGCCGACCCATTGGGCGATGACCGTCGATAGGGCCGACGCGCCGATCCCCTGGTCGAAGCCGAATATCAGCACCAGTTCGACGACGAGGTTGAGGCCCGCGGTGCCCAGAGCCACATAGAGCGGTCGTCTCGTGTCCTGCAGGCCTCGCAGGTACCCGACCCCGGCGAGCGTGATGAGCATGGCTGGCACGCCCAGCAGTGAGATCCGGAAGTAGACCTCGGCATGGCCGGCGACGTCGTCCTCACCGCCCAGCAGCGAGATGAGGTCGTGGCGCAATGCCCAGCCGACACCTGCGAGCAAGATCCCGATGAGCGTCGCCAGCCAGAGGCTCTGCACTGCATGGTGCGCGGCGCGGCGCAGTTCTTGCGCCCCGAGCAGCCTCGCCACGGTCGCGGTGGTGCCGTAGGCCAGGAAGATGAAGACCGAGTATCCGATCAGCAGCAGCGACGAGGCAACGGCGAGGCCGCCGAGCTGTGGCGTCCCGAGGCGGCCGACCACGGCGGTATCGGCCAGAATATAGAGCGGTTCGGCGACCAGAGCTGCCAACGCCGGAACCGCGAGGCGTAGGATTTCCCGATCTTCGCGGGTCCAGCGGCCACGAAGATCAAGGAAGGACGGCATGGGAGCGAAGGTTACGGCTGCCAGTGAGCGGATCGTCTCTGAGCCGGGCAGCCACGACACGAGCGGTCGTCGCCCGGCGTGGGCGCGACCGTGACCGAGCAGGCCTCCAGCCCCAAGCTCGGTTACATCCCTACGTTCGACGGGATGCGCGGGTTCTGGGTCGTGCTCGGACCGCTGCTGTATCACGCCCGACCCGAGAGCGTCCAGGGCGGTCCGGCCATCGTCCCCGGGGGCATCTTGAGCCTCGACCTGTTCTTCGTGCTGTCGAGTTACCTGATCGTCAGCATCGCCCTGCGGGAGTGGGACGGGAACGGCCGCATCGACCTGGTCGCCTATGCGGGTCGCAGGGTCAGGCGACTCTTCCCGGCGCTCTTCCTGGCGCTCGGCTTCCTTTCGGTCTACCTCGCGGTGGTGGGCGACCCGGACCTGATCGACCGCTGGACCGGCGCGATCGTCTCTGCGCTCGCATACTGCGCCAACTGGCATGAGATCGTGGCAGGGGTCTCGTACTTCGAGCAGTTCCTCACGCCCTCACCCCTCAAGCATGTCTGGTCGTTCTCGATCGAGGAGCAGTTCTATCTCTTCGCGCCGCTGTTCCTGATCGCCGGTCTGCGCTGGGGTGGACGCCGGGGACGGGAGGTCCTGCTGGCCGTGTCGGTGCTGGGCGCGCTCGGTTCGGCCTGGTGGATGAGCCGGGTGCATGTTGTGGGGGAGGATCCGTCGAGGGCCTACTACGGGACCGACACTCGTGCCCAGGCGCTGTTCGTGGGCATCGCCATGGCGCTGGCGGTCCATCTGTACGGCCGTGCCCGCACTGACCGGGGTGCCAGGGTGCTGGCCCTGATCGCCTATCCGGCGACGGCGTTCCATCTCTGGGCGGTTCTGACGGTCAGTGAGCGAGACGCCTGGATGTTCGAGAACGGCGGGTTCCTGTTGATCGCGGTGGCTTCGGGTGCGGCGCTTCTGGGTCTGTCCCAGGAGGCGCCGTGGAGCCCGCTCTACCGGTTCTTTGCGTGGTCGCCGGTTCGTTATGTGGGGCGGATATCCTATGGCCTCTACCTGTACCACTGGCCGATCTACTTGTTGGTCGACTCTGAGCGGGCGGGAAGCCTGTTCGGGGTCGAGCGACTCACGGGCGCGTCGTTGCTGGCTCTGCATCTGAGTCTGACCTTGATCGTCTCGGTGCTCTCGTTCCATCTGATTGAGCAGCCGTTCGTGAAGCGGCGCTGGCCTTTCACGCGCAAGGAACTGAGGCCGTTCGTGGCAGCGTTCGCCGGGGCTGCGGCGGTGGCGGTGATCCTTGCGGGTCTGTTGGTGGCACATACCCGTCGCCCGCCCGAGATCCGCCAGATCCTTGTGCCCTCTGCGGCGGCGACGACTGAGGAGGACTCGGCGACTCAAGACTCAGCGACTCAGGACTCAGCGACTCAAGACCCAGCGACTCGAGACCCTGCGACTCCAGTCGCAGAGATCGACGAGCCGGAACTCTCGGATCAACCCGATGATCACGACTCGACCGATGGTGACGTGAGCAGCACGGTCCCGGTCGAAGAAACGACATCTGAGCCTGATGAGGCACCGCCGGAAGAGGACCCCGACTCCGGGCCGGTGCGCATCCTGACGGTGGGCGACTCGGTGATGGCTCAGATCGGCGACGCACTCGTCGAGTGGACGCTGGAGAACCCGGATGCCGGGGTGATCGTCTTCGACGAGGCCCATATCGGTTGCGGCACCGTCAGGTTCGGCCTCAAGCGTGTGCCCGACGGTTCTGAGGGCCCGGTCGGCGACCTCTGCTCCAACTGGGCGGTCCCGGTGGACCCGGATTCGGTTTCACAAGAGGACGTCGTTTCCTGGACCACCGTGGTCGAGGTGTTCGCACCCGACATTGTGATCACTCATGTGAGTCCCTGGGACATTACCGATCGACTGGTCCCAGGCGTGGCCGGCGACGAGTGGACCAACATCGGCGAACCGGCATTCGATGCCTACGCAGCCAGCGAGTACGGCGCCGCGATCGAACTCCTGACATCGACGGGCGCGGACCTCTATTTCCTGGAGGGCGCCGACCACAATCGGCCGATCACCCCCCAGAACACCCCCGAACGGGTGGCGTTGTTGAACCAGCTCGTCGCCGCGGTGGCCGCGGACTCCGATGCTCCGGTCACGATGGTCGATTTCCCGGGATGGATCGGCGAGGTGGGAAGCGACCGCGAGTTGAGCCTGCGCGACGACGGCCTGCACCTGTCTGCCGAGGGCCTCGTCGAGGCAGTCGACTGGCTCCTGTTCGACATCTTGGGTCTCGACCCGACCTAAGAGGCCCCGCAAGGGATTTGGCGAAACCGCTCCACGCCGCAATACCTCGGCGGCCGCGACTCGCAGTTCTCCTGAAGCCTGCACAAAACCCAGGTTGAATCAGCTAGCTCGGGGGCCGAGGTGGAAGATCCGGTTGTTGCTGTTCGTTCCCGCTGGCCGCTAATGAATTGAATAACTTGAGACCCCGCTTCTGACCCCACAGTAGAGCTGCAAGCAGACAGACTCCTAGGCTCCATAACAAACCAAGTCCAAAACTCGCGCGAGGTGAAGCAGCAAAAACGAAGCTCTTTATCGGTTCAAAAACCTGGTAGAAATCAAGATCGCGTCCGATTACTCCACTCGTGAGTTGTAGACGTCCGAGCAACGACAGAATCCACGATGTCAATGTAAAACCGAGGGCAAGCCGTAGAGAAGCACCAAGCAAATCGCTCTCACTCTGGCTTCCTCGAGAATCGAGATAGAGTGTTGTTCTCCAGAACAAGAGCGCCGGAATGACCAAGACTATCACGAAAAAGAAGATCGGCGCGCGTTCGCCACCAGCCCAATGCCAGTTCATTAAACTGATATGGTTATCCACCGACCCAAGTACTTCAACCGAACCACCCATCGCAATCGTCGCTGTTGCAATGCCGAGATTACCAAGATAGAGAGGAAAGCCGACAATTAGCAGAATTCGATCTCGCATTGTCTCTGCGATATACATGGCTCCTGCTAAACCTAAAACTCCCATACTTCCGAGTGCAATCAAATACATCCTTGCACCTTCAAGCAAATCCGAACTGAAGTTCCGGAACAGAATGTTTTCGTCCACCTTTCTTGCAAAACCTCTAAGGATTGGCTGTTTCGAACGGTTGTGAAAAAATAGACCAACCACGGCCACAAAAATAGCCCCGTATAAGAAGGCAGTTCCAGAGTTGACTCTTGCCGAAAGACCATCATTGCTTGGTAGCAAAAGATTTGAGTATATTGAATCTTCATTAAATGATAGCAGTGCTCCACCTACTGCGGCTACGAGTCCGAACGTTATAGCCATCTTTATTGTTAAGGCGCGCCGATTCTCAACAGAACTTTCCATGCGTTGTTCACAGAATCTGTAGCCATACCAGACAATTGCAACAAACCCAATATACCAGGCGATAGGTAGGTACTTAGTCGCAATTATGGCTTGAAATTCGGATTCCGTATTTACCGCCGTAATCTCAACAGCAAATGATGAGAAGCCGAGGTATATACCTGTGATGGCACCACTAATTGTTGCCCCAAATGAACTAGTGAAAGCCAAAGCGTTGATCGCACCGAGGATCGCTCCCGCTGCGATAGACGAGAGAAAAACACCGATACTGGCTACGATTACTACGAGCCAATCGGAACTCAACCAAGTCGGCAATCCAGACGGCAACTGCTGACCAGCCAACGAAGAGTTCGATGCCGGAGGTAATGGCTCGCTGCTGCCAGGTGTAGGAGGCAATCCGGGACCAACCACAGAATTGGTCTCGGCATTCTCGGTGTTGTTCTCTTCTGTCATCGCTGCTCCAGTTGTGTTTGTTGCTAGGCGAAGAGCCTGGGTATCCGACGCTTACGAATAGCTTAGGTTCTTTCTCATGACGA
The DNA here is from genome assembly GCA_024421085.1 of Acidimicrobiia bacterium. Classification (GTDB taxonomy): domain Bacteria; phylum Actinomycetota; class Acidimicrobiia; order Acidimicrobiales; family Aldehydirespiratoraceae; genus VXYK01. The sequence continues at coordinate 23,151 of JAHQYN010000044.1, forward strand.
GTCAAGTCCGCGTGAATCGTCCGGTAGGGGCGGCAAGAACCCCATATCAGCAACGCGCTGCGGCAAAGTATGACGGCAAGCGCCGAGAAGATGATTGCTGCGACTCAACGGCTGTAGGACAGTTATGGGTTGTGCTATCGACGACGCCACCGGCTCAGTCGAGGTTCCTCAGCACCGCTGCGCAGCCGCAGACGATCGCTCTCGTTGATGACGCCCGCGCCCGCCGCGACACCGCACGGCGCTCCTCGAAACCCTCACCCCGACCTAAAACGCGAAGCCCCCCATTTGCGCGACACGACATCGACGATCGCGTAGGCGTGCTTGGCGGGTTTACATGCCGGGAATTGGGTGCCGTCCGAACACCACAGTTGGTTGGGTCGCCACTCACACCAGTTTGGCCAAGGCGTCTTGGCTGCCTTAGCGGGACGCGGTGTGCCGGCCAGTGCAAGGCCCTGACCTGCTAGAACGCGGTCCAAAGTCGACGGTGACACCCACACGCGGCCCAGGTAGGAACCGCGGTGCGCGAGTTTGCGATGCGACCTGTCAACCGCACCCCATTCCTCGAAGAGACACATGATCTCGTCGCGTTCAGAGTCCAACAGGCCATGGATCGCGCGGCCGCCTGGGCGGGCATCATCGAGGGTTCCGGCGGCGCGGCGCAGGCTCCAGCGCCACGCCCGGCGACGGTCCAAGCCCAACACCATACAGACCCGGCTGTGTGTCCAACCAGCCGCGGTGGCGTCGTCGATCAACCCCAACAACGCAGTCTTGGCGGTCCCATCAACGCGGGCGGGGACACCACCGCTCATCGGTAACCCGTTTTTCGGTGCAGCACCGCCAACTCCGCGGCTTGTTCGACCACCGTACGCCCCAACCGGTCCACCTCCGAGCGCAACGCTGCGGCCTCGGTCGCTTCTGCTTTGGACTGACGGGACCGGCCCGGCCTCGACGAAGCCAACGCCGCTACCGCCCCGTCGCGTGCCACAGCTCGCAGCCGGGCGATCACCGACCGGTCCACACCAGCCTCGACAGCCGCCTCGGCCTGGGTGATCTGCCCGGCAAGCATCCGTACCCACAAATCGTACTTCTGCTCCGCAG
>JAHQYN010000045.1 GCA_024421085.1 Acidimicrobiia bacterium
GCTCCTCCAACTCCATCACCCGCAACAAACCATAACCCTCACCCTCATTCAACGAAATGAAATCCACATCAGGAAAAATATCCTCCTCCAACAACACATTAACCCGCGAAGCATCATACAACGCCTTCTCCCGTTGATAACGCGGCACAGCACGCCGCAACGGGTGGTACGCCAAATTGTTCTCCAGGAACGGCATGGCGGCGGCCAATGCCTCATATGCCAACGCCACGGAATCGAATGCGGGGGCTTCCCAAGTCTGGAAATTGTACCGGTAGACACCCAGAGATCCGTCAGGAGCGATGACGTTGGGGTGGTAGATGACATCGCCGCGCAAACCCCCTTTCCATGGAGGTTCTGCGGTAGAGAACCCAAGCGCCTCAGGAAGCTTAAAGTGCCCCCGAAGATTTTGGGTGTTCTGGAAATAGACGGTCGGGCGGTCTGAACTCGGGTTCAGGATAGTGAACTTGATGTACTCCAGATTCACAAGGTGACGTTCAATCGGATTGATACCAGAATAGCCTTGGAAGGAGATCTTCTTGAAGGTCGCATGGTCGGGAATGGACACAGCCCCGTGGGAAATATCGATGGGCTCCGCGGGATTGACCGGGCTCTTCGTTCCAACATCCGCCAGTTCCGTCAGATCATCAACGCAGTCGCCGTCAACATCAGCCGGGTTGTCCACTGGGTATTTCTCGACCTTGTATCTGCTCGCAGGCAACGGCGCCAAATTGTCCTCCAACGTCGTCGTACCTGCCTCGCCCCGCTTCACCAGAACCGGCAACTCCAATGTCTCTCCGCCCTTCTCATGCAGCACATAGAGCACGAAATAGTCGGCCGTAGTGGACGCGACCACTATAGGAACCTCCGAAACCGGCACCTCCACCGGGCTGCCGCCGCTGATGGGACACGTTCCCGGGATCGTCACCGCAACCACACCCGACAGATCACCGACCAACGTGCGCCAACCCACCTTGGCACTTACCTGATACGTGTACGTCTCACCCCGCTCGGCCGCGCCCTTGTCCACAAACGTCGTGTCGGTGGAACCGGTATCGTACACGTAAACCCGCAAGCCCGACTGGCCTGATGTGCTCCGCAACACCTGATAACCATTCAAAACACCGACAAAGTCTGCCGGAGCGGTCCAACTCAACTCCACACCACCAGCCACAACCGTAGCTTGCAGATCACCCGGCGCAGTGTCAACCGTCTGAGCCGAGAGCGGCCCAGGGTGGACCACCAATCCGATGAGAAAAACCAAGGCCGCCAAGAAAAACCCGGCGCGGGAAAAGCGAAACGGGAATGCAACAGCCGCAATCATCTCTGGAACAAACTTGAGGGGCGCATGTTGTTCTCCGCGTCCCCCCCCCCCCCCCAGGTTCAGACCCTGAGGGCCGTCGTGTGCGTTAGACACGACGATGCGCGCCCGCCGCGACGAGTGGGTCGGCTCTGGGGTTTCTGAGGTCTTGTGACGGTCAACGAACACGACTACATAATCCTTGCAAAAGGGGTTGCGGTTGCACACGAACTCATCGGCTGCACACTAGCACACCCGAACCATATCGCAACCACCGATCTCTGCGATTGCCCGCTTCACCGGTCGATCAGGTCCCGCACATGATCCGTCTCGTTGATGGAGCGAACCGACCGGATACCGACGAATGCCGCCCGCACCCGGGTGATGCCGCAGTAGTCAACGATCATCGCCAGCGGGTCCGGGAACTTCAGGATCGAACGCAGGTACACCATCGTGGTCATACCGTGGCAGAACGCCACGACCGTCTTGGACCGGTTGGACTCGATCACATAGTTGAAGGCGCCCACGACACGTTCCTCGAAGGCGTCGAACCCGTCGCTGAAGAGTTTCGCGTGGATGTCGCCCTCCAGGATCTCGGCGGCCTCGGCACCGTCGGCGTCCATCTCCTCCACCGGGATGTAGGCCTTGCTCTTGTGGTCCGACTCCTTGAGATCGTCGATCAGTTCGATCTCCAGGCCGAGCATCTCGGCCAACGGCATCGCCGTCTCATGCGCACGCCTCATCGTCGACGCGACGATGTGGTCGACTCCCTCGTTGCGCAGGTACTCGGCGGTGCGCTTTGCCTGTTGGTGCCCGAGCTCCGACAACGGCGGATCAGCCGTCTCATGTTCACCGTCAACTTCGTGACGTATCGGTCGGGCATGTCGAACAATCAGGAGATCCACGGGTTAGAACCTTACGGCCACAACACCCGATCAGTGCAACCCAGGCTCGTGTTGACGCTCACGCCAAGACGCAGTGGCCCGCCCCCCGTGGCAGGGTCACCGAGACCGCTCCTATGCACGCTCACGCCAAGACGCAGTGGCCCGCCCCGTGGCAGGGTCACCGAGACCGCTCCTATGCACGCTCACGCTAGGACGCAGTGGCCCGCCCCGTGGCAGGGTCACCGAGATGGCTCGTGTGGACGCTCACGGCATGCCGGTGCCGGGGACATCCACCCGCACGGTATCGATGCGTCCCGCGCCGGTGCCGCCAACCCGGTGAGGATGGGAGTCGGGCGCGGTCACCAGGAACAGCGTGCGTCTGTCCTCGCCGCCCAGCATGCAGGCGAAGCAGCCCATCTCTGTCTCGACTCGATGGGTGATCTTGCCGCCCTCGAGGACCCGCAGAGCCGCGTTCCCCACGGCGTCGGCGAACCAGATACCGCCCTCGGCGGCGTAACAGCAGCCCAAGCATCGCACCAACGAATCCCGAACCAGGTCGCGAGGACCAATCCCACCACCACACCGCGGTCAGACCGGGCGAATTCGCGAGGATATCCTTCGGGGTTCAGCGAGTCGGGGACACTCCGAGGCCGGGGGTTTGGGGGAGGTGCAGTCTGCCGCCTTCAACCTTGAGGCGGAGGGCTGCGTCTTCGGCGAGCAGGGCTGAGGTGGCCAGGCCGTGGGCCTGCTCCGGCATCAGCGCCGCGGCGACATGGGCGGCGTGGGCCACGCCGACGGCGCTGTCGATCATGGTGGTGACCATAGCATCAGCGCCGAACTCTTCGACCAGTGCCACCGCGGCAAGCGCCAAGTCGGATCCGCCGAGGGACTGCGGCTTGATGACCACGACCGAGATCGTGCCGGTTCTCAACGCGGCGGCGACATCGCTGAGAGTTGCAGCCGATTCATCGACGGCAACCGGTATGGCACTCGCGGCACCGACTTCGGCGATGCCGCCGATGCCTGCTGTGGGTTCCTCGCAGAAGGCCACGTTGTAGCGGGCCATGCTGCGCAAGGTGGCAATGGCGGTGTCGGCATCCCAGCCACCGTTCGCATCGAGGCGCAATTCGATCTCGTCGCCGATTGCTGCTCGTGCGGCCGCGACCCTCGCCAGGTCGGTGCGCGGGTCGGTGGCGGCGACCTTCAACTTGACGGCAGACAGACCCTGGAGCACCAGTTCAGCCGCGGCGTTCGCCACTGCTTCGGGTCGACGATCAGAGACCAGGCCGCTGACCAGAACCGAACGCGGCGCATCTGCTTGACCCTGCGACACCCAACCCTCCACCAGAACCGAACGCGGCGTATCTGGCTGACCCTGCGACACCCAACCCTCCACTAGGAGCGAACGCGGTGCATCTGGTTCCGTTCTTGGCAATGCGGCGGAAGTCGATCCGAGTCCGCGAAGCACTTCGAGCAGCGACGCGATACTCACCTTGTGGCTGCGGGCAAGCAGATCAAGGGCCGCGCCAGCTACGGCCGCACGGGCATGGGGGCGGGCCTCGAGTTCGGTGAGAAGCGTGCCGAAACGAGGATCATCGATGCTGTCCATCCCGGCCAATCGGGGCGCAATGGACACCAGCAAGGTCTTGGTGTCATCAAGAGACTCTCGTGACCAACCCGGCATTGGAGCGGCCTCTCCCCAGCCGATGTCCGCGCCGTCGCTGATCGACAACAGCACGCCCTGCCGGTGGTCCACGACACCGTGGGCGCTGACCAACGGCGACACCAGCCCGAGTCGGTAGTCCCGCAGTTCGGCGGCCAGGCCCACGGTCAAGCCGAGCCCATCTGGCCGCGGATGACGGCCGCCACCGCGTCGGGCTGCTCAAGATGCGCCGCGTGGCCGGCATCGTCAACAACGGCGGTCGCGGCGTTGGGCATCCGAGCGGCCAAACCGACGGCGACCCGGGTGAACTTCGGGTCTTGTGCACCAACGATGAACACTGTGGGAACCGCACACGACTCGAGGTCGTCGTGCAACGGCGTCATCACGCCGGTTCCCGCGGCGCGCAGGCTTCGGGCCAACCCTGCCGCCGAGTTTCGCATCCGTTGTGCCCGTGAAGCCGCCAAGAAGCCCGCCCCGAGACGTGCCTGTGTGGCGAACAGCGGATTCGCCATCCAACGGTCGACGAACGCCTCAAGACCATCCTGTTCGATGCTCTCGGCCAACTTCTGATCGGACTCGCGCCTCTCGGCACGCTCAGCCTCAGTCGACAGGCCCGCTGATGCTCCGATGACCGTGAGCGAGCGCAGCAGATCCGGATGCCGACAAGCCAGCGCCAGCGCCACCCTGCCCCCCATCGAATATCCAACGAGATGGAACGACCCGCTCGCACACTCCTCGCCCCCCGAAGCAGCATTGACAGCCATCGACCCGCTCGCGCACTCCTCACCGACCGCTGCAACGTGCGCGGCCATCGACCCGCTCGCGCACTCCTCACCGACCGCTGCAACGTGCGCGGCCATCGCGTCAACCGAATAAGCCCGTTCATCGTCGGGGACACTGCTGCGGCCGTGGCCAACCAAGTCCAACAGCACCACATCGGTATCGATCTCCAACCGCTCGGCAAGGCACTGCATCGTGCTGCCGTCCCCCGTGAAACCATGCAGCAGAACCAGCGGCTGCCCACTCCCCCGCCGCTCAACACTGCCCCACTCGGCGTTGCCCCGCTCGACGCTGCGCCGCTCAACACTGCCCCGCTCGGCGTTGCCCCTCTCGACGCTGCGTCGCTCGACATGGAGCTGCACACCTGGCGCCACCGTCAGTAGGTTCACGGGCTGACCGTTCTCACGAGACGGCGTCCTTCACGGCGGTGGCGATGGCGCGGTGTTGGGCGAGATCGGCATCAGGATCCACCGAAACGAGCACGACATCAACGCCGGGAGTGTCACTCTCACAGGCTGAGCCCAATGCCTCGGCGAAATCCGACGCTGAGGTCACCTCATTGATGCGCTTGATGCGGACACCGCCGACACCGTCGAAACCGGCCAGATCGAGTCCGTGGGGGGTCCGAAAGAGCGTCTCGAAGTCGAATTCCTCGCCGCGGGAGGCGATCGGGAGCGACGAGAAGATCCCCCCGCCGTTGTTGTTGACACAGACGACGGTCAGGTGCAGGCCGCAGCGTGCAGCACCGAACAGAGCACCGAGATCATGCAACAGTGCGATGTCGCCGATGAACAGCACCACCGGCCCTTCGTGTTGCGATGCCAAGCCCAGCGCGGTCGAGGTGATCCCATCGATGCCGCCCGCCCCGCGGTTGCCGACGAATTCGATGCGGGGGCCCTCGGCCGGTACGAAGGAGTCGAGCTCGCGCACCGGCATGGAGTTAGAGGCCATCACCAGGGTCCCAGCGGGCACCGCCTCGGCCAACACCGATGTGGCCAGCGCGCTCAGCAGAGGGCCGCGATTGATCTCGTCGCTGATGGCCCGACCGGCGATCCGATCCAGTTCCTTCCAACGCTCGCACCAGACCGATTCTCGGCGGACGGCACCCGCGGACTCGGTCAGAACCGTCACCGGGCCTGCCACCAGGTGGCGGGTGACAACGCACGAGGGGTCGTTCCAGCGGTTCGCCGGGTCTATCAGGACCACATGGGTGGGCCGATGCGCTTCGAGCCACAGCCGCAGGGGTTTGGTCGTCGGGGTGCCTCCGACCCGGACCACCACATCGGGGCGAAGTTCCTCGCCGATGTCGGCGTGGCGAAGGAGATGGTCGGCGTGGGCGATCACGGTCGCCGCCGAGCCGCCGCGCGGACGGCGGGGGGCCCGGGAGGGGCCGCCGGGGGCCCCCGCGGACCCGCCGCGCGCACGGCGGGTGCCTGAGATCGGTTCGCCGACGACGGGCCAAGCCGTGGCTGCGCCCAAATCCAACGCCGCCGCAACCACTTCGTTCTGCGCTTCAATTCCAGCCGCCGCGTCCGGCCCCACGATGACCACCCCCCGTTCGTAAGGTTTCAGGTCAGCCAGCGCGCTGCTTTCGCCGGGCGCAGCCGGAGCCGCGGAAATCGGTGACGCTGTCTCACCGGGCGCGGTGCTTTCGCCGGGCGCAGCCGGAGCCGCGGAAATCGGTGACGCTGTCTCACCGGGCGCGCTGCTGTCGCCGGGCGCAGCCGGAGCCGCGGGAACCGGTGACGCTGTCTCACCGGGCGCGGTGCTGTCGCCGGGCACAGCCGGAGCCGCGGGAACCGGGCGCTCTATCTCGCCAGGCACAGCCGGAGCCGCGGAAATCGGTGACGCTGTCTCACCGGGCGCGGTGCTGTCGCCGGGCGCAGCCGGAGCCGCGGGAACCGGGCGCTCTGACTCGCCGGGCGCAGCCGGAGCCGCGGGAACCGGGCGCTCTATCTCGACGGGCGCAGCCGGAGCCGCGGGTACCGGGCGCTCTGTCTCGCCGGGCGCAACCGGAGCATCGGGGTTTGGGGCATCGACTACGGGAACGACACCGAGCGGTTCCAGGGGTTCGCGCAGGGGCCAGTTGAGGTGGACCGGACCTGGGTCAACGCCGGTGGCGGAGGCCGCGGCACGGTGCGCGATCATGCGGCCCTGCGTTGGAGTCAAATCACCCGCGACGGCCAGATCAGCGGCCCAGCGGGTCGTTGCGCCGTAGATCTTTACCTGGTCGATGGTCTGGGCCGAACCCCAGCCCCGCAGTTCGGGAGGGCGGTCGGCAGTGCAGACGATCATCGGCACGCCCGCGTGGTGCGCCTCGATGATCGCCGGCAGGTAGTTCGCCGCCGCCGTTCCCGAGGTGCACACCAGCACCGAAGGCCTGCCCGTGCAGCGAGCTTGGCCCAACGCGAAGAATCCCGCAGACCGTTCGTCGAGCTGGATCCAGGTGCGGAGCCTGGGCTGGGCATGCAGCGTGAGAGCCAGGGCTGTCGATCGTGAACCGGGGCTGATCACCACATCGGTCACACCGTGTTCCACCAACCCCGCAGCAAAGAAAGCCACGGTGTCGTAGACAGGATCAGCGGCCGACCCGGGCTCAGCAGGCATTGCGGGCCCCCATCACATCGAGCAGGGCACGGAGCTTCACGCCAGTCTCGGCCAGTTCGTCGCCCGAAACCGACTCGGCGACCACCCCTGCACCCGAGAACAACACCGCGGCCGAACCGGTCACCAACCCGGACCGCAGCGCAACACACAACTCGCCGTTGCCGTCGAGGTCGCACCAGCCGACCGGCGCCGCGTACCAGCCCCTGTCGAACCCCTCCCGCTCGAGGATCCAATCGACCGCCTCCTCAGTTGGGGTCCCCGCAACCGCAGGTGTCGGATGCAGGACACTGGCGACACGCATCACGTCCATGTCGCTGACGCCACCGGCTCGGCGCTGGACCTGTGCGGTTATCGGGGTGCGGAGGTGTTGAATCCGAGCCAGGCGCATGACCTCTGGATCGGGTCGGTAACTGCCAGCCAACCCGAGCACTTCGAGGCGTCCGATGATGTCGTCGACCACGAACTGGTGCTCGGCGCGGGTCTTGGGTGAGGCCATCATCTCAGCGGCGAGGTCCTCATCGGCCATGTTCGCGGTGCCGATCTCAGCGGTGCCGGCCACCGCTTCGGTGCGCACCTCGGGGCCGTCGAGGGCGACCAGTTGCTCTGGGCTCGCGCCCAGGAACTGCCGATCACCCACGGCAACCGAGAAGATTGCACAGTTCCGGTAGCGATGCCGGAGGCGATGCAGCACGTCTATGGGATCGACATCGTCCCTCTCATGGACCCGCGCCAGCACCACCTTGCGAAACTCATTGTCGGCAATCGCCGAGAGTGCCTCCTCGACGAGGTTCAGATAGCTCCCGTCGTCGGTTTCGATCTCGCCCGGTTCTGCCTCAAAGGGGCCAGTCAGGGGTGTCGGCAGGTCCGCGGCGAAGATGTCGAGGCGTTCGTCGAGCGCCGCGGTTGCCGCCGCTTCGTCCTGACCGTCGCCCGCTGTGGCGGCCCCCAGCAACCAGGTGCCGTCGGCTCGGTCAACGACCGTAAGCTCCGGAAGCACCCAGTAAGCATCCGGAAACCCAGTCCAGTCCACGAACACACCTTCCCTACTAGGCGGCTCCACGGCTGCGGGCGGCTCCACGGCTGCGGGCGATTCCGCGGCACTGGGCAGATCCGCGCTGCCGGGCGGCTCCACGGCTGCGGGCGATTCCGCGGCACCAGGCGATTCCGCGGCTGCGGGCGATTCCGCGGCGCCAGGCGATTCCGCGGCTGCGGGCGATTCCGCGCTGCCAGGCGATTCGGCGGGTGCGGGGCGTCGCGGGGTCTGGTCTTTGCATGAGAATGAGAAGCCCCCGAGAATAACCGGGGCGGGCGCGTTCGTCGGGCCGATCCGCTGGGTGCGCGCGGCGAGGGCTGCCCGAGCCGCGGATGTCGCCGAGAATCGTCCGTCGCCGACGGGGGCGATGGTCTCGACTGCGCCGAGCCCGACAATGGAGAGGCCCGACTCCGGGCGCATCCACAGCGTCCGGTGGTGCTCATCGGACGCCGCGAACACTGCGACCGGATCGAGCCGTTCGCTGAGCCGCCTGCCCACGACGACGGTGCCGCCACCCACCGCAGGATCGTCGCCGAGGCGGGCGAGGGCGCGGCTCACGAGAGCCTGCTCGAAGTGCCGCGCCACAAGACCGGTGACGACGGGCACCAGGCGTGCGAGCAGGGCCACGAGTTCCGCCCGGTCGCCGCCTTGACGGTCAGAGTGTTGCTTGAACAGCTCGATCGAGTCGTCGACGACGTCGTCCACATGGGTCGCGTGGCGCATCGCCAGTGCGGTCAACTCTTCGTAGCTCACGCCCGTGGCGATCAGCGTGCGGGCTGCGACGAGCATCTCAACGGCATCGGGCCCGAAGCGCTGTGCTGCACCCCCACCGATCGGGGTGATCAAGCCAGCACCGACCACGATGTCGATCATCGACTCGGGGATCTCCGCCCGCCGTGCGAGTTCTGCCCGGTCGAGGTCGGGGTCGGGCGCGTTGCGGTCAGCGAGATCGGCCAGCAGCCCCGAGGCGTCCTTGGTTGACAGCTCCTTGATCTGGGCCAGCGTGAATCCGCGCTCGGAGAGGCCTTGTATCTGGCGCAGGCGACTGAGGTGGGAGTCGTCGTACACCGCGATGCGCCCCTGTCGAGTCGGGGGCGCGAGCAGTTTGCGGCGCTGGTAGTAGCGGATGGTGTCAACACCGATGTCGGCAGCTTCAGCCAGTTCCTCTACTCGGTAGTTCACGGCGCATCTCGCTCGGGTCTTGTCTGATGGAACCCCTGATTATAGGAGTGTTTACTCCCTGAGTCCTTACTCCTGATCTCGCCCAAACCTGACCTGACCTGACCTTTCTTCTGGTCGCCGAGCCGCGGCGATTACATGGTGATGACCCGGGCTTCAGGCGTCACCGGCGACTCCCAACCCGACTCTGTGCCGTTCAACGAGAAGGGCTGCCTGTTCAACCAGCCCCTGCCCCACCCGACAACTGTGGTCTGGGGCGCAACGCAATGCCTCACAGCAGGATGCGGCGCGCCACCACACGCGCCCCGTCCAGGTCTTCGACGAAGTGGTCCTCGGGGACGCGACGCAGGACGTCCAACGCCTCGACGCTGGTGCTCGCCAGACCCGACAGACCCATCACGATGCACTCGGTGTCGGACGCGATCGCGGCGTCGACCAACTGGCCCAGCACCAGGGCCGCGCTGTCGTCGATGAACACCGTCTGGGAGAAGTCGAGGATCACCACCTCGTGTTCGGCGATGTCGTTGCGGATCGTGCTGAAAAGCTTGGTCGAGGACGCAACGGTGAAACTGCCCCGCAACGACAGCAGGCCCGTGCGGGCCGCGAACGGGTCCTCCGTGTCGAAATCGAAGTCGAGCGAGTCACCGCCGTCGGTGCCGTCGCCGACATCTGCGTCGCCGCGGTCGGCATCAGCGGTGCCGGCGGCGAGGAAGGTCATGTCGAGCAGCGGGGTCGAGACGACCATGTCGAGTTCCAGCCGCTCAAGCTGACGTGCGCCGGTCATGGCCGCCGCGATCAAACCGACCGCCACAGCAACAACCAGGTCGGAGATCACCGACAATCCGAGCGTCAGCACCAGCACAACCACGTTCTCGCGGGGAATGAGACGGATCCGAGTCAGGTAGCGCCAGTCGATGATGTCGAAGCCGATCTTGATGAGGATCCCGGCCAGCACTGCGTGGGGGATCGCGTCGGCATACCTTCCCAGTCCCAGCACAAGCGCCAGCAGGATCGTCGCACACAGCGCCCCCGACACCCGCGACCGGCCCCCGGCACGAACGTTGGCGACGGTACACGAAGTCGCTCCCGCTCCAGGCACACCGCCGACGAGCGCCACCAGCACGTTGGCAAATCCCACGCCCATCAGCTCCCGGTTGGGCTCGTGGCTCTGCAGGGTCAACGAATCGGCCACCCTCGCAGTGAGCAGGCTGTTGATCGAACCGAGCAGGGCGATCGTCACAGCCGGTGGCAGCGCCGCCCCTATGTCGCCGAGCGCAAGCTCCGGCAACTCAATGTCGGGAAGGCCCGCAGGCACCTCTGCCAACGTCGGCACATCGCTCAACCAGAACACCGCGAGCAGCGTCCCGATCAGCAGCGCTGCCACCGACGAGGGCATGAACCTGCGGAGCCGCTCCGGCCAGAAAATGCAGACCACCAGCGAAACGGCCCCGAGGGCCAGCGCGCTCGGGTCGACGTTGCTGACCGCATCGGGCCACGAACGCAGCGACTTGAGAGCACCGCCGAGGGCGACCTCGCTGCCGAACAACGGCAGGAACTGGACCAGGATGATGATCAGCCCGACCGCGGAGGTGAAACCCGACACCACCGCGTAGGGCGTGTAGGCCATGTAGCTGCCCAAACGCAACGCGCCCATCAGCATCTGGATCAGCCCCGCCAGCGCCACGATGGCGAGCGCTTTGGCGAGGTCCTGGTCGGCATAGTCGACGAAGACCACCGCCATGGCCACCGACAACGGTGCTGTGGGCCCCGATATCTGAGTCTTCGAGCCACCCAGCATGGCCCCCAACAGACCCACCACGATCGCCCCGTAGAGCCCGGCGACCGCCCCCAACCCCGAGGCGACGCCAAAGGCGAGCGACAGCGGCAGGGCGACCACGGCCGCAGTCAGCCCACCGAACACGTCACCTCGGAGTAGCTGGAGCTTCTCGCCCGTCTGCGAACTCATGTCGCTCCCGACAATAGACGAACCTTCGCTCGACCACCCCGCACAGCACACGGCCCTGCGACATCACTGCTCGAACTCCGCCCGGGGCACTCCCGACTGACGGATAATCGATAGCAGCGTCCCGATGCGCAACTCCCGGTGATCGGGCACGGGGACCGTCACCGTCGTGTCCGGCCCGGTCTTCTGCATCGCAATGTGGCTGCCCCGGCGCCGCACCTCAGAGAAGCCGTGGTCAGCAAGGATGCGACAAACCTCCCGTCCGGAGAGAACGCGCAGACTAGCCAACCGCAACCTCGATCTGGGTCACATAGATCTCCTCGCTCAGCCGCCGTTCGATCTCGTCGGCAGACGCGCTCTCAAAAAACAACGTGAGGGCTTCGGCAAGGTTTTCCCGTGCCTCCGTGACCGTTTCTCCCTGACTTGCAACATCGACTTCTGGGCAGAATGCGGTGTAGCCGTCGCTGTCGCATTCGACGATCGCGGTCAAGCGCCTGTTCATCTCGCACCTCCTGTTGCAAAGCTACCGGCTGGTGGATTGTGAACGCACGCGTTGACAGCAGGTGTCCGCCATCGATCAGCGGCGTTCACAGAGCATGGCATAGCGACCGAGGCGTGGGTGTCCCGAAAGGCGTTCGTGCTGATCGGTTCCGCCACCACGGTGGTGGCGACACTCGCGGTTGCTATTCTGCTGGTCACTGTCGGCATCTAACCGGCGTGCGGCAGACGCCAGCATGGGACATCGCGGCAAGAGGCGTACATGAGGCAACAATGAGCGAGACTGATCGAGCAGCGGACCGGGCTGTGGTGGTAGCCGAGGCGATGCGAGACATCGCCGAGATCGACGCGCAAACCCGCGAGCACGGAGGTATCGATCAGGCCGCTGTCGAGCGCATCAAGGCGCGGCTGTTGGCGCTGGCCGAGCACGAAGACCTGTTTCCCGACGAGGACTTCCCGCCGCCCGACGCTGCGTTGAGTTCGCTGATGTACCGAATAGCACAGGATGGCGACCGGCTCGCGCTGTACATCCAAACCGTTGGCAACGGCGTTTCGGCGCCACCGCACGAGCACACGACCTGGGCAGTGATCGTGGGCATGCGAGGCCAGGAACTGAACCGGCTCTACGGTCCCTGCGCCGGAGGGGGCGAACCGCAGGTGCAGCACGAAGTCGTCGTCGAGAGGGGAACCGGGGTGGCGATGCTCGGCGATGACGTCCACTCGATTCATATCGAGGGTGCTTCGGCGAATTTCCACTGTTACGGCCTGGCCCTCGAACAACTCTCCGGCCGCCGCTTCTGGAACGCCCGCGATGGTGAATGGCGCGAGTACAACGACGTCGGAACGATCGTCGAAGCCCGTCCCGACCACGCCTGAACTGCAACGACTTCACGCTGGGTCAACGCTTCGCAATACCAGAATCCGCGCTCCGTTCGGAGCCCTTGCCCCTCCAGCGCACCTGGGACCTCCTGTAGGATAAGAAATGAGCAACGATGGAACGACAACCCTTTCCCGACACAGCCGAACAGGCGATACTCGTTGCGGCCGCAGCCTCGGCCGCCGGTCTGGGCGAAGGGCCTTTCGATTTGCTGCGGGTCGGTACGAACAACGTGTACACCAACCACGAAGACCTCCTTGTAGCCCGCGTTGCGCCAGCGCACGAGACCGTTGACACCGGCAACGACCGACTGCGGAACATCGAATCGCTCATCGCCGCCGGCGCGCCGTTGTTGAGTCCACTCAGCCCCGCCGTTGAGCTGGCAGACGGACGGGTCGTGACCCTCTGGCCGATGGGAGGAACCGGAGAGGGGATATCACTTCACAACATGGCCGCGCTTGTAGCCGAATGGCACAGCGTTGCTCCCCCGCTGTCGCTGGAGATGTGGACCCCCGGTCATCAGGACGGACGCCGCCAGCGGATGATCGCTGCCGGGATGGAGGCTGACGTCCCTGCGGTGGCCCTTGACTTTCTGCTCACCGAGATGCACGAATCCCGTGCCGCGCTGGTCGAGCTCTGGGACGAACTGCCCCACACGCATCCAGTCGTATCCGTCCACGGAGACCTGTACCCGGGCAATGTCGTGTTCCGCGACGGCAGATACCTGCTGATCGACTGCGACTTCATGTGCTGCGGTCCACCCGAGGCCGATCTGGCCCAGATGGTCTCGCACTACCAGCGCACCACCGACGACGATCCCGAGGACTTCATCGCGGCGTACGGGCTGCCCGTCGATGCCGAGTTCCTCAGGCGTGCCACCCGACTCCGCGAGCTCGACCACGGCCTCTGGCTGGCCTCGATGTGGAACGTCAGGCTGGAGTCCCGAGACGAGTTGATGCTGCGAATCGGACGCTGGGACGACCTCTCAATCCGCTGGACAACCCTCTAGTCACCCCCTTTCGACACATCGGCGAGCAGATGTCAGGCGTCTACAAGCCCGGCATCAGCGATCCGCTGACTCTGACGAGACAGCATCGTTGAAACCGAAGGTGCCCTGCGACGCGGCGATTCATGTTTCGAATCGTTGGTCCATTCCGCGCCGAGCGCACTGCCAGCGTCATACACAATGTCGAACACCTCTACGTCGGTGTCTCGATCTCCTATAGGGCGGGCCAGTCCGAACACAACCTTGATTTCCCCGGCCCCCGCGTCGCCAGACACAACCGGGTCGATCGTGCGCTCGTCGTCAATGAGATGATCCGCAAAGTCGCTCACGAATTCGCAGAGTTCCTCGTAAGTCAACGGTCGGGTGCCACCATCGTCCCTGTGCTCAATCCCGATCCGGCACAGTGCCTCAGTGCGTGTCTCCTGCATCTCAGATTCTCTTCCTTTCACATTCTTCACATTCTCGCATCTGTGACTTCAAGTTTCTCAAGCTCGGGTGGTCCGACGGGGTCGAGGATGCGACTACGATGTGCTGGCCGCATCCGGGAGGACACAACAGACGAAAATGGTTCTTGTTGGTTCTTTGGATGACCCAGCCTTGGCGCTCTGCTTCTTTGAACAGGGACTCGTAGTCCTTGTTCCGGTGACGTGGCCGCGTGTTCGGCATGCGCACCGCTGTCGTCAGCGTCGGTTTTGGCCCGGTCACGCGATCGCGGCCTCATGGTGTGTTCTTCCATTATCAGACTGTGCCTTCCTCCAGTCCCCTGCCAGTGCTCGGTCCAGTCGTCGGTCGCCACCGTGTCGAGATGTCCGGCCAGCAGCAGCGACCGCCCCGAGCCTCCCCCGGCCGTGCCGTGCACATTGGGTCGGTTCGGGGCGCACTCCACCAACTCGGACTCACCGAACGCCTCGGACTCGTTGAGCCGACCGAAGACCCAGTTGGCGAACGCCTCCTCGTTTGGGGTGACACTGGGGATCCGAACTGCTGCGCGCACGAGTTCTACAAGCGCATCGCTGTCGACGGCACCTGCGACCTCCAGGGCAGCGCTCATCTCTGCGGGTCTCCCAAGATCTCTGTGACCAGCGACTCATGCACCGAGCGCAGAGACATCGACACCGCCCCCACCAGAGCCGCCCGGCGACCCAAAGTGGATGCCGCAAGCTCTGGAGGCGAGTCGACCAGCCGGGAGAGGTGGAGCCGGACTGCATCCACGAACACCGGGTTGCTGCCCACGCCCCCGCCGAAGACCACATGCCCCGGGTCTGAGATCAAACACAGGTGCGACACCGCCAGCGCCATCGCCCCCGCCACCTCGTCGAGAACCGACCGAGCCGCTTCGTCACCCGCTTCAACGGCCTCGAATATCTCCGGCACATCGGCGCTGGGGTCGAGCGCGGAGCGGTGCCCGTCCTCGATCGCCCGTCCGAACAGCTTGCGGATCGAGGGCGCGGAGGCCACATCCTCGAGGGTGACCGGTACCGCGCCGGGGGTGGGCAGCGACAACAGCAGGGAGCCGACCTCGCCCGCAGATCCGGTGCCGCCCCGGTAGAGGTCGCCTCCGACCACCATTCCGAGGCCGATGCCCGTGCCGACCGATATTGCCGCAAAATCACTGTCGGGCCGTTCGGCACCCATCTGAGTCAGTTCGCCCAGAGCAGCCAAGTTGACATCGTTCTCTATGTGGATGCGACCGTCCATACGCTCTGAGAGGAACTTGTGCAGCGCCAAGCCGTCGAACCCGGGCAGGTTGAGAGCCTGTTCCACACGGTCGTGGTCATGCCGGTAGATGCCGGGCACTCCGATGCACACTGCGCTGCAGGTGCCGTCAATGCTCTGGAGCAGCTCAGCGGATGTGGCGACGAGGCCCTCCAGAGCCGTCTGCGCATTGGGGCCCGTCTCCAGCTCGCGCTCGCTGACCAGATTGCCGAGCAAGTCGCAGACACCGACGAGCATCTTCGTGGCACCAATGTCGGCAACCACTGAGTGCCGGGCCGTCGGGACCAGTTCGTAGAGGGCGGCAGGGCGGCCGATCGAACCCGACTTGGGGCTGTCGTTGGCGACTCGGACCAACCCTGCGGACTCCATGTCAGCGACCAGCGCCGACACGGTCGGTTTGGAGAGGCCGGTGGCTCGGGCGATCCCGGCCCTCGACATCCGTTGGGGGTGTGACGCGAACAGTGCGTCAACAATCCGTTGTCCACTGATCAGCCGCAGTACAGCGCTTCCGGATCCTTCGTTCATATTGTTAGTAACGTTACTTTACTAAATAAGCCTTGTCAAGCAGAACCTTGGCAAGCAGAACCTTGTGCGCCGACACCGGCGTTGGCCCGCGGCCCGGACCAGAACTGAGGATGCCTCGGGGTCGGGGGCTCAGGAGCGCTTCTTGTAGATCGTGAAGCTCTCCTTGAACGGCACCAGATCGCGGCGGTACCGGCGATGCACGTCGTCCACAGCAACCGACGCATCGGTCTGCAGCTGCTGCAAAGCGGCTTCGAGCTGAGCGACCCGTGCTTCGAGCTCAAGGACGCGTTTGACACCGGCGAGGTTCAAGCCCTCGTCGGTCAGATCCGATATTCGCTGCAGCAGGGCGATGTCGGCGTCGCTGTAACGGCGGCTGCCTCCCCCAGTGCGCGCCGGGTCGACGAGACCCTTGCGCTCATAGATCCGCAGCGTCTGCGGATGCACCCCGGCAAGCTCCGCAGCAACAGAGATCACATACACCGCTCGATGGAATCGTTCCTGTTCCATGGTTGTGTCTCCTCTCGTTTCTCACAGGCCCAGATGGGCCCTCGGTGATTCGGTCGTGGCCTTGGCGAACGCCTCCACCGCCTGGCGTTGCTCCCTGCTGAGTTCTTGGGGCACGACGACGGCGACAGTGACGAGCAGATCGCCCGTCCCGCCCCTGCCCTTGAGACGAAAAGTCTTGCCGGACACGGTGCCCGGCGGTATCCGAATCTTGACGGCCTCGCCGTTGAGTGTGGGCACCTTCACCTTCGCACCGAGGGTCGCCTCGGCGAAGGTGATCGGCACCTCGACGGTGAGGTCGCTACCGGAGCGGCCGAACATCTCGTGGGGCTCGACGGTGACATGAACGAACAGGTCACCGGGCGGCCCGCCTCCGTGTCCGGGGCCTCCGCGTTGTTTGAGCCGAACCTTCTGGCCGGTCTTGACCCCAGCCGGAATGCGTACCTTGACCTCCCGGGGGCGCACCTCCACACCTGACCCGCGACAGTTCGTGCATGGCGAGGTGATAACCGATCCCCGACCGCCGCAGCTCTGGCAGGGCCGACTGAATGAGAACAGTCCCTGGTTCTCGTCATGGATGCCCCTGCCGTCGCACGACTCGCATTTGCTCGGCGCGGTCCCAGGCGCTGAGCCCATGCCGTCACAACCCGCGCATGTCGCTTCGCTGGTCAAGGTGATGGTGGTTTCGAGGCCGTTGACCGCATCATCGAACTGCAGCGACAGGTCCACTGCTATATCGCTGCCCCGCTGTCCTCGGGCCGCTCCCGGTTGGCCGCGTCCGCGTCCGCCGCGGTTGAACAGACCTCCGAGCAGGTCGCCGATGTCGTCCATCCCGACGTTGAACTGGCCCGCGCCCGGACCCGGGGCGCCACCGCCTGCGCCTCGGAACATCGGGCCGATCGGGCCCATCTTGCGGACCTCGTCATATTTGGCACGCTTGTCGTCGTCGCCGATCACGTCGTAGGCGGCCGAGACCTCCTTGAACCGTTCCTCGGCGCGGGCGTCACCAGGGTTGGAGTCCGGGTGAAGCTCGCGGGCGAGCTTGCGGTACCTGCTCTTGACCTCCTTGGAGGATGCGCTTTCGGTGACGCCGAGAATCGCGTAGTAGTCCTTCTCGAACCACTCCTTTTCGTATTCAGTCACCAGATCACCTCCTCAACTCACCTATCCCTTCACCTTGACCATGGCGGCACGCAACACCCTGCCATTGAAGACGTAGCCGGTGCGCAGCACTGCCGAGACCATGGGTTCGGTCTGGTCTTCGTCGCCTGGTTCGCTCATGGCGGCCTCGTGCCGGTTGGGGTCGAACGGTTCGGTCTGGTCGATGATCTCCAGCCCCTGGGCCTCAAGGACGCTGCGGAGTTGGGCCGTTATCGGTTCCACACCTTCAACATGCTGGAGGGCCGCGGCGTCGCAGGCATCGAGTACCGGCAGGATCGCCTGCATCACCCCGGCAGCGGCCTGTTGCACGGTCTGCGCGTTGCGCTTCTCCGTCTGCTTGCGGAAGTTGGCGAATTCAGCGGTGACTCGCTGCAGATCGTTGAGATGCTGGTCGCGTTCTGCGGTGAGCAGCTCCAATGCCGTCGGTTCCCTCGGGGCTGGTTCCGCCCCGGACCCAGCCTCAGCGGACTGGGCCTCGGGTTCACCTCCGGATCCCCCGGCGGACTGGGCCTCGGGTTCACCTCCGGATCCCCCGGCGGGCTCAGCGGCGGGTTCGCCTCCGGATCCCCCGGCGGGCTCAGCGGCGGGTTCGCCTGTGCATCCCCCGGCGGGCTCAGCGGCGGCTGCTGCGCCGCGCGCTGCGTCGGCCGCCGCGTCAACCGACTGGGGCTCATCGGTCACCGGCGGTTCACCGCTGGCGTCCTCGGCAGAGGAGTTGGGCCTGTCGTTGGCGCTCACGATGCCCGGCTGTCGGTGTCGTCCTCGTCGATGATCTCGGCGTCGACGACCTCGTCGTCGTCGGGAGTCGACGCGGCCGCCGCTGACTCGCGTTCTGCCTGCGCGGCTGCTTCGTAGAGGCGCTGGCCGAACTCCTGGCTCGCAGTCATCAATGCTTCAGTAGCGGTCTTGATCGCACCGACTTCGGTGCCCTCCAATGCCGTGTGCACATCGGCCAGCTTCTCCTTGATGGTCGCCTTCTCGTCGTCGCTGACCGCGTCGGCCTGGTCGGAGAGCAGCTTCTCGGTCTGGTAGACGAGAGTGTCGGCGGCGTTGCGGACCTCGGCCTCCTCCTTGCGCTTGCGGTCCTCCTCGGCGTGCAGCTCAGCGTCCTTGACCATCTGGTCGATGGAGTCCTTGTCGAGCGAGCTCTGCCCGGTGATGGTCATCGACTGCTCTTTGTTGGTGGCCTTGTCCTTGGCGCTCACATGCACGATGCCGTTGGCGTCGATGTCGAACACGACCTCGATCTGGGGAAGGCCGCGCGGCGCGGGCGGCAGGGCGACGAGCTGGAACTTGCCGAGCGTCTTGTTGTAGGCGGCCATTTCCCGCTCGCCCTGCAGCACATGGATCTCGACCGACGGCTGGTTGTCGTCAGCGGTCGTGAAGATCTCGCTCTTGCGGGTCGGGATGGTGGTGTTGCGCTCGATCAGGGTGGTCATCACCCCGCCCTTGGTCTCGATGCCCAGCGACAGCGGTGTCACGTCGAGCAGCAGCACGTCCTTGACCTCGCCCTTGAGCACACCGGCCTGGACCGCCGCGCCGATCGCCACGACTTCGTCGGGGTTAACGGTCTTGTTCGGCTCCTTGCCGGTCATCTCCATGACCAGTTCGGCCACCGCGGGCATCCGCGTCGATCCACCGACGAGCACGACATGGTCGATTGCCCCCTTGGTGAGTCCGGCGTCCTTGATGGCGGCCTCGAACGGGCCGCGGCAGCGGTCGAGCAACTCGGAGGTGAGGTCGCGGAACTTGGCGCGGGTCAGTTCGTAGTCGAGATGCAGCGGCCCGGCGTCGGTTGCGGTGATGAAGGGAAGGTTGATCTGCGTCGACTGGGTCTGAGACAGTTCGATCTTGGCCTTCTCGGCAGCCTCCTTGAGCCGCTGAGCGGCCATCGCGTCCTTGGTCAGATCGACGCCGTGGTCGCCCTTGAACGACTTGGCGAGCCAGTCGATCACGGCGTCGTCCCAGTCGTCGCCACCGAGCTGGGTGTCGCCGGAGGTGGACTTGACCTCGAACACTCCGTCGCCGAGTTCGAGCACCGACACGTCGAAGGTGCCGCCGCCGAGGTCGAACACGAGGATGGTCTGGTCCGACTCCTCCTTGTCGAGACCGTACGCCAACGCAGCCGCGGTCGGTTCGTTGATGATCCGCAACACTTCGAGACCGGCGATCCGACCGGCCTCGGTGGTGGCTGTGCGTTGCGCGTCGTCGAAGTAGGCCGGGACCGTGACCACGGCCTGGGTGACGGTGTCTCCGAGGTACTCCTCGGCGTCGCGCTTGAGCTTCATCAACACACGGGCCGAGATCTCCTGGGACTTGTACGCCTTGGAGTCGATGTCGACCTTCCAGTTGGTGCCGACATGGCGCTTGACTGAACGGATGGTGCGATCGGGGTTGGTGATCGCCTGGCGCTTGGCTACCTCTCCGACAAGGACCTCGCCGTCCTTGGCAAAGGCGACAACGGAGGGGGTGGTGCGCGAGCCTTCTGCGTTGGGGATGACGACGGGGTCGCCGCCCTCCAGCACGGAGACGACGGAGTTGGTGGTGCCGAGATCGATTCCTACGGCCTTGGGCATGCTGTGCTCTCTAACTTTCTCTGCGGACGGTACCGCAGACCCGCGGAACCGTCTTGGGATGGTTGTTGGTTGGACGGCACCGCAGATCCGCGGAACCGTCTTGGGATGGTTGTTGGTTGGACGGCACCGCAGATCCGCGAA
The DNA here is from genome assembly GCA_024421085.1 of Acidimicrobiia bacterium. Classification (GTDB taxonomy): domain Bacteria; phylum Actinomycetota; class Acidimicrobiia; order Acidimicrobiales; family Aldehydirespiratoraceae; genus VXYK01. Next base: position 20,411 of record JAHQYN010000045.1, read on the forward strand.
CACCGTCAGGGTGGGTTTGTTGGTTGGACGGCACCGCAGACCCGCGGAACCGTCATGGGATGTGTATGTTGTTGGGAGGCAGTGTACCAGTACCTGCACCCGTTTACACCGAAAAGTTGAGTCTAATATTATCAACTTCAACTTGACTGCGGGTCCAGTAGAGACGAACTTGGTCGGCCCCGAGCCGTTCAAGCCGACAAATGGGCGCGCTGGTCATGTTGTGTATCTGGCTTCGCACGACAGATCTTGAGTTCTTTCAAGCAGCATCTGGCAGGGTTGGCGGTCGCAGGACAGGAGGCTGCAGCCTATGAGTTCTGTGCCAAGAAAACCGAAGACGTTGCCCACGATCTGTGGACGAAAATGCTCACCGTGCAGATCGCTCAGGCCGAGGCGGCTGCGGAGGCTGGTGTGGACTGGTCGGTGATCGCCCGGCTGCAAACTGTCGCCCGCGACGGCGCAGTAGCGGCGTTGGGTGCGTCGAAACCGTGCCGGTGGCGTCAGTCCCAAGCCGAGGCGTCCGGGGCCGCAGCGTTGCGTGTAGAGCGTGTAGAGGTGGAACGGCTGGGGCGTACTGTGGTCAAACAAGCCGCGGAGCTGGCGGAGCTGCACCGAAAAACTGGTTCGCGGTGAACGGTGGTGTTGTCGCCCGCGTCGATGGCACAGCCAAGACTGTGCTCAAGACTGTGCTGCTGGGGCTGATCGACGCCGCCGTCAACGGTTTCGAACGCGCCGCCGGGCGCGTCGGCCTGCCCAGTCCAATTGTTACCCGAGCAGGTGAGGTTGGTTGTAGCCCCAGCAGGTGACGGCATTGTCAACCTTGACCCCACACGAATGTTCGTCGCCAGCGCCGACGGCGTTGAACTCACCGTCGGGCGCGTCGGTCTGCCCATTTCCGTTGTAGCCCCAGCAGGTGACGGTGTTGTCAGCCTTGACCCCACACGAATGATAGTCGCCGGACGAGACGGATTTGAACTCACCGTCGGGCGCGTCGGTCTGCCCATATCTGTCGGAGCCCCAGCAGGTGACGGTGTTGTCAGCCTTGACCCCACACGAATGATAGTCGCCGGACGAGACGGATTTGAACTCACCGTCGGGCGCGTCAGCCCGCCCAGCCCAGTTGGCGCCCCAGCAGGTGACGGTGTTGTCTGTTTTGACCCCACACGAATGCCAGCCGCCAGCGGCGACGGAGTTGAAGGCACCGTCAGGCGCGTTAGTCTGCCCATCTCTGTTGGCGCCCCAGCAGGTGACGGTGTTGTCTGTTTTGACCCCACACGAATGATTGCCGCCAGCGGAGACGGAGTTGAAGGCACCGTCGGGCGCGTTAGTCTGCCCATATCTGTCGGAGCCCCAGCAGGTGATCGTGTTGTCAGCCTTGACCCCACACGAATGATTGCCGCCAGCGGAGACGGAGTTGAAGGCACCGTCGGGCGCGTTAGTCTGCCCAGCCCAGTTGTAGCCCCAGCAGGCGACGGTGTTGTCAGCCTTGACCCCACACGAATGCCCCCTAGCTGTAGTGAACGGGAAGTTGCCGCTGCCGCCGGCGGAGACGGTTTTGAATTCACCTTCGGGCGCGGGAGTATGCGTGAGCGAGGTGTCTTCGGGTTGTGTGGTGTCTTCGGGTTGTGTGGTGTCGTCGGGTGTGTTGGTGGGTTGGACGGTGAGGGTTGGGTGTGGGCTGCGCGCGGCCTCCCCCAATTCGATTCCGGTGAGCGCGGCTCTGGCTAGCGCGCCTACAAGGTCAAAGTAGCTTTTTGCATCTACGGCTCCCTTAAGTGCATCCGAGGCAAATTTGAGCTGCGCCGCGTCCTGTTCTCCGACAATTTTCTCTTGGTTGGATACGAATAGTCCGGCCGCTACGTCCGCCATGCAAATGATGACCGATTCTACTATGTCAGTATCGCGGTCGATCGCGCATTCCGCGACGGTGACCAGGACTGCTGTTTGGGGGAGCTTGTCTGCAAATGCTCCTAGCAGGTGAATGGCAAGAGAGATGCCGTCGAGGACTGCTGTCTTTATGGTGATCTTCCATTGCGTCGTCGATTCGGGGCGATCGGAGCGTTCGAATTCGGCTATGTCGAAGCTTGCTTCGCGGAGGGGCCATTGGTAGCGGTCAATGCCCCATTTGTCTACTAAGAAGCTGTTGACAGAATGTGCCAGCACCGATTCGAGGTTGTCGTCTGGGAGTTGTTGGGCTTTGAAGTTCTTGAGGGGAACGTCGCTGGACACTTGGAAACCGAAGTTGCGATTGATGACCGTCTTGACCACCAGGTCTTCGCCGGAGCCACTCTCGGTGCATAGATGAACCATGCGGTCTCGCTCGTCTTTGTCTGATTCTGAGAATTCGATCCCGTCTCGTGCCCAATCCGGTGCTGGCCCCCGAGAGCAATTTGGCGGATCGGCACGCAACTCGAGGAAGTCTGCTACAATAGACCGGAACCAATCGAAAAGCGCGATGCCTAGGTCCTTGCCCGCTTCGACGAACGCTTCGGCGATGTCCATGACTTTGGGCAGGTACTCGCGTGCTTTCTCAACGGTGAACTCGGCAATATCGACGACACCCTCCAAAAAGCTGCCAGCAGCGTCTTTGGCGGTTTCCCAAACAGCAGGAATCGCCACATTGAAAACCCCGTGCGCCGCGGTGCGCCCCGCGTCCTTAATCCAGTCGAAAGGACCAACATGGACTGGGGGTGAGGCGAGGCCGCCGGTGGCGAGAGTTACACGGTTAGTCACACGGTTGGGGTCAGTTTCTGTCGTTGGTGTGTTGCTTGCTGCGGGGGTCTTGACGATGATCTCGCCGTCGCGGACTGTGACCTCGTCGTCGATGGTGGGTACCCACGCTTCGATCTCGTAGTCCCACACCACAGGTGTCACATGCTCGGCTTTCAGCCCGACTCGGTCTGTTGAGAATCGCAGAGTCAGCGGTGCCGATGGTTCGACCCCACTGAAGTCGAGCAATACCGACTGCGCGGCAGTGGTTTCGAACCGGCTGTGTTGTCCGACACCGATGTCTGTGTGGGTTACGGTCACCTGGGTCGCCTCGCTGAACACGCCCGGCGCGCCCTCAACTGTCACCGAACCAAGATCAGCGATGAACCCCGGCCCTGCGGGAACGGTGACCGCAGACCCGTCGACAGGCACCACCACCGGCGGCGGCCCCTCAAAAGGCACCACCACCGGCGGTGGCCCCTCAACAGGAATAGCATCGGGGTCGCACTCAGGAGATGCCGGATCGACCATCACGGTCGGTTCACCTCGGTATCGGTACAAGAACGTGACGAGTTGCGCGCGGGTCAGCGCGGTGTCAGGCGAAAACGTTGTTTCCGATGTGCCGGTGGTGATCGCTTGGTCAGCGGCCCACGAGACGCTGCCTTGCTTCCAAGGTGCATGCACGTCGTCGAAGCTGTGGTCAGGTGCCGACGGTTCACCGGCTAGGCGCCACAAGAACGTGACGAGATGCGCTCGGGTCAGCGCGGTGTCAGGCGAAAACGTTGTTTCCGATGTGCCGGTGGTGATCTTTTTGTGCGACATCCACGACACCGCCGCGTCCTGGCCTTCGTCGGTGACGTCACCGAAGCCGTGGGCTGGCGCGGCTGGCCGGTCTTGCATGTTCCAGATGTAGACCGAGGCCTCGCCGCGGGTGACGACCGCGTCGGGAGCGAAACAGTTCCCGTCGATACCCGCGATGTCTTTGTCGGCTGACCACTGCACAG
>JAHQYN010000203.1 GCA_024421085.1 Acidimicrobiia bacterium
GCTGGGGCGACAACCTGTAGCGGTTTCGGTTGAGCAGTTCAGTGGCAGCGAGTTCGCGTACACGGTCGGATCTAATCCCGGTCCTCTGCGAGTCGTGTTTAAAGTGTAAAACGATGCTTGCGCCATGTTCACCGACTCGTCAACGAGTCTGCCAGTGGTGTGCGCGTCGCTGTGTCATACAGAATATAGTATTTGTATAATAATAGTGCATACTATAGTATTTGTATGACATTGGTGAGTTTTCGAGTGGATGACGCCGAGGTTGCCGAGATGCAGCGTTGGGCGCAGCAACTCGGTGCCGGACGCTCGGAGCTGTTGCGAGAGGCTCTGCACCGGTACCTCGTCGGGTTGGAGTCGGTACTCGACGTCGACCGCTGGGAGACGGAACCGTTGGCTGCCGATGAGTCGGCGTTCGCCGAGGTTGCAGATTGGGGCCCGGCCGATGACTGGTCGGACTGGATCGAGTGACCGGCTGATGAAACGCGGTGAGATCTGGTTTGCGGCGACCCCGGGCGGCGACCGGCCCGTTCTGGTGCTCACCCGTGACCCGGTCGCCGGCCGGGTCGGGTCCGTGGTCGTTGCCGTGCTCACCCGAACACATCGCGGCCTCGTCTCGGAGTTGGAGCTGGCTGCCGCTCGTGACGGTGTGCCAACGGACTGTGTGGTGAACTTCGACAACATTCACACGATTCCCCGAACCGTGTTCCGTCGCCGAATAACCGCGCTCAGCCCCACACGCTTGGCCCGAGCCTGCCGAACGCTGCGCGACGCCACCGGTTGTTGATCCCGAGGGGGTGCACAGCTCACCACTGATTCCCGTGCAGTGTGTTGGGAGTGCGGGGATATGGCAGACTGTGGGGGTGACGGAGCTGAACCGCAACCTGGTTGATCCCGAGGGGTTGTCGCAAGACGATGTGGACGAGGCTCTATCGCGCCTCGCAGCCCGGGACGAAGAACTGGCAGGCTCGGCGGATCAGGCCTATGAGACGTTGACGTGGGGAGAGGGCCCGGGTGTGCTGCGGCAAGCCGGCGTGCAGTACTGGCTCTGGTATGTGGTGCCCACCAAGTACATTACCGACGAGGTGGGGTACATGGGCCGCCTAGCAAGCGGGGCTGCCGCGCTTTTCGACGAACTGGGTTTGCACGGGTACGCGGCCATTTGCCGTTCGTCCACCACAGCGGAGGTGCATGCCGCGTTCGACCGCGGCGACACTGAGGGACGCCGGGCCCTGCGCCGGGCAATTGAGAGATCCGGCATCGACCCTCCCGCCTTGCCGGACTTTGCTTGGAGCGACCTGATGGGCGGCGAGGAGGCGGCGGCACGCTCGGCGGTCGAGGACGCCCTCGAGCGGGCGGTCGCCGCCGGCGATGTGGTGGTGGGCGGTCGCGGCTGGCGTGCAGCACAGGCAGCGGTGGCGGAGGCGGCATTGAACGGCGACCACCCGGAGATGCCGGGCCAGTCGTGGCGCACGGCGCTGGTCACCGAACGGTTGGAGCATTGGGTCGGCGCGGCCCAGCGCCGCAGTCGCCTGCTCGGATCGGCCCGAGCTGCTGTGGCGAACCGGCTGCTGCACCCCGTTGAGCCCCCGAGTGACGTCTCTGTCGCCGTGGGTCCCTTGGTGTGGTTCCTGGATCGCCACGGCGACGAGCAGCCGTTGACCCAGGCCGGCTATCTGACACCGTCGTTCGTGAGGTCGCTGCACGCCGAGCGCCCCTGGGATCGCAGTCTCTCAGCAGGCCGACCGCCGCGTAGCGAAAGCGATGAAATGACGCTGTTGTCCCTGCGCGAATGGCTGCAACACGCCGGGGCGCTGCGCAAGCGCAAGTCGAAGCTGACGCGGACCGCCGCGGGGGCGGCAATGGCAGCGGATCCGGCCCGAGCGTGGGGTGTTCTGACTAGACACTTGGTGCCGCGGGGGTGGAGCGGCTTCGTGGCCGAGACTGCGCTGCTGCATCTGATCGACTCCAAGGGCCGCGATGAGGAAGTGTCCTACAAAGATGTACTCGCGTTCGTGGCGGAGGCTGCCCAATACATGGGATGGACAACCTCAGACGGTGGAGCGACGCGACTGCCCGCGGAGCACGACGTGGCATGGGCGTTGTTCGAGACTCGCCTGGTGTGGGAGGCGTGCGGGCTGGTCGACTCCTTGGAAAGCTTGATGGACCGGCGCCTCGACTTGAGCGAGTTGGGCGAAGCAGCGGCACTCAGCTTCCTGCGCCACGTCGCCGCCGGCCCACGCACCTCACTGGGTTAGGGCGCAAGGTCTCAATGCAGCAGACACACTCTCAACGAACACATCTTGCCGGTCTTGTTACCCGACGTTGTGGCAGTCATGACCGCCAACACCCACCGCCAATGCAGGTCAAAAACCCACAACATGGCGCGAACAGTACTCAACACCTCACTCGCCATCTCAACGTAACCACCCTCAACGCCAAAAAAGCGATGAAGGAACCAAGAAAGCGCTCAAGCCGTCAGGCGATTGCCGGCTCAAACGCATCTCGCGCGACGTGAGCACTGTAGCTTGTGAGCAGTGCCCTCGCGTACGGTGAAAGGACGCGGCCCGTCCGTTTCAGACCCAGATCGAATTTGTCGCCTTTCACTGAAGGTTTCGCCTTGCAATCTGGCCGTACACCGAACTGCGCCTTAAGTAGGTCAACACGTTCGTTTTTGCTGTTTTTCCCGTTCATCGTGTTGCGAAGTGTCTCCGCCGTTTCGACGAGTAGCTTCCATCGTTCCTCCCAACTCGGCAGGATCCAATCCGGTGGGTTACCTGGAAAGGGTGCGAGACCTATACCCTTGTCATTCAACGCGCAGTAGTCAACTGATTCCACGGGTACCAGGCAAGGTCGATCCATTTCCACCCAAGCTGGATTGCCTCCTTTGAAAGCTGGCAACTCAAAGACAGTGCGGCGCGTCGTAGACTCAGGTTTCGTCTTGTTCGGGTCGTCGCCACGGATCGGTAAGAGAGTTACGAACGAAAACTCTGGTTTTCTCTTACCATCCATCCGGACCATCAGATCGCAGGGTTGGCCAACCAAGACGAATTGCTTCTCGTGGTCGATCTTCTGATAGATGTCACCGAGTTCGACTGGAAGATGAAAGCGGTTGAGGTGCTCGGGTCTCTCATAGAGTTCATCTCGATAGATGCGCTGGGCTTCAAGCGATACGGGGTTTTTCTTGAGCCTGCGCGTAAATGTGGGGTGGGGGGTTTTTGGGGGTCCTTGAGTTTGGGGTGAGGCCCTGCTGGTATTGGTGATTAATGCAAACCAATTATCTAGGAGGGCCTCGATGGCTAGTGATGTTATACGGATGCGGTTGCATCTGCGTCGGATTCGTACGTTGGAGGTGGTTGAGGACACCT
>JAHQYN010000046.1 GCA_024421085.1 Acidimicrobiia bacterium
CGCCGGTGCTCACGCAAACCTTGGAGGCGATGCCCGGCACCGGAATGGTCGTGTGCATCGCCGGGTTCAACGAGTTTCAGCGTGAGGAACTCGACCCGAGTTCGGTGGAGGCCATCGCCTATGTGGCCGCGTCGAACTTCTGTGACGCGGTGCGCGCCGAGTCTTTGACCGTCTCGATTCGCGATACGCGATCTGGTGACGAGTTGACAGTCGACCCGAGCAGCCTCGAACGGATCCTGTGGTCGAGGCGAGAGGAGCGTAGAGCACCGAAGCAGGGGCAGATTCAGGGATCGTTCGCCTACAGCGCGAACAAGACGCTCGAGCGGGGAACGGAGGTTGCCCACGAGATGGGAAACGGAGTCGCCGTTGCGATAAGGCCTGTTGAGGGCAATGTACGTTCCCGTGTCCACCTGTACCGCAAGGGAATGTGGATCACTTCAAGCGCGGAGAATCTGCGTCACAACGACTTCAGCAACTACATGCCGTTCGATGCGGTGGTGTCACTGCGCGACGGCGACTTGGAACGGTGTGTTCGTGCGGCGGAAGGCCCCGAACACCGTGGCATCGACTTCAAGCGATTGGATCCAGCAGAGAAGAAGCGCCTCCGTATCCTGCTACGCGATCTCAGGAGGGTCATCAGGGAGAACCTCGAAGCGAAGAGCGAACAGGAGGAGTTCCGACCCGTCGACTTCGCACGTGTGCAGGGCGACACCGCCCAGACGCTTGAGTCGATGGGTCGCGCTCGCCCAAGTCTGGGTGGTACCCGTCAGGGCCGTGGCCAGAGCGGCACGCAGCCTGGCAAGAAGAAGGGTACCGGTGTCGTACGGCAACAGGGAAAGGCTAGGCCGGGCTCCGTACCCAATTTTGGGTGGGCACCGCTAGGGACGGCTCTTGACTCTGGTGTCTTCACGGCGCTGTTCAGTCTTAGGGAGGATGTATCCGGATTGATCGGCGTGCGGTTGTCGGTTCCGACTGGTTCGGATCAGACCTGCGATTCGCCGTTGCCGCAGCGATTCCTCCAACTCCGAGCCATCCGCTGCGATGGCGAAGAGTTGGCGAGGACGGACTCATTGGCCGGGGTCCAAGAACTGACGTTTGCACCGCCGTCGCAGTTGGCAGCCCGAACTGGGCATCAGACACTTGAGATCGAAGTAGTTGGCGAATCCGAAGACTTGCCCGTAGCGCATTTGGAGGTCGTGCGGCGGCAGCCGCCCAAAGCGAGTGCCGAGAGCAGCGGGAACAACCCTTCGATGGACGACCCAGCTCCGGCGTCGCAAGCCGGCGGTGTTGAAAGGTGAGCATGAGCGACACGCGTATACCACTGCTGACCGAGGACGGCACCCGGCTCGACTGGTCTGATGCACAGTACGAACCGCGGATCGATCGAAAGGGTGTTGAGCCCAAGGTCTCGGTTGAGCATGTTTTGAAAGGTGCCACGGCGCTGGCCGATTCTGTTCGGCGAGGCGAAGCCGTCTGGCAGACTGAGGTTCGTTGTCCTCGGCTGCTCCACAGTGAGCATTTCAGCAGCTTCGATGATCGACAGGAGGTGGAATGGCATGAGGAAGCCGTCGACGGGGACGAAACCTATCTGTTGCCCGGAATGGTGTCGGTCGGGCAGACCCTGAGAGCATCGGATGAACTTGTTGGAGCGGTTTGGGAACCGGGTGGAACTGTAGATGTGCCGATCGGAGCGATGCTCGCCCGAGCGGATGTGCGTCGCCTGAAACCTCTGATGCAATCGTTGCTTCGATTCAAGAAGGATGGCCTACTTGACGACGGTCAGATGAAGGTGTTGGAGGACACCACATCTGAAGCCCCTTGCTTCGAAGTGCGGATCGCGGCCAACATCTATTCGGAGTCGATCTGGAATCGAGATCGCCGAATCGCTGCGCTCATCGGCGCCTTCGCCGCTATGACGCGCGAGGACTCACGGATGCAACCGGGGGGCGAGCTTGAGAACCATCCCGTGACGAAGGAGTTGCGTTCACGACTGCTGGCAGGTGATTCACCCGCATGGGACGAGGAAGGATTTGACTGTGTGTACGCGGCAACGCTCCTCGAGCCAATGGATATTACCGAACCGGTCAGCGAGGACGGTGACGACGAATGATCGCCCACGCCGAACTTGATGCGCTGATCAGTCGGGCGGCTTTTCGCGACTGGCAGAGCGATCTCATCTACCAAGGGAAGCGGTACAGGAGCCAGTCCGAAGAGGATCGGGCTGTTATCCAACGGGAGACCGCGCAGCGTCAGCAGGTGCTCGCGGACGCCATCGCCCGTGGCCCGCACGCGGTCCGAGATTATCTTTGCAACATCACCTCGAGATCGAAGGCGTTCGCACTGTTGAACGAACTGCCCGCGCTGCCTTGCCCGCTCACCGAAGCCGAGATGGCGCAGACGACCTTCCATGTGGACCGCGAGGTATCGAGTGTCTTGGACGACTGGGGCATCACTCCGATGCTCGCCGGCGAGTCCAGCTTCTGGGCGCTGTGCCACGCGCGCTGGATCGGTGAGGGGATGTTCCCGGACGGGGTCGCCCGGGTCTTCGCCGGGGGCGACAAGACGGCATCCGACACCGAGGCGATGACGCGTACGTTTCTGCGACGGGTCTGTGGGTTGCCGGTGGAGCGGGGGAACACTTCGGTGATCACCAACTGCGTTCTCTCGGCTGCTTGGTGGCGATTTCGCCTCGCCAAGGAGGTGTCCGACACGCTGGCCAACGAAGGCGAGGCGCTGGGTGTTGCCGAGGCTCATCGGGTACTGCAGGGTTCCGTGATCTGGGAGACCTTTGTGATGAACATGATTCGCAGGCTTGCCTCGCTCAATTCTCCCCGCGCCCGCGCCGCTGTTGTGCTGGCCTTGCACGAGCACTCCCGGAGTGACCGCGGACGGTCTGTGCCGCGAGAAGTCGTCACTGGTTGCATGCAGAAGGTTGCACAACTTGGCGACCGGTTCAGCTTCGCGCTCGTTGACTGGACGCAGCTTGCCGAGACGGCCCTTGGGGCCCTCAACAACGAAGTTCAGGAACCCGCTACTTGAAGGCGTTCGCGATGAGGAGATCGACCAGTTGGCCAACATTGCGTGCATCACCAAGCGGAATAATCTGAAGATCGGGTCGAAGTCGCCGTCGGAGCACCTGGGTGAACTGGCTGGCCTCACCGCCGCCGATGACGATGTCTCAGAGGATGCCGCGCTCCAGCTTTGAGTCAGGGAGGCGAAACGGGCTTGCGGCGGGTAGGGTGGGGCGGTACTGCGGTAGTTCTCCTAGAGAGGAAGTCATGTGATCACACTTACCGATTCCGCTGTGTCGAAAGTCGACGAGCTCCTCACCGCCGAGGGAGAGGACGGGCTGGCCTTGCGTGTCTCCGTTCGCCCCGGTGGCTGCTCCGGATTCTCATACGAGATGTACTTCGACAACGAAAAGGCTTCTGACGACACGTCGGTCGCCTTCGGCCCGGTCGATGTCGTGGTGGACCCTTCGTCAGCACAGCTGCTCGAGGGGGCCACGCTCGACTACAAGGACGGCCTGACCGACGCAGGGTTCTCAATCGACAACCCCAACGCACAGCGCACCTGCGGCTGCGGGCAGAGCTTCAGCTGAACTCTGCTGGCTTCTGCTGGCCGCTTCACAGTCGCATCAGGCCGACGCGCCGGTCCAGAGCCGGTCGATCGGCAGCGCGATGACGCGTTCGTCGTCCCGGTAACGGACGCAGTGAGCGCCGGTGTAGAACACAACGCCGGCGACGAATCGTTTTCCCAGGGTTTCGCGCAGCCTCCGCAGGCCGTGCCGGTCGCGTCTGTGGACCCTGCCGCTGGCTTTCACCTCAATGCCGATGACGGAACCGTCGTTCCCGTCTTCTAAGACCAGATCGACTTCAGTGCCGTCGCGGGTGCGCCAATGGCCGACATGAGGCCGGAGCTCGAGCCACGAAGCCTGTTTCAGTACTTCACCGACGACGAACGTCTCAAGGAGGTGCCCGAACTGTTGCAACGAAGTGGGGTCCAGCCCAGCGAGCTTGTCGGGCGGAAGGCGCAGCAGACGGGCGGCGAGTCCCGAGTCGACAATGTGCAGCTTGGGGCGTGAAGCGACTGAGGCTCGCAAGGTTTTTCCCCAGCCGGGAAGCAGGCGTACCAGGAAACTGGTTTCGAAGAGCTTGACGTAGTCGTTGGTGGTGCTCGCAGCCAACCCGATGCCGGCACCCGCTTGAGACATGTTGAGAATCTGTGCTGTTTGGGCTGCCAGACGGGTCAGTAGCGGCGCGAGAACGCCGGGTTGGCGCACTCGTCCGAGTTCGAGCAGGTCGCGTTCGAGGCACAGCGCGAGGTAGTCGTCGAACCAACGCGCCCGCGAAGCGTCGGTGCGTTCCTGGGCCAGTGGAAACCCGCCGCGGGCTATCCGGTTCGCGTATTCGGCGCGTGTGGTGGCAGACGCTTGCGGCGTGGCGACCGTCGATGCGTCCGCGAAGAGCGATTCGAGCAGGTTCTCGCGGCTGTCGCCGATCTCGCCCTGTGAGAGTGGATGTATCTCGATGCGATGCAGGCGCCCGGTCAGAGACTGTGCCGCCAGCGGCAGTGAATCGAAGCGCGTCGACCCGGTGATGACGAACTGCCCGGGCGACCCGTCGCGGTTCAACTCGGCTTTGATCGAGTCCAGCACTTCGGGGACGTGCTGGTACTCGTCGATGAAAACGGGTCTGCGTCCGACGACGAACAACCCCGGGTCGTCAGCCGCTGCGGCGCGCACGGCTGGTTCGTCGAAATCAACCACACGGCCGCCGTGTTCTTCAGCGAGCGCGCGCAGCAAAGTCGACTTGCCGACCGAGCGGGGACCCTGTAGAAGCACTACCGGTGACTCGGTGATCCGCTGCCGTGCGATGCCTTGCACTCGGCGCTGTATTAGCCGTCCCACAGAGCCTCCCGTGAATATTCAAGATACGCTACCGTGAAATATAGAGATGGCTACCGGTATTTTGAGGTGCTTCTGTCGGGAAATATCGTGTACCGTCGTCGGGAACTTCTATCCGCGTGGTTTCGGAGGAGGATTCAGGGCGGGCTTTCTTCGTTTTCGCAGCAGCTTGGCGCGGGCTACGGTCTTCGCATGACTGAGCGAGCGTTCGACCCTGAATTGCTTGAGGTGCTGCCGTTGCTGCCCACGGTGACGGACTTCTCAGACCCCGCCGAGATTCGTGCGATGCGCGAATCGATCGGCTTGTTCGTCGGAGAGACCGAACCCCGAGACGATGTGGTCCGTGAGGACCGCACGGTTCAGGGTCTCGACGGCGACCCCGATGTGCCGATCCGGATATACCGTCCCGCTTCTGCGTCCTCCGATCCGCTGGGAGCGGTGTTGGAGATCCATGGTGGCGGGTTCATGGTCGGATCGATCGAGATGATGGACCCGTGGTGTGATCGTGCGGCTGCTGATTTTCCGGCCGTGGTGGTGTCTGTGGAGTACCGACTCGCTCCCGAAGACCCCTTCCCGGCGGGGATCCATGACTGCTATGCGGCGCTGCTGTGGCTGTCGGAGAACACCGCGGAGTTGGGGGTGGACCCCGAGCGCATCGCAGTCGCCGGTCAGAGCGCTGGCGGTGGTCTGGCTGCTGGCATCGCACTCATGGCCCGAGACCGTGGCGGTCCACAGTTGTGCTTCCAACTGTTGGAGATACCTGAACTCGACCATCGTCTCGACACGCCTTCGATGACCCAGTTCGACGACACGCCGTTGTGGAACCGGCCCAACGCGGTCTGGAGCTGGAAGCACTACCTGGGCCCGGACCATGAAGGGCCCGTATCGCCATACGCGTCGCCCTCGGTGGCTGACGACCTCTCAGGTCTGCCCCCTGCGTACGTGTCGGTCATGGAGTTCGACCCGTTGCGCGACGAGGGACTGAACTACGCGATGCGACTGCTAGAAGCGGGTGTGTCAACTGAGATCCACGCCTACCCGGGAACGTTCCACGGATCGTCGATGGTCGCTGACGCGCAAGTCAGCCTCAACACCGCCCGCGACGCAACCGCAGCCCTGCACAAAGCACTGAGCACCAAAGCACAGGCAACGCCGACCTAGCCCGTCAACTCGCATACGTGCTGTACCAGGAGGCCAACGACAAGGGCTGGACCACAGGAGCCTGCGTCTACAACGCCCTCATCACCGCACAGCCCAACCTGACCTCAACAGCAGCCAGCCAGCAGCGCCTGCTGTGACCCACACCTAGCGAGCGAACGGAGAGCTGTGGTTTGTCAGGTCAGAATTATGACCTATACTCGCGTCTGTGACAGACATACTTCCATTCTCAACAGTAAAGGCACATCTCTCGGAGATGGCCGAACGCGTCGAACGACAGCACGATCGCATCTTCGTGACTCGCAACGGGCGGCCTTCGTTCGTTCTCATCAGCCCCGACGATCTCGAATCGCTGGAGGAGACCCTCGAAATCATGCGCGATCAAGAACTGGTCGAGTCGCTGCACAGGTCGCTTCGAGAAGCCGCCGAAGGGAAACACCTGCCGCTTCCTGCCGAGTTCTGAGTCATCGCCGTGTATGAGGCGAGGATCACACCTGAAGCGATGCGGAACCTGGTTCGCGTACCAGTCAAGGTGAAACACGCTGCAATGGCTGCAATCACCGGTCCATTGAGCGACAACCCACGCCGGCTGGGGAAGCCTCTCGTTGGTGAGCTTGAGGGACTCTGGTCTACCCGGAGGGGCGATTATCGCATCATCTACACAATCTCGGAAGACGACAAGATGGTGGTGATTCACCGGATCCAGCACCGCCGGGACGTGTACCGACCCAGCTGAGCGACTTCCCGGACCCGATTTTGGCGGGTTGGCGGGGGTTTCAGTGCCAAGCTGATTCCTGATGCTGCCTTGGCAGCGATTTGCATTGAGCATGGATTGACCATCGTGTCGGCCGACTCAGATTTTAGTCGGTCACCGAAGTGAATTGGATAGACCCCGCCGCACCGCCGCGTAGTTGACTGTGCCGCACTTGGGTTTGCGAACGCTCATCTTGCTGCTTGATCATTCAATACCCTCAACAACTGTTCTGGCACGCAGTCATGGAAGTGGTGGGCGATCCAACCATCGGCGAATAGTTGATGGTCGCGAAGGTCGTCGTTGTCAAGCAGTATTGCCACCTTTTGTTCTGGCCAGACTGCTCCCTGCACTTCCCAATCGGACGTTCTATGCTCGGCGACAGGCATTGGCGCGCCCATCCCCAATAAGTCGCTTAGCGGCGAATGGAGCAGCGGACTGAACGATTGGAGCTCCTCAAACTCTGCCGCAATCGACATGTGATCCAGTAGGGCCTTCGCGTCACCTCGCGACAACTCGTCGTGAAAGAACTGGTTGTGGTAGTTTCGCAGGCAACCATAGCACGACGATGTTTCTTGGCAGGCACAATTCGATACGAGTTGATGGGCTGCGTGGAATAGGTGCGGTAGTCGCTTACGGATGCGTTGCGAAAATCCGGCACCGCCGGGCACTGAATCGAATATCACCATTGCCTGTGGAGTGTCAAGGCCTGACGAGTTCAATGTGCCATCGACATCGTCGCGATTGATACCGAGCTTAGGGACCGCAGCAAGCAATGCGCTAAGCAAGCTGTTCATCGCGCGGTCGCGGTAGTGGCTTCGCAGCACTCCCTCAAATTGGATCTCCAACACATCAGTAAGGTATTCGTGGCCGAGTTGTGCAAAGTGCATGCGTCCAGCGCACTTTCGACCGGGCCGACGAAGGTCATCGTGTTCGGTCTTGCTGTGTTTTTGCACGCCGGCTTCCTCCCCGCGTCCGCACCACTGGCAGAACCTGTAACCCTTGCTGTTGATCGTGACGATTCGCCCTTGAGTACTGGCTCGTGCAACGACTGTCACGAAATCAGAAAGCTCAGGAACTTCAGCGAATTCGGGAAGAGCGTCTTGGTAGGAACCAAAATAGATGTGAGAGCCAGTACGTCTCGATGGGCGTTTGTACGGTTCCCCCACATCGTTCGCGACGAAGCCGTGACGGGGCGTAACAAATTTTCCCGCACCGTTGTGCCGTTTGGTCTTGTTTGATCCGCACTGTGGACAGTCGTGAGACACGCCTTCTATCTGTAAGCGAAACGCTTTGCAGTCGCTGCACACCCTCCAGTGGTATTCTGGGAGCCGTTCGCTGTTGGGAGGTAGTCGGATGCCCTCCGATTTCCAGAGCCGCCCGCCGGCCACGACTGTTTCTGCGGGGGCGTATTCTCTGATCGCGACTCGAAGGTCGCGATCCAAGTCAAGCTCCCTTGATCTTGGGCCGGCATCAGACAACTCAAGATTGATGACATCTATCGGGAATCCGTACTTCGGAAGAATGTTCCGGCTTGCCAGAAACCCGAGGAGTTGGCGAGTTTCGAGGCCCCGCTTGACTGATTTGAGGCGATCACCGTAGCCGCCTTTTTGTTGGCTGTACGCTTCGGCAATCAAATCCTCTAGCACTCGTGAGTCTTCTTCCATATCCTCGTAAGCTCGCCGCATCCAGCCAAACGTTGGCTCTGACTCGTCTCGGTCGTACAGCGCGCTTACCCACCCCCAGCGTTTGATAGCCAGATTGTCTGCAACCGTTTCTGGTAGGATTCGTCCCAACGATTCCCGTAAATAGCTCGGTTTGGTGTGAAGCCAGGCTCGTAGTGCGTCGACACCGCAGTTAGCTGACAAAGTACCAAAGAATTCTCCCACCTTAGTGGCTGGCTCCCCTCCCAAATCGACTATGTGCCTTTGATAGGCTGCGAATGCAACCGAATGAGCGTGCCGGCGCAGGATTGGAGTGTTGTTGAGGTGAATTGTGGGAGGGCTGATGTGCCCATTGATCATTGGCGTTGGATCAGCGAAGTAGGTCTGATCATGGGATCTGAGCTGCGCCATTGTGACGACCAGGGCAGCGGAGTTTTGCCTGCGTCCTGCCCGTCCGGCGCGCTGCACATAGTTTGAGGCGCGTGGCGGCACGTTCCGCATCAACACAGCTTGAACATCGCCTACGTCCACTCCCATTTCGAACGTGGTGGAACAGCTCAAGACGTTCAGTTTGCCGCGAACAAACTCATCTTGGATCTTGCTTGCTTTGTCTGGTGCCCATTGAGCTGTGTGCTCCTCAACCGACATACCGATCGCCTCCAAATCTCGGTAAAGCCGCGCGTAGTGGTTTGCGTCGATGGCTGACGGGTCAGCACGCTCTAGTTTTCCGTCGCAGCGCCAGGAAGGACACACGCCAGCCACGGAGCGCCACCAAATGGTACGACAACTGTTGCATTGGAGTGGCACGTTTTCTGCAGTAGCGAGTCTGAATTCGAGTTGCTCATGATTCAAGGAGAAGGTCACCCCATCACGACTGTCGCTAGTTGGAATCAACAGTCGACTCCAGACTCCGCTCGGTGCGCTGAGTTCATCCCACAGGTTCGTCAACACGTCCTTGGGGTCCGCATCGAGGTTTCGTTGGTCGAGTGCCTTGCGCAAGTTGTCCACCCTCCGGTTGGTGGAATGGGCCCCGGGGAGCCAGGCGATGACCCCCGGACTCGACCCACGCTCGCGCATCGAAATTCTGACATTTCGTGGAGCGAACATCTCGTGCCGAATGTCGACACCGTCTGGAACGGATACGGCACCGCCCAGTCGGAGAGTGTCAAACAGCATCAGCACAAGGTCGATGCTCTCGGTCTCACGGAGTCCGATTTCCTGCAAGGAGATCGGGGCCCTGTGTCTCCGCGGCAAAGCCAGCCGGATATCAACCAGACCTAATCCGTCGAGGCTTTGACGTCGGTCTAGCGCCAAAGCCTCGCGAGCCATCCAGTGCTCAACTTGCTTCCGGTTGCTCGTCCGGCCATCGTCCTGATTGAGGAGAGTACCTTCAGCTAGCCTCTGCACCTCCTCGACAAGATCGTCAAAACGAGGATCGGCACCGTATCGATCCCTTAGATCGCGGATCGCTTGAAGCACCAGCCCTCTAACGACCGCTCTTTCGTAGGTGCGCTTGAGGGACGGGGCAGCAAAAGCAGCGTCTTGGCGGCTATCAGCAAAGGAGAGCAGCTTTCTTCCCTCACCGATCTCCTCGATCTGGTTTTCATCTGTAGATGGTGGAAGGCTCTGATACAAGGCTGTTGCGATGACCGAAAGGGGAGCGTCCATGCCGGTGCGAAACCTGGAGACGACATCGTCGCGCCTCGACGAACTGCAAGTCGCGCAGCGGTGCAGTTGCTCGCGCTTGTCCGCCAATGTGATTGTTGTGACGCTGATTTGATGGGAGCGTCGATTTGGATCTCTTTGATCACTGAGAACCCCTTTCTCGACATCGAACCACTGACGGGTCAACTCCGATTTTTCCTCCTTCCCGAGAAGTCGTGCGCTGAGCGCGTCAGCGTCCTCCTCGACGAGGTCGTCGCTGTTGGTGGCACCAATGAGCAGGTAGTCAGGTTTGTCGCGTCTGGACAAGAGTTGAAACTGCTCTCCGAAACCTGTCGACACAATCTTTCCCACTGCGTACTCGGCCCCGCATGAACGACAGACGCCAAGCTCGACCATATGCGACTGTCGTCCTTGTCGGCGACAGTCTGGACATTGCTTGTGGCGTTCCAACTTCAGCCGATTCAATCCTGACGGATGTTCCGGGTGTTGACACAGGTACCCTCCGTCAAGTGAACCAACCCAGAAGTGATAGCGAGCCGGAAGCAATGGCGTGTCGGATGAGTGACCCTTTGCGGCGACAGCCAGATCAACGAGTTTGACTAGGTCGTTAGAACCACCGGAGTCTCCAAAAACGTCGGCAGCGAGAGCTTTTATCGAACGTGCCCCGCCGGTCAGTTGCTCTTGGACGGATATTACCGTCTCCTCTTCGCGTAGCACTCGGTGAAGATAGGCTTCGGGTGGCTCGTTCTCGCGCGCGCACAGGTTGGGAGCGTGCGTCAAGATTATCTCTGCGAGTTGAGACGAAGACTTGCCTTGGCGGAAGTTCTGCTGCAATGAATCGAATTGATTCTGTGGCAGCCTGAACGTTGATTCACCGTGGATCAATGAACGCCGAGTTGCTTCAACAATGTCTTGCCGATCCGGGTCATCGTCGATCCATTCGAACCGTTCGTTGAAGATCTGCGTAGCGAAGTCAAGGAGAGCTGGATAGTCTTCCCGCCCCTTCCCCATTGTGGCGCTTGTGGCAAAGCACTGAAGTCGTCCGGTCTTACTTCCATGAATTCGATCTTTGACGCGGCGAATGAGCGCTGCGATTTCGGTACCTTGGGCACCGTCGTAAGCGTGTGCCTCGTCAAGCACGAGGTGACGCCACGACTTTGCGTTGTGACCGTCGAAGAAGGGGCTGTCGGCCGGTCGCAGCAGTAAGTACTCGAGCATTGCGTAATTGGTCAACAGAAGCGCAGGTGGTGTGGCCTGGAGTTCCTCGCGCGAAAGCAATTCGTTTCGGATCTTGGGTTCAGCCGGATATCGGGTGCGAAACGCGTCTTCGGCCGATCGCTTCGTGTCTTCCGTCTCCCCGACGTATCGACCGAATGTGATTTCCGGAAATGAAGTCAACAGGCGCCTCAGTCGCTTAATCTGGTCATTGGCTAGTGCGTTCATGGGATATAAGAGGAGAGCCCGCACCCCGGATTGCCTGATAGTGCCCGTTTCGATTTCGCCGAAGAGTCCATTGAGAATAGGCAGGAGGAACGCTTCCGTCTTACCAGATCCCGTACCGGTAGAAACGATCAGGTTCCTGCGCTTGACAGCTTTCCGGATGGCCGTCTCCTGGTGGACGTGCAAAGGACGGTCGATCGGAAACGTATCTTCGGTGAACCGAAGAAATAATCGCGATAAGACTCCTTCGCGTACGAGTTCGCGAACTGAACGCCCATGTTCGAAGGGAGCGGATGCTTCAAGATAGGGCCCTCGCGTGAGCGTTGCGTCGCGAATTCCGAGTTCAAACTCCCGTGCCAGTCGTTCTTGGTTGGGTCTGAACGTTGAGAGCAAATAACTTCGATAGGCGTCTTCGATGCGTGAAGCTGCGTCAAGCGCGTTCAGTAGGTCAGTTGGCATCGTTTCCCACTTTCAGTGATCCGATGTCGCGGAGATGGTACACTAGAGCGAGAACCAGTTGGCGTTCGACCAAACGTGGGGCAAACTCAAACGCTTCTGCGAGAGCAGTTCTCGCGAGGGGATCCAAGCGGTCGCTGTCGGTGAAGCAAACCAACTGAAGCGATATTGCTAGCAGGTCTGCTGGCAAGCGCAATAGAGGGTTGCTGGCGCGGCTCAAGCTCGCGTGTGTTTGGCGCGCATCGGCAGGCCACCGATTGTTGGGGAGGCTTAGCAACGTTTTTTGTCTTTCTTGCCAGTGTCGAGTTGACGAGAAATCTCCGGCCGAGACAAGCAGCCAACGGATAACTGCCTCGCGGAATCCAGAACCTTGCAACAGTTTGGTACCACTGTTGACGCATCGCGTATGGACGTTTCTGAGCGACTCGACAGAACGGGTGAGCACTGATTCGTCCAAGAGCTTGCCGGGAAAGATCGGACCATCTGCGGGCGTCCATCCGAGGTGGCGTTTCCAGCGTGCGATCGAAGAGTCGGTAGTTGGTCGATCGACGGCCGCTGCGAGTACAGGTGAAACCTCCCAAAGGTCACTGCCTAGACGATCACTCAACGATCCTTCGCTGAGTGGAACGTCGCATGCACCAGTTACCAACTGTAAGACCGCCAGTCGTGCAGTTCGCTCCCCTAACCGACCAGTCTGGTGCTTGGCGACGATGACTTCTACGAGCCTTGCCGGATCATCAAAGAGTGTCTCCGCACAGTGCTTCACGCATTCACGATGAAGCGGACCACCGAGAGGATCAGTTGAATCGGCAAGGGTTACGATTGCTTGGAGGGCGTGAGAGGCTAAGCGCATCGATTCAGATTCGGTACGTGTGGCCAGGATTTTGTCACGAGTTGGAAAGTCCGCAATGATGTCTTCGATATTGAGGCCTTTAGGTCGGGCTTGGCTCATCACGTCGAATGGCACGATGTTGGAGGTGATATTATCCGGGAACACTGTTTCTTTGGATATTAGCGTGAGTTGTGCGATGTAACTACTCGGGGGAAGATTGACGGGCCCAAGCGAGATGTACTCTGATCCATCGGCTGCATCTGGAATGGGCAATTCGATCGCGCTGTTCCATGGCCGCAAGAGGTCCCAAAGCAGTACAACGCGGCTGTTCATTGGTTCGAGTTCAGTGAACCTAGCTCTCGCATCGACGTCGGTCAGAATGAACCCAAAGTCACGTACCTTATAGTCCCGCGTAATCTCTAACGCAATACCGGAGGTACTCTTGGTTTCTACCTGAAAGAACAGCATAGAATCGGATGTGTGCCTTACAGTGTCCCGAAATTGGCGCAGGTCAAGGCGAAGGCGTCCCGTCCGTGGGGATGTGCGAAACCATTTGCTACGTTGAATCTCGGTACCTCCGTTGTCGCGCAAGACGACCCGGACATCAGTTTCGATTCCAGTATTGACCCATAGTGTGGGCTCCGTTTCAAGGAACTCGTGAACCTGCATCGAGGATTTTGCAGCATCGAAACGTTCTGTGGCGATTTCGTCACCGATTGCCCACATTAACCGCGGGATTTTGAATTGCAGTTCAGCAGAGGCTTGACGGACCGACGCAGTCAGCGTGAGCAAATCGGCCCCTGTTTGAAATTCAAGAACGTTGCTGCCTGACTCGCCTAAGCGTACTCTGTCGTCGGCTGAGATTGAACTGACAAACACTTCGTTTGGACCGACGACAACGTTAGGAGGTCGATAGGCCAGCCCAGAAACGATCAAGAATCTCTCGTCAAGGTCGCCGCCAAGCGGACCGCTGACCCGTAGTTCGATGTGGGAGACCAAGGGAATCGTGGCGGTTCGACCTAAAGCCCAGATGTTATCCCCCAATCCGAGTGCCTTCTTGACGCGTAACAGTTGGCTGACCTTTATTGTTTCCCATAGGACGTTATTGACTTTGAGGGTCACGAACCAGCGTTCCGGGTCGTCGTTACGAGGGATTCGAAGCATGGGGAAACCGTCGTACACAGGGGTGTCTCCCATTCCCAAGACCGAAGGGATCGGATCGCCGAGCAAGGCAGCCCGCTGGTCTGCGGACCCACGCCGCAGGATCAACTCTGTTGCAGCGGGTTGGTCTGAGTTGTGTCGGGCCGAGACGCGCACGACGTGAAGTTCGCTGTGCTCTTCAAGATCAACGTCGACAACAGAGTAACCGCTCCAGTCGCCGCTCAAGGGGGCGTACCGATCTGAGTTTGGTAGTTTTCTGTCACCGATCATGAGATGGATTCCGTTCGGGACGAGGGCTACCAAATCGTCGCCGATCCAGAGTCTTGAAGTGATTGGCCAGCCGTCTTCGAGGGAAAAGAGGAACACCCCGCCAGAATAGGATTCGATTCCTAGCCTGTTGATCAACTCGTCGCCCATTCGCCCCTCGACAACCCAGCGAATAGCCACGGGGAGTGGAATAGCACGTTCCTGATAGAGCGACGATGGAAAAGATCGTTGTCCAAAACCATCTCGTAGGACCCAGTTGTCGATTTTCCCGGTGGCGGGAAGAACGAGTTCTGGTCCGGTTCCGGTCCACGGGTCGAAAAGTATCCTCGGTCGGGGCACGGTTGAGACAGCGGCGAGGGATCGCGGTTTGTCGACCTTCAACAGGACCTCGTCAATATAGTGGGGAAGCCCGAACGTTCGGGCAGCTACGCGTTCGCCACGGGCGCTTGCCTTCAGAAGTAGCGCCAATCGGTTCAAGTAGTCTTCGGCGAGGTCGTCTCCGTACCTGAGGAATCGGAGCGCAGGCTCAGTCAAGTTGCTGCTTCTCTCCTCGCTCAGCAACGCCCTGCGTAATTCGGCGCCGTTCACCAGGCCTTCGTTGAGCAATCGCGACACTCGTTCGAGAAGTGGCTCGGTTGATTCCTTTGGCACGATCGCATGGAACATAACCTGCCCCACATAACGCAAGTGTCTTTCACGCGTCATTCGCGCCGACGCGTCGGTGAGGGAAGTACGTTTCACGGCGTGCTCGAATGCTTGACCTGCTGCGGCTCGGAGTTCGGGTTGTTGAGAGACGAAGGGCACGAACGTCCACAATTCCCCGCCGTGGCCGCTGTGGGCACCAATCCCTGCCAGGTAGTACGCATACAACGCTGGGTGTGTGTTGGCAAATGAATGAACCCGATTTGCGTTTGCCGGCTGCGTCAGGAAATGCGCTTCCACGAGTTGCTTCGTTCGTTCGAACACAGGTCCTTCAAAGGGGTATTCGCCAACGAGCCGCCTAGTCTTGAGCTTGGATTGGATGAACCGGTCGAGCGCGACCGGAGGCATGGAACCTACGTCTGCTTCGTCGGTGCGTCGACTACCGGTCGGCATGGTCGAGTCTTCCTGGTGTGGGTAAACGTAAGCGGGATGTGTATCACCTGAGTGTGTCAGAGCGTAGCAAATTGAAAGACACGCGGGCCTAGGTTAGTCGAGGAGGAATTCGGTGGCGTTGTGGTCGTGGATGGCGGTCAGGGAGCGGTTGAAGATGTCGACGATAAGTGCCCGGGCCCGCTCGTTGACGAGCTCCACTGTTCCTGCCTGGATCGGATAGCACAGACAGAACATGGCGGTCGCGCGGTAGTCGTCCATCAACATGCCGCGGTCGTGCGACACGCCGGCGGACTCGAGTTCGGCCAAGTAGGCGTCGATCAACTCGGCCTCATGGGCCCTCCGGTCTTCGACGGTCAGGCTCTGGGTGATGAAGTAGGCGAGGTCGTAGGCGAAAGGCCCTTTGGCGCACACCTGCCAGTCGATGGTCGTGACGCCGCCGTCGGCGAAGAAGAGGTTGTCGAGTCGATAGTCGCCGTGGACTATCGTGATCGGACGCCCCGGTTTCACTGTCAGCAGCGAACGGACGGATCCTGGGAAGCGTTCGATGATCGCCGTCAGTTCGCTGGTCACGAACTCGGGGAACTTCGCCTTGAAGGGCGCCCACGAAGCGGTGACTCCCTGGATCAACGCTTCGGGAGTGGGCGTGTCGGAACCGAACGGGAGCCAGGCGAAGTCGGGATCGTCGAACAGTGCCGAATCCGCGAACGTTGCGTGGTGCCGGGCAAGGTTGCGGACCGTGAGCAGCGCCGCATCGAGCGGACAGCCGTCAACCTGGCTATGCACGGTCGCATCGCCAATGTCTTCGAAGAGGAGTACGAAATCGTCGGTCTCAGGGTCGTGGCTCGCCGCATAGCAGGCCGTGGTTGAGATCGGGGTGAGCTCGGCGAATTGGCGGTAGAAGCCGACCTCCTTCTCGTAGAACCGAAAGACTTGGGCCAGGTAACGGGCCTGGGGATCAGTCGCAGGGAGTTTCAGCACCAGAGTCGCCGGGCCCGCCGCCTCGGCGTCGTAGCGCAGCGACAGGCGATAGAGCAGGCCGATGATCCCGACTCCCATACCGATGGGTTCGACATCGAAGCCGGTCACCTGTGAGTCGGCACCCAGCGCCGCCGATGCGCGCAGCGAATCGGTGAGCCACTGAGCCTCTACTTCGTTGATGACGGTCGGGAACGCAGCCATTGCGCCGAACACTAGCCGTTGACGGCGGGTCCGGCTGCTGGTCGGCGGTGGCCCGCATCCACTTGGTCAGGGTTGGGGACAGTCTGCCAGTCGACGGCGGTTCCGGCCGCTGGTCGGCGGTGGCCCTCGGGTGGGCGCACCTGTGCTGCTGCACCGGCTGGCAGCCTCTCGGACGGACTACACGAGGAGTTCGTCGAGGGCTGCCAACAGCAGGGTGACGTTGCGGGGTCGGGCAGTGTGGCCCATGCAGCCGATGCGCCAGCACTTCCCGGCGAAGGCCCCGAGTCCGCCGCCGATCTCGATTCCGTAGCGGTTGAGGAGTTCTTTGCGGATATCGGCTTCGCTCACCGATTTGGGGAGCCGGGACTCCGGTACCCGCACCGATGTGAGCTGGGGCAGGCGCGCGCCGGGCGGGGGCACCAGTTCGAAGCCTCGGGACTCGAGCCCGTCCTGGAGCAGGTCGCCACATTGCTGGTGGCGGGCCTGGGCTGCGGCGAGGCCTTCGTCGAGCACCACGCCGAGCCCGGCGTGAAGGGCGTATATCATTGAGATCGGCGCGGTGTGGTGGTAGGCCCGGGCGCCGCTTCCAGTGACGTAATCGGCGATCATCTGCAGGTCGAAGTACCACGACTGCGGCCGCTTAAGCAGCCGTTCCATCGCACGGTCCGAGACGCTGAGCGGGGCCAAACCGGGCGGCACACCGAGACATTTCTGGGTGCCGCTGTAGGCGACGTCCACTCCCCAGTCGTCGAGGCGCACGTCGATGCCGCCGAGCGAAGTCACACAGTCGGCCAGCAGCAGGGCATCGCCTTTGGCAGCGCCCAGCTCGGCGAGGTCGTTGCGCACACCGGTCGAGGTCTCTGCGTGGACAACCGCTATCAGCGTCGGATTCGGGTGCGCTTCGAGGAGGCGCTGCGGATCGAGCGGGGCGCCCCACTCGGCTTCGACTGCAATCACGTCGGCCTCGCAGCGGGCGGCGAGGTCGCACATCCGCTGCCCGAACACTCCGTTGACCCCTATGACCACGGTGTCGCCTCGCGTGACGAGGTTCACGAACGCCGCTTCCATTCCCGCTGAGCCGGTTCCCGAGACGGGGAAGGTAAGGGCGTTGTCGGTGCGAAAGACCGCTCTGAGGCGCTCGCAGGTTTCGTCGAGCAGCGCGATGAACTCGGCGTCGAGGTGGCCCAGCAATGGACGCGTGAATGCTTGGGTGACTTCCGGATACGGGTTGCAAGGACCCGGACCCATCAAAATTCGATCAAAATTTGGCATAAGCAGACGTTACATTAGTGGAACATTCTCAGGCAGTACTGATAATCTGCCCGCCTGACGCGATGAATTCCGCCACGAGTTGTCTCTAGTGCCTAAGATTCATCATTTTTTCCAACGATCGGTCCATCATGAGCCACCACCAAGTTTCTGAAGCGACCAGGCGGCTGCACCGCAGCGAACTGGCCGTTCCCGGTTCGAACCCCGCGTTCTTCGAGAAGGCGGCAGCAAGCCGAGCCGACTACGTGTTCTTGGACCTCGAGGACGCGGTGGCACCCGACGACAAGGTCGCAGCACGCAGCAACGTGATCGAGGCGCTGCGCGACATCGACTGGCGCGGCGCCCAGAAGACTGTCTCGGTGCGGATCAACGGACTCGACACCCACTACATGTACCGCGATGTGATCAGTGTTGTGGAGCAGGCCGGAGCGCACCTCGACACGATCCTGATACCCAAAGCAGGAGTGCCGGGCGACATCTACATGGTCGACGCCCTCGTCACCCAGATTGAACAGGGCATGGGTCTGACCAATCGGATCGGGCTGGAGGCCCTCGTGGAGACCGCGTTGGGCATGGCGAACGTCGAAGCGCTCGCTGCGGCCAGCCCGCGGCTCGAGGCGCTCCATTTCGGTGTCGCCGACTATGCAGCCTCCTGTCGGGCCCGGACGATCACTATCGGCGGGCTCAACCCGGATTATCCGGGCGACCAGTGGCACTCGGCGCTGTCACGCATGCTGGTGGCCTGCCGCGCCAACGGACTGCGCGCCATCGACGGCCCGTTCGGCGACTTCGGCGACCCCGAGGGTTTCATTGCCGGAGCGCGGCGGGCCGCGGCGCTCGGTTATGAGGGCAAATGGGCGATACATCCGTCGCAGATCGACTTGGCCAACGAGGTGTTCACCCCGCCCGCAGACGAGGTTGAGCAGGCTCGACGCGTGCTCGCAGCGCTGGACGAAGCGGCCGCGGCGGGCCGCGGTGCAGCTCAGGTCGATGGACGCATGATCGATGCGGCCTCGGCTCGGATGGCCCGCAATGTGGTCGAGACCGCAGCGGCGACAGAAGCCAGCTGATGGCCGCAACAGCGAAAGAGGCGGCAAGACCCGCTGAGACCGCGAGGCCGGCTGAGACCGCGAGGCCGGTTGAGACCGCGAGGCCGGCGGAGACCGTGAGGCTGGCGGAGACCGTGAGGCCGGCGGAGACCGCGAGGCCTGCTGAGACCGCGAGGCCTGCTGAGACCGCGAGGCTGGCTGATGGTGGCGACAGCGACCGAGACCGCGAGGCCTGCTGAGGCCGGGCTGGGCGGTTCCGGGCCGGTGCGGGCACTGAACGACTGCCGCGTCGGCAGCGCCAGCGGCCGGAGTCGAACTGAGATCGCAAGCAGAAGCGCATTCGAGGAGTTCAAGGAGGGGACTTCATGGAGATTCATGAGTATCAGGCCAAGGCCATACTGGCCGATTACGGCGTGGCGATACCCGAGGGCGGTTTGGCCTACAGCCCCGAACAGGCCGCCTACCGGGCCTCGGAGATCGGCGGGGAGCAGTGGGTCGTGAAAGCGCAGATCCATTCGGGGGCCCGTGGGAAGGCAGGCGGCATCAAGGTCTGCAGCCACGAGCGTGAGGTCGCCGACGCCGCCGACGCCCTGCTCGGCAAGCGCCTTGTCACACAACAGACTGGTGAGCGCGGCAAGGGCGTGTATCGGCTCTACGTGGAGGCCGCGGTAGCCGCCGAGAGCGAGATTTATCTCGGTTTCGTGCTCGACCGTTCCGCTGAGCGGCTGATGGTCGTGGCCTCGGCAGCGGGCGGGACCGACATTGAGGAGATCGTCGCGCGGGACCCCGGCTCGATTGTGCGGGTCAACGTTGAGCCGGCTGTCGGGCTGCAGTCCTTCGAGGCCCGCGAGATCGCTTTCGCAGTCGGTCTGGACCCGAGCCTGGTCCCCCCTGCGGTCCAGTTGATGACGGCCTGTCACCGGATGATCCTCGACCTCGACACCACCATGCTGGAGATCAACCCGCTGGCCGTGACCACCGACGGTCGGCTGCTTGCCCTTGATGCCAAGATGATCTTCGACGACAACGCCCTGTTCCGCCATCAGGACGTGTCGGAGTTGCGTGACAAGTCTCAGGAAGACCCCCGGGAGCGGACTGCGGTCGACCGTGGTCTCAGCTATGTGGGGCTCGACGGCAACATCGGCTGCATCATCAACGGGGCGGGGCTGGCCATGGCCACGATGGACATGATCAAGCATGCCGGCGGCGAGCCTGCCAACTTCTTGGACATCGGCGGGGGTGCCTCCGCGGAGCGGGTCCTGAAGGCCTTCCGGCTGGTGCTGTCGGACGACAATGTGGAGGCGGTGCTGGTAAACATCTTCGCCGGGATCAACCGCTGCGACTGGGTTGCCGAGGGTGTGGTGCAGGCGCTGCGCCAACTGGAGGTGCCGGTGCCGGTGGTCGTTCGGCTGTCGGGAACCAACGTGGACGAGGGGCGACAGATCCTCGCCGACGCCGATGTGGGCGTGATCACCGCCGATTCTCTGGCCGAGGCCGGCAGCAGGGCTGTGGAATCGATCCGGAGGGCAGCCTGATGAGCATCATCGTCGACGAGACCACGCCGGTGGTCGTGCAGGGCATCACCGGACGGATCGCCACGTTCCACACCGACGACATGGCCGAGTACGGCACCAATGTCGTGGGCGGTGTGACCCCCGGCAAGGGCGGCACCACGCATTGTGGTGTGGACGTGTTCGACACCATGAAGCAGGCGGTTGCGGCCACTGAGGCCACTGCCAGCATCGTCTTCGTGCCGCCGCCGTTCGCGGCAGATGCGATCATGGAGGCGGCCGACGCCGGTATCGAGCACTGCGTCTGCATCACTGAGGGCATCCCGGTGCAGGACATGATCAGGGTGAAGCGGTATCTGCGCCGCTACCAGCACGCCAAGCGGATGTGTCTGATCGGCCCGAACTGTGCCGGTGTGATCAGCCCGGGCAAGTCGATGCTGGGGATCATGCCGTCGCACATCTACCAGCGGGGGCCGGTCGGGATTGTCAGCCGGTCGGGGACGCTGGGCTATGAGGCGGCGTCGCAGCTCTCAGCGGTGGGTATCGGCGTGAGCACGAGTGTCGGCATCGGCGGCGACCCGATCAACGGCAGTTCGTTCCTCGACCACCTGAAGCGCTTCGAGGCCGACGGCGAGACCGAGGCGGTGGTGATGATCGGCGAGATCGGCGGTCTGCAGGAGGCGCAGGCCGCGGTCTATGCCCGCGATCACATGCACAAGCCGGTGGTCGGTTACATCGCCGGTCTGACCGCGCCGAAGGGTCGGACGATGGGCCATGCGGGCGCCATCGTCTCCACGGTCGGCGAGTCGGCTGCTGAGAAGGTGCAGATCATGCGCGACTGCGGCGTGACGATGGTCAAGCTGCCGTCGGACTTCGGCACCGTCGTGCCCAGGGTCCTGCGCCGCTGAGTCTGCACCGTTGAGTCGGCGCCGCCGGCGGGTCATGCCGCGCAGGCGTGCTGGTCGGTGGCGTAGAGTCACCTCGATGGAATCAGCCGAGTCCATAGAGCTTGTTGTCAACGGCCGTGAGGTCCGCGTCGACGGCACCGTTGCCGACACGGCGACGCTGCTCGATGTCCTGCGCGACGATCTCCGGCTCGTCTCGGTCAAGGACGGGTGCAGTCCGCAGGGGCAGTGCGGCTGCTGCACGGTGCTGGTCGACGGTGCACCCCGGGTGTCGTGTGTCACGCCGGTGCGTCGCGTTCGTGACCGCGCCGTCACCACCCTTGAAGGACTCCCCGACGACCTCGCCGGTGCCTGGGCTGACTCGTTCGCCTCGACCGGCGCAAGCCAGTGCGGCTTCTGCACCCCCGGCATCATCTGCCGCTTCGAGGGACTGCGGGCCAAGGGCACAGACCACCAAGACCGCGAGGCTGCGGCCAAAGCACTGCAGGCGCACCTGTGCCGCTGCACCGGCTGGCAGCCCGTGGTCGACGCCTGGGTGGCCTTCGGCAACTATTCGCCCGTTGGCGACCCGGGAGACGACCCGGGCCGCGGCGACCCCTCCGACGGTCACGTGCCCGCGAGCGCCCGGGGCGGCGGCGACCCGGCTAGGGGTGACCCTTCCGACGACCCGGCCAGCGGCGATCCGCCCGTTGGTCATCTGTCTGGTCGCGACCCCTCCGGCGGCGATCCGCTTTGGATCCGCGGGGGCGGCCAGCGGAGCGATGCTGAACGGAGAGCGACTATCGAAGGGGGTGTCGCCCAGTCTGTGGGCCCGGCGGTCGCCGCGGGACTCGGTGGTTTCGCCGACGACTCAGCCCCCGCTGATGCACTCCTAGCGGTGTTGGCGAAAGACAATCAATGGGTGCTCGCAGAGAGCCGTGCCGAAGCTCTGCGGCTTGCGGGCAAAGTGCAGGGGCGCCGCACCACAGCAGTGTTCGAACCGCCGATCACGGTGCCCGAGGGCGACTTCGACCTGACGCTTCAGACCTCGTGGGTCGAACCGGCCTACCTCGAGACGGATGCGTCCTGGTGCAACCCGGGCGGCGACCCGCTGACACCTTTGGCGAACGGCGGAGCGTTCGGGGCGAAGCAGTCGAGCGAAGTGGCCGAGGTGGCACGGCGCTTGGCGAACGAGGCGGGTCGCCCGGTGCGGGTCTTGTACTTCCGCGAGGACTCGGTGCGCCGGGGCCCCAAACGTCCACCGATCGCAGCGGGGATCAACCGTGACGCAACGGGGGTGCTGCGGGTCGCTAGAACGCCCGGGATCGTCGAGGCGATCTCGATGGTCGCCCCCGCTCTGGTGGTGCAGGAAGTCGATGTCGTGGGCCCACCCACCAGCGCGGCGATCCGCGGCGCCGGTTGGGTCGAGGCAACGGTTCTGCTCGCCGGGGCACGCGGGGCGGTCGGTTGGATCACCGCACCGGGTGCGGGTGGGGCCACCGCTTCGGTCAAGCCCGATGGAACGCTCGAGGTCTCGGTCCGTTGCGGGAAGGCGCTCGACGAGACCGTTCTGCGCTCATACTGCACCGGAGCTGCACATATGGCCCTGTCCTGGGTGACCAGCGAGAGCCTCGCAGTCGACGAGCACGGCGAACCGCACGATCTGACGATCCGTTCCTTCGGAGTCCTTCGCGCGATCGACACTCCCCGCATCGACGTCACGGTCGAGCCGTCCACAGACGATCCCGTCAACGGCTCAGACGCAGTGTTCGCGGCGGTCGCCGCCGCCGTCTGGCTCGATCGGGGCTGCCCCCAACAATGGCCGATCCGCGAACGTTGAGAATGGGCCTTGCGGCCCGTGGTGCGCTAACCCAGATATTTCATTAGTGGGGGCTGTTGGGGATGTCGCGCCGGTGTCAACGCTGTGGCGGACCCCGGCGGTGTCGCCAACACCCGCGCTGGGGTGCGATCGTCGGCACAGTCGGGCCTGCTTCGGAACTGCGCCGGTGCCCTCGGCGTGCTTCGCGGTGGCGCGTCTTGAGCGGTGGCGCCGGGCGGTCGGGATTGGCTGCGCGCTGGTTGTGGTTGTGGAGGTGCCGCCGCTATGCTGTGCGGTCGTGACGGGAGGCCGTTGAGTCTGCTGTCATGGTTCGTGTCGTCTGTAGTCGAGAGGTCTGAGTTATGGTTTTTGTCCGTTGTTCCAAGGAAGCCCGGCGATCAACCTCCACATCCACGCCCCCCCCCCCCCCCCCCCGCGCGGGTTTTTTGGGGGGGCCCCAGGGGGGGGGGGCGCGGTGTTTGTGCGCGGGGGGGGCGTGGTGGCGGGGCGGTGGTGTTGGCGGGGGCGTTGTTGGTGCCGCCGCGGGTGGGGGCGCAGCCTCCGGGTGTGTTGGTGTCCAATTTGGGGCAGGGCGCGTCTGTTGCTCTGACTCTTGATACGCGTTCCGTTGCACAGGGGTTTACTACGGGTACCGAAAGTGACGGCTATTTTTTGGATAGTATCGGTGTGTCATTCCAAAACTCGTACAATGCTGCTACGGTGTTGGCCAGCGCGCGGGCGGAGTTGTGGAGCGCTAGTG
>JAHQYN010000204.1 GCA_024421085.1 Acidimicrobiia bacterium
CGTTGTGGCCCTCTACAGCGAAGTCAACCGTTCCATGGGGATGAAAGGCAAAGAAGCCGAACACCAGGCCGCTGTGAAACGAGTGCGGGAAGTGATT
Source organism: Acidimicrobiia bacterium (assembly GCA_024421085.1). Taxonomy (GTDB): domain Bacteria; phylum Actinomycetota; class Acidimicrobiia; order Acidimicrobiales; family Aldehydirespiratoraceae; genus VXYK01. The sequence goes on from JAHQYN010000204.1 coordinate 98, forward strand.
TACGCGGCTTCGTGGGCGTGGCATTCAGGCGCCAACGCCTCAGAGAACGGCGAATGAGCGGTTACGGGAGGGAGTGGTGTGGCGACTGATCTTGGGGAATTGCAGAACAAGCTTTGGGAGGCGGCTGACCAGTTTCGTGCGAATTCGGGGCTGAAGGCGTCGGAGTACGCCTCGCCGGTGCTCGGGCTGATCTTCTTGCGGTATGCCGATGAGCGGTTCAAGCGGGCCGCAGAGGTCGTGGGCCTCGGGTCGGCCCGCCGTCCGACCGGGCCGGACGACTACCAGGCCATCGGTGCCCTGTACCTGCCTGAGGACTCGCGGTTCGACACCCTGCTGAACCTGTCGGAGGAGGCAGACATCGGCAAGGCCATCAATCAGGCGATGGGCGGCATCGAGGTCTTCAACCCAGAACTTCAGGGCGTGCTGCCGAGGGACTACTCCCGCATCCCCGACGAAATCCTCGCAGAGTTGCTGCGGCTCCTGCGAACGCTGCCGGGGGCGATCGAGGGCGACGGGTTCGGGCTGATCTACGAGTACTTCCTCGGCAAGTTCGCCTTCTCGGAGGGTCAGAAGGGCGGCGAGTTCTTCACCCCCACGTCGATCGTGCGGCTCATCGTCGAGATTCTCGAACCGTTCCACGGCAAGATCTACGACCCGGCGTGCGGTTCGGGCGGCATGTTCGTGCAGTCGGCTCACTTCGTTGAACGTCATCGGCGCGACCCCGGCCAGGAGCTCTCCATCTACGGCCAGGAGAAAACCGGCGACACCGTCAAGCTCGCCAAGATGAACCTCACCGTCCACGGCCTCGGCGGCGATGTCCGTGAGGGCAACACCTACTACGAGGACCTACACGACTCGGTCGGGAAGTTCGACTTCGTCATGGCCAATCCGCCGTTCAACGTCAACAAGATCGACAAGGCCAAGCTCGAAGACGACCCCAGGTTCCCGTTCGGTCTGCCCCGGCCCGACAACGGAAACTACCTCTGGATCCAGACCTTCTATTCCGCTCTGAACGCCACCGGGCGAGCGGGTTTCGTGATGGCCAACTCAGCGTCCGATGCGAGGGGCAGTGAGCTTGAGATCCGCCGCAAGCTGATCGAGGACCGCAGCGTCGATGTGATCATCTCGGTGGGTACGAACATGTTCTACACCGTGACCCTGCCCGTGACCCTCTGGTTCCTCGACCGCGGCAAGCGAGGAACCGCCCGAGCCGACGAGGTGCTCTTCATCGACGCCCGCGAGGTCTACAACCAGATCGACCGCGCCCACCGCGACTGGACCCCCCGACAGATCGAGTTCCTCGCCAACATCGTCCGCCTCTGGCGCGGCGAAGAGTCAGAGTTCGACGCCGGAAGCGAGGAGGTGCTGAACGACTCGTTTCCCGATGGGACCTATCGCGACGTGGCAGGCATCTGTTTCGCCGCATCGCTCAAACGGATCGAGGAGCACGGTTGGAGCCTCAACCCCGGGCGCTATGTAGGGACATCTAGCACATCGATCGATGATTTCGAATTCACTTCACAACTCGAACTACTTCAAGAGCAATTTAGAGATCTTGCGACTAGAGCCAAGAATCTGTCCGATCGAACACAGTCAATTCTTGGTGAGGTCCTTAGCCGGTGATTTGGACACCAACTACTCTGGGCGAAGTTGCAGAAGTGAACTGGGGGAACACGTCCGTCACGAAGAAGTCGTACACGCCGGATGGTATCCAAGCGTATTCGGCAAGCGGCCCGGACGGGTTCGTTGCGTGGGCAGAACACGATTCTCCCGGCGTTGTTGTTAGCGCGATCGGTGCTCACTGCGGTAAGTCGTGGTATGCAAAGGGATCCTGGACGCCGATCAAGAATACGCTCTGGTATCGGTCTAACGATCCGGAAGTGGAGACTCGATATCTATACTATGTGACGCATGACCCAGAGATATGGCCTCGTCGTGGTGCTGCTCAACCATTCATATCCAAAGGAGATGCTAAAGAAATTCCGATTCAGCTCCCGAACCTTGAAACCCAACGGATCATCATCGCCGTTCTACAAACATTCGATGATCTGATTGAGAACAATCGGCGGCGGATTGAGATTCTGGAGGAGATGGCTCGGTTGTTGTATCGGGAGTGGTTCGTACACTTCCGGTTCCCGGGGCATGAGGATGTCGAGTTGGTCGATTCCGACCTCGGACCGATCCCCGGAGGCTGGTCGGTTGGACCGCTACGATCAGTAGCCACTGTCGTTGGAGGAAACAGCGCGACGAAAGCTTCCTACGTGTCCGATGGTTACGTTGCTTTCAGCGCCTCCGGACCCGACGGGCGGTTGGATACGTACGATGTCGACGGGCACGGAGTGGTCCTGTCTGCAGTAGGTGCCCGATGTGGAAGGACCTTCCGCGCGAGCGGACAATGGTCTTCGATTGCCAACACAATCCGCTTTCAACCGATCAATGGCTTCTACGCAGCTTGGTTATACCTCGCTACCGCAGATCCAACAATATGGCCTAGGCGTGGGTCGGCTCAACCATTTGTGTCGATCAACGATGTCAGAAACACGAGACTACTGGTGCCTTCAGATGCCCTTCTCGAAGATTTCGAAATTCTCGCGCGTCCAGCCTTCGACCTAGTCCAGAATCTAATGGATCAGAACCGGGTTCTTGACAAAGCGAGAGACTTGCTGCTGCCTCGCCTTGTCTCAGGAGAGTTGGATGTGTCCGAGCTTGACTTGGGTCTGGTGGCGGAGTGAGCCCTTCCACTCTGACGGAGGATGAGCTGGTCGAACAGCCAGCGCTGCGGCTGTTGTCGCAGTTGGGTTGGGAGGTTGCATCGGCGTTCGACGAGGTGCTTGGGGCGGCGGGCACGCTCGGTCGTGACTCGCAGTCAGAACCCGTGCTCGGTCATCGTCTTCGTGATGCGCTGCGCTCTCTGAATTCGGGACTTCCTGACACGGCGCTGGAGAAGGCCGCCGAGAGGCTTCTACAGGATCGGTCAGCGATGGATCGGGTGCGGGCCAGTCGCGAAGTCTACGGCCTGCTCCGCAACGGGGTGAAGGTTGAAACTACCGATAGCGACGGCACCCGGCGAGCCGTCACGGTGCGGTTCATCGACTGGAATCATGCTGATGCGAACGACTGGCTGGCGGTCTCGCAGTTCTGGATCACGGGCGACATGTACAAGCGTCGGGCTGATGTTGTGCTGTTCGTCAACGGCATCCCGTTGGTGTTCATTGAGTTGAAGGTCTCGCA
>JAHQYN010000205.1 GCA_024421085.1 Acidimicrobiia bacterium
ACGCGAACACGCCGACGGCTTTGGTCAACATCGTTGCGGATCTCGACAGTTGGTTGCAAGCTCGGCCACACAAGCCCTTCCTGTCCAATCCCGCCGATGACGGCACAGACTTCGACCACCGCTGGACAGAATCCACGTACCGGAACTTCCGTGACCGTATCCACAGCATCGCGGCGGCCATGCGCGCGGCCTACGACGAACCTGACGCAGCGAAGTCGGCCAAAGCCTGGAGTGACCTGTTCGGTGACAAGTTCAACCCGCCGCCGAGCAGGTCCCGCTCCTCAAGGACCTTGTTGGAACCTATAGCTGGAGTTCCAATGGCAACCGGGGCGGTTTCCAGCGTTTCCCGTAGAGGTCGAGCGGGTTGACGGAAGCCATGCCTGATTTGACCCAAGCCCAAGTTGCAGCTGCCGACGAGGTGAAGAGCATCACCAATTCTTCGAGCCATCTCGCCCTGCTCACTGCATCCAAATGGAACGGATGTGCTGTTCTCGACATGGAGATCAGCACTTCCGCTTTTTCCCTGGGAACCGGCGGGCTAGAAGTTCAACCGCTCGAGCGCGTGACAGTATTAGTCGCTCAGAACTACCCTGCGGCACCGCCCCAGGCTTCAGTCAAGCACCTGAGATGGGCTGGATTCCCCCATGTGTTGCAGGGGACGCGCCTTTGTATCTACCTCGACCCGGGCACTGAGTGGGACCCTACCCGAGGCATGTCAGGCTTTCTACGGCGGCTCTTGGAATGGTTCGAGGACGCGATCGGTGGGCGATTCGATCCAACTACGGCCCTATACCACCCAGTAGGTGGAGTGCTGCATCGCACCTCTGGAACTCCCACCGTTGTGGTCGACGCCCCAATGCCGGTTGAGGTTCTTGAAGGGGGCATCGTGCATCGCATCGGACTCCGAAAGAGAAGCGATCATCGGATCGATATCGCAGCGTGGCAGGCACCTTTTGCTCCTGACCTCGCTCCGGGTCTGCTTGTTCTCCTTCCCGAGTATCTGCCGCTCGGAGGAGGCAGCCGCTTGTCGGATCTCTTGACGACCGTGCGCCAACAACTCGACAGGAATCGGCTTCGAAGGGTTGAGACGTTGTTACGACGCCAGATCCAATGTCTCGCTAGCGATGAGCACCTCCACGTGATGATCGCGGTACCCAACCCTGCCAGGGACATTGCAGCACGCCGTCACCTCATAGGGTGGCGTCTGCGCTCTTCAGACTCAGCACAGGCGCTTTCTATGGCCCGAAGCGAGGCATCTATGGCCTCGGAGAGTGAGGAGCCCGAAGTCGAGTGGACCTACGTCGACGATCAACGTGGCGAGATTGCAGTGCGCCGCGATAGCGAACGGCCAGTGGCGGTCTATGTGGGAGCCGCCGTCGAGGTCTGGGGCTGTGGCGCGCTGGGCTCTTGGATCGCCGAACTGCTTGTGAGGGCTGGCATCCTAAAGGTGACATTGCGGGATCCTGGGTACGTGACTCAGGGGCTCCTCGTCCGTCAGAACTACACCGAGGAGGACGTCGGGCGCCCGAAGGCCGCAGCCCTTGCTGAGAGGCTCGCTCGGTTGTCCGATACCTGCGAGATCGAGGGCATCAAGGGCAATGCTCAATTCGGGCTGCGAAGCGATGTCGAAAGCTGCGATTTCATCTTCGACACGACTGTGAACACTGCGGTCAACGCAGCGCTCGACGTAACCCAGAACCAAGGGATTCTCCATGTGCCGGTTGTCCAGGTAGCCACGGACAACCAGACCGCAACTCTGGGAATTGTCACGATCACCTCTGGATCAGCGTCTACGACGACTTCAGAGCTTGATCAGGCTCTGCATAAGAGGACTGCAGGGGACGCGGCCTTGGCCCCATTTCTGACGTTCTGGGATCACGACGCTCACCCACCTCTTACAACCGCTGCAGGATGCTCCGTTCCCACTTTCCACGGATCTGCCGCCGACGCGATGGGCATCGCAGCATCAACCGTTAGCATTGCCGCGACAGCCTTGTTCCGCCAGATTGCGGGTGCTTACCTCCTCTCACTGCCACACTCACCGTTCGATGTCCCGCCCCTGACGCCTGTCGAGTCTGCTACGAATGTGTCGGCCAATGTGGCGTTACCCGACGGCTTGGCTGCTGGAGGGGGCGGCGGTTCCCGGAAGCTGTAGATGGACACGTGCTCACCGAACACCTGTCGTATCTGCCCCTCGCTGACGATGAGCGGTGTCTTCGTGAACCCCAGTAACGACGCGTTGGGACGTGTCCAGACGCACGTTGGCAGCGAGTGTGTCGGCACAGGGAGCGATGGGCCTCGTTGGCGATGACCCCTCCTCGTTCCGGTGTATGCTGAGGTTGATGACTGAGCTGAGACCGACGATAGCACCTGAAGGGAAGAGAAAATGCAGAAGGTTTTGCACAAAAGGGCAACCGTACAGCCTGGAGGGAGGATTGAGGTCGTGGACCGCGACCTTGAGGTGGGCGAGCATGTGGACGTGGTAATTTCGTCCGCGCAGGAGCCCTCCCCTCGTTCGGCTTGGCAGATTATCTCGCAAGGTTCAGGGCGACGTCTCTTCAAGAGCGCGAAGGAGGTTAGCGACTATCTCGCGGAGGAGCGAGAGTCTTGGGCACGCTGACGCTCCCGTCCAGCGGACACATCTACCTTGACTCCTCGGCAATCATCTACAGCGTGGAACGAATCGAGCCGCATTTCTCACTACTTGCACCCGCATGGCAGCAAGCGGAAGCGGGGCATTTTACAGTCGTGTGCAGTGAGTTGGTCATTGCCGAAACGCTGGTCCGCCCGATCCGAGAGCATGATCTAAGTCTCGCGGCAGCTTTCCGCTCGTTATTCGCCTCCCGCGAGATGCAGTTGATCCCTGCCACGCGCCAACTCTGGGATGCGGCTGCTCACCTGCGTGCATACACGGGACTGAAGACTCCAGATGCTCTGCATGCGGTGACAGCCCAGCAGGTCGGATGCGCGCTCTTCGTTACCAATGACTCTGACTTTCGGAGAGTCGAAAGGTTGCCTCTCGCGATCCTTGATGACCTTCTCGGCGACATTCCGCCGAAGGAGTAGGGGTGGGGAAACCTCTGGCCCCCCGCCGACGGGGCTTTCCGGGTCGGCGCTGAGCAAGGTGCCCGCAAGCTCGAGCCCGCGCGTAAACTTGGGGTGGGGGGTGGTTGAGGTTCCTTGGCCTTTACTTGCCGAAGCGCTCGGTGATGAACTGCGTGGTCTCTTTGTGGGGTACTTGCCGCGTTGAGTTGTTGCGGCGTTGGTAGAGGATGCGGGATCCGTCCTGGCTTTTGACCCAGATTGGGCGGGAGCTGG
>JAHQYN010000047.1 GCA_024421085.1 Acidimicrobiia bacterium
GCGTCCCGCCTCGATGCCTGCAACTCGCCACGGACCAGACGCTGCGCGTCGCCTTTGCTGTGACGACGGCTCAACTCCGCCAACACCCGCGACTTCATCGCCGCCAGAGTCGACTCGGCACGACCCAGCACCCCCAACCGCAACCGCAGGTTCTCGTCAGACAACGCCGTCTCATCGACCAACGGCACCCGCAACGCCCCGGCGCCGCGGGCGGTGCGGCCACCGCTGACCGTGCCCGCTTCGGCAAGTTCTGATCCCGAAAGGAAACTCATGGATCACAACCTACAGGCCCCCTGTGACAATGACACCGTGAACCATCAGGAAATCATAAGAAATCCCAGAAATATTTGTTTGGCACAGAAACCGTCAACGTCCGAAACCCATCGCGCGCACGAGCACCGGGTCCACCTCAACCCCACCAAGCAAACCCGCAACGCAGAGACGACCATCGTCACCGACCCCAACCACCCGCCAGACTTGGCGACTCCACCACCGTTGGCCGGACACGTCGAACGGGCCGCGGACATCGGCTGGAGCTCAACCAAGTAGATTCTGGTGCAACGCGGCTCTTCGCGTTTTGGGTCGGGATGGGAGCGTGTCGAGTACCACCTAGTTGGGTTCGCCAGCAGAGTTTCTTTGGCGTGGCATCGGTATCGGGCTTCTCTGATTCATACTGGGTTTTGCGCAGGCTCCAAGGATAGGAGCGAGTATGGAATCTATGGACACACAAACGAGGGTGGCGGCGAGGTCTCGTCGTTACTCTGATGAGCAGAAGAAGCATGCGGTGCGGATGGTGTTCGCGTTGCGTGAAGAGCTGGGCACCTCGTCGGGCACCGTCACGCGTGTGGCGCGTCAGTTGGGTTACGGCGAGGAGTCGTTACGCCGCTGGGTGGCCCAGGCCGAGGTCGATGCCGGGTCGCGGACGGGGGTGTCGACCGTTGAGAGCGTGGAGCTCAAGAGGTTGCGTCACCAGAACCGTGAGCTGCGCCGAGCCAACGATATCTTGCAGCGTGCAGCAGTTTTTCGGGGCGGAGCTCGACTGCCGACAGCGATGACCGTGCAGTTCATCGACCACAACCGTCAAGAGTTCGGGGTCGAGCCCGTCTGCGCAGCGTTGCAGGTGGCCCCTTCCACGTACTGGACCGCGCAGCGCCGCGCGCTGTCGGCGCGGGTGCTGCGCGACACACAGATGATGCCGCTGCTGTTGGTGCTGTGGCAGGCCAACTACTGCGTGTACGGGTCGCGCAAACTGTGGATCGCGGCTCGACGCGCCGGGCACAGTATCGGACGCGACCACCTCGCTCGGCTGATGCGCCAGTTGGGGATCCGCGGCGTCAAGCGGACAAAGAATGTGAACACCACCCGAACGGACCCGGCGGCGACACGGCCCGGCGATCTTGTCGAGCGTGACTTCACCGCGGCTGCGCCGAACCTGCTGTGGGTCGCTGATCTGACCCATGTCGCTGCCTGGTCCGGTGCCGCCCTGTGTGTGTTTCATCACCGACGCACACAGCCGCCGCATCGTGGGCTGGCGGGTCGCGTCGAACATGAAAACCCAGATGGTGCTCGACGCGTTGGAGATGGCCCGCCAGAACCGACCGACCCGCCTCGAAGGCCTCGTCGCGCACACCGACGCTGGCAGCCACCTCACCAGCGTCGGTTACAGCGAACGCCTCTACGAACTCGGCGCGGCGCCCTCTGTCGGATCGGTCGGGGACTCCTATGACAACGCCCTGGCCGAGGCCGTCAACGCGCTCTACAAAACCGAACTGATCCGCGGTCCCGGCCACCGGCCGTGGCGGACCATCGACGACGTCGAACTCGCCACCCTCGGCTGGGTCCACTGGCACAACACAGTCCGCATCCACAGCTACCTCAACGACCTCTCACCCGACCAGTACGAAGCCGCCTACACTGCAACAACAACCGACCACAACATTCAGCCTGCGCGAAACCCAGGGTGATTCACTCCCCCGTGGATTCTTCACGTCCGATCACCGTCTTCGGGACCACTGATATGAGCTTGATGCGTCGAATTGGTGTTGCGGCGTTGCACACGGCGTAGTCTATGCTAGTGTGTGCGGCCGTGGAGGCGGCATTTGGTTCTGATCGCGAGTATCTGATTCGACAAATCCAAACCTTAGCGATCCTAGCGGCGAAGCTAGACGGATGTTCGAGCCGGGCACAGGTTCACGAGCGTCCCGCGTGATTCACCCCGATGCGCAGTGGGCGAACGTCTACCTAGAGTCCTTGGCGGCTGGACCGTCTAGGTCCACAACAGAGTCAGCGTTGCGGGTCGTCACAAGAGACTTCTTCGGCTGCGAACCTGACGAAATGCCCTGGACGGAATTGCGAGCATCAGAGGTCGGGAGGTTGCGAGCTCAGCTAGCCGAGCACCGCTCACCTGCCACAGCCAACAAGTTGCTTGCCGCTGTCCGAGGAGTAGTTCGGGCTGCGTGGCGCGGCGAAGCTATTGACACCGATACCTGTCTCCGAAATATTGATGCCGCCAAGACTGTGAAAGGCAGCCGCCTTCCTGCCGGTCGAGCTCTCACCAGCGACGAAACCCAACGCCTACTCGCCGCTTGTGACGACGGGACACCCTCGGGGCCGAGAGACGATGCTGCTTTTGCGTTGATGTTGGGCTGCGGCCTGCGCTGCGGCGAGTTGATAGCCGTCAACATGGCTGACGTTGACATCGGCGGCGAGACGATAAGAGTCCTCGGGAAGGGGAATAAGGAGCGGTCCGCGTACCTTTACGGTGGTCCCCTACGAGCTGTGACCAGATGGGTTGTGGTACGAGGCGATGTGGACGGTCCCTTGCTGTGCCCTGTCCTGCACTCAGGTCGGCTCGTCGCTGGCCGCGGCATTTCCACGGCTGCGGTCACGCAGCGCCTAGCAAAAAGGTGCCGTGAAGCGGGGATTGACCGATGCACACCGCACGACCTTCGGCGCACTTTCGTAACTTGCGCGCTTGAGGCGGGGCTAGACCTTTTAATGGTTCAGCGCCTCGCTGGCCATTCATCTCCGGCCACGACTGCCACCTATGACCGCCGGCGTGAATCGGCCACGAGACAAGCCGCCCAAAAGCTAATCTTCCCTGCGGGCGACCCCAAATGGGAGACTTGATCCCTCCAACTTACGCAATCCTGGTACGCAGCCAAGCGCTCGTGCAATAGGTGAGGGCGCTTTCAGCCGTTCCCGTTCAAGCTACGTGAGCCTCGACGAAGCCGCAAGTCAAGCCACCGACACTGCCACCGGAGGTTGAACGTCTCGGCGGCCTGCCCCTATTGGCGCGCTATAGACGAAGGATCCTTGACGACTGCCTTCGATAATTGCCGTTATTCATACACGGGTTCGGGACAGTTGTCAAGTCTTGTCGGTCGTGATCGGCACCGCGCGCCCGACTGTGGCCCGCCAATTGTGCGGTTTACCTGGGGAAATAGCGATCGAGCGAGCGACGGAATTCTTCGTGGCGTAGTTCCGGTGGCAGGAGGACTGCCCTGTCTGTGCGCCTCGAAGAAACCAACTGCGTCTGAGCGCGAGAATGATCCTGAAGTGTCGAGGTGCCTCCCGAATACCGCCTTTCAGTTGGGTTCTGAGCTCAACGTTTCGTGGTTCGCGTCCAACCAGCCGAGGGTCCCAGGGTTCGGATAACGGCAATTATCCACTACAACGCCAGGATCACATTCTGGCTGTCCGAAAGCGAGAACAAAAATGTTCAGACCCCCAACCCGCGTCTTTGCCGCGGTCATATTGGTGTTAGCCTTAGCCAGCACAGTGTTCGTCGTAGACGCGTCCACAAATCCGGAACCTGCTTCTGCTGCCTGGGAATGGCGAGAAGTACGCGAAGTCGTTTATACCACGACGTGTTTCGTTACAACGAGTCTTGCTACCGCATACGCGTTCGCGGGTACTAGTGGTTGGGTGGCTGTCTTAGGAGCTTCTACTTCAGAATATGCGTTGTATGAAGCATGCAAAAGAGTTCCAAGGGAAGTCATACGAAGAATTAGAGTGTTGGTTAAAGGTGTGAAAGAACATGGCGTTACAAATAACCCTTACCGAGGTGGGAATCCTTCAAGGTTATGTATAGGTGGCTGGTGTATAGGTTAACCATCTGAACGCTGTTTGTTTATACTTGCGCCTGAATCGTTAGTTGAATTTGTCATAATGGCGGGTGATCAATCAGCTAACGTAGCGAGGTAGGTTTTCAGTATGGCACAGCGCTTGTGGACTCACAACTATTGTGTAGGGCCAGTTTCCGCAGGGATTCGCCAGATTCCGGATGCTTATCAGCGTCGGTTCTGGGGGATCCCCGCGTTCAGCCGCGGAATCTCACCGCGCCAACTCCGACCCCACATGCGAAGAGTCCGACTGTCTGTCGGTGCGCTGCACGCGGACAGTAACCGTCGAACCCGCCGCCGTGGGCAAGCCCTCGATACACCTTAGACCGGTCACGACCCAATCGCTGCGCTCATCTGCGCCTCACGCATCACCTCGATCAGCGTCCGCTTGACACAACACAAACACTGTGCGATACTATAATTTCCGTCGGTTCGGTTGCCGGATAATCATCGGCCATCATGGACGACTTGTCGCAATCGCCCGTGGTGGCCGCCCTCTATCCGATAAATGTCGACAATTTCCTACGAAAGGCACGGTTCAAGACGATGAATCGCTCAATAGGGACTGAAAAGTTGTTTTCCGCACGTAACCTATTCTTGGCAGTTCTGTCAGGCGTGGTATCATTTGGGATTTTTTGGTTGATAAACGGATTTGGCTTCCAAGCGTTTATTCCGGCCGCCGGTGCGACGGCGATAGTGCTGGCTGGTCCTGCGATACGGAACAGTCGGGCCTCCACGCGGCAGTAATATGGCGCTTCGCGTTTTAGGTCGGAGTTAGGGGCTCGCCCCTCCTTTGCGCCGGGAACCCAGTTGAACGCTGCTCGACGCTATCACCCCGACCTAATTTCCGAAGAACCAGATATGTTGCTCACGGCAGGTGCCTCCTCACATGTCTTGAAACGGCCGTAGACATCAACAGCAGCGTTCTCCCATGTCAGGAGGCCATTCTCGTTGACACCCCTGCCCCCAACACGAGCCGCACCGGTGGACCTAGGCGAGTAGTGCCCGACCTTCAAAGTCTCGAACCAATAGCAAAGTACACGCACAAACGGGTGGCTGTGAGCCGCGTCATCCTCGGGCTGTGAGCTTGTAGCCGACGCCGCGGACTGTGACGATGCGCTCCGGGCGATTGGGGTCCGGTTCGATCTTGGCTCTCAACCGCTTGATGTGGACGTCGAGGGTCTTGGTGTCGCCGACGTAGTCGTAGCCCCACACCCGGTCGATGAACGTGTCGCGGGTCACGACCCTCCCCGGATTGCGCATCAGCAACGCCAGGATATGGAACTCTTTCAAGGGGAGCTTGACCTGCGCCCCGTCGACCGCGACCTCATGGCGTTCACTGTCGAGGTGCAGTCCACCGACCCGCAGCACCGGTTCGTCGGAATCGGAACCGAGAACAGGCGAGGTTCCGTTGAGCGCCGCACGACGCAGCAGTGCCCTGATTCGGGCGACCAGTTCCCGCAGCCGGTACGGCTTTGACACATAGTCGTCGGCACCCACCTCGAGCCCGACCACCGCGTCGATCTCCTCACTCTTGGCGGTCACCATGATGATCGGCACGCCGGACTCGGAGCGGATCTCGCGGCAGACATCGATCCCCGATATTCCCGGCAACATCACATCTAGAAGCACCAGGTCAGGAGTTGTTTTCTTGAACTGGGCCAAGGCTTGGGGGCCGTCGCGGGCGACGTCGATCTGAAACCCCTCCCGCTGCAGCCCGACCCGCAGCGCCTCCAAGAACGACTCCTCATCGTCCACAACAAGGATGCGTACAGCTCTGCGGTTCATGGGTTGCTTTCGCCGGGCACGGTGCTGTGGCCGGGCGCGGTTTCGGGGGTCTCTGGTATCAGCGGGAGTTCCATGGTGAAGGTCGCGCCCTCGCCCTCGATCGAGGTCGCCGAGACACGGCCTGCGTGATTGGCGGCGATGTGGCGCACCATCGACAGGCCGAGTCCTGTTCCGCCGCTCATTCCGCCGCTCATTCGGCTGCGTCCTCGGTCGACGCGGTAGAAACGCTCGAATATGCGGTCCAGATCTTGGCGGGGAATCCCGATTCCGCCGTCGCGGACCTCGATCTCGACGTGTCCGTGGGTTTGTGCGACGGCCACCGAGACCTCCCCGCCCTCTGCGTTGGAGAACTTGATTGCGTTGTCGAGCAGATTGAAGACCGCGGAGGTGAGTTGACGACGGTCGCCGCGCACCAGGAGATCCCGGTCCGGCAGAGCCACCCCGATCCTGATGCCGCGCTGCGCCGCAGCCGCACGAACCCGGTCATGGGCACCGCTCACCACATCGCCGATGGCGACTCCGCTGAACTCGGCGCCGTCGCCGTGTTCAATTCGGCTGAGCTCGAGCAGGTCGTGGACCGTGTCGGCGAGCCGTTCCGCCTCGATACGGAGTCGATCAGCAAGTGAGTCGATCACTTCGGGGTCGTGCTCGCCGATCAGCGTCTCGGCGAGCAGCGACACCGCACCGATCGGCGTACGGAGTTCATGGCTGATGTTTGACACGAAGTCACGCCGGACCGCGTCGCTGTGCTCCGCGGCTGTGACGTCTTGAATTAGCGCGATCGCACCGAAGAGTCGGTCATGGTCGACGATCGGCAGGGCCGACACGAACAGCACTCGACGCGGCGGTCCGAACAGCGTGACGGTCTCGGTTACCCTCTCCCCCCGGGTAGCCTCGTGGATCAAGTCGTCCACCTTCTGGGCGATCACGGCCTCGCTGTGCCTGCCCTCGCGGTACCAGCCCGCAGAGGTGTTGCTGAACACGACCGATGCGGTTTCGTCGACTACGACGACACCCATGTCGATCGCCTCGAGTGCGGCCTCATAGCGGCGTTCGGTGCCCCGCAACTGCCGCTTCGCGTCACGGGCCTCGAGCACCGACTCAAGGCGCTTCACCGCGGCTGCCGGAGTTCGAGAAGCTGGCGCAACAGCACCCGAGACCCGGTTGGCGATGCGGTCGAGATGCTGGTTGACAAGGCGCCGCTGCCGAAATCCCACCACGAGCACCGCAGCCGCAACCGACGCTGCCACTGCCAGAGCGGCCACCAGCGCTGTCATGCCGAACCGCGCCTATGAAGTCACGTCGGGAACGGTGCCGAAATCTGCCAGTCGAGCCTGCGCCCGCAGGGCACCGGAGTGCTCGGGCAGCCAACCGTCGACCATGTATCGGACCCGTTCGCCCATGTTCACTGCGTGGTCGCCGATCCGTTCGTAGAACCGGCAGACGAGCGCCAACTGCACTCCCACCTGCAGGTCGAACGCATTTTCGCGGTTGCTCTCGAAGATCGCCGCGATGGCGTCGAGATGAAGCTCGTCTAGTCGGTCGTCGATGTCGTCGAGGGCGACCGCCAGTCCGCTGTTGCCCTCTGCGTAACTGTCGATCGCCAGCCGCACCAGGCGTGCGGCCTCCTCTCCCATCTGGGCGATCAGGCCCCGGATCCGCGGGTCGATGGAGCTGCCGTAGACGCGGCGGGTCGCCTGGGCGATGTTGGCCATCAGGTCACCGGAGCGTTCGATCTCGGCGTTCATCCACAGAGCGGTCGTGATGGCCCGCAGGTCTGATGCCATCGGTTGCTGCAGGGCCAGAAGCTGGTAGCAGCGTTCCTCGAGCTCGACCGACATGGCATCGACCGCGTCGTCGTCCTCGATGATCCGCTGCGCCTCGGCCAGGTCGCCCGACAGGAACGCTTCGGTGCCGCGCGGGATCGTCTCGCCCACCACCCCCGCCATGCGGACGATGCTCTCACGGACCGACTCGAGCTCTTCGTGGTAGGTCTTGCGGAGTTCCTCAGTCACCATGCACTCCTCTCATCTCAGCCACCCAGCTCACCCGAAGCGTCCAGTTACATAGTTCTCGGTTCGCTCATCAGCAGGGTTTGAGAACATCTTCTGGGTCGAATCGTATTCCACCAGGATTCCCGTTCGGGTATCGGACTCAGGGTTGACCTCCACGGAGAAGAACGCAGTGCGGTCGCTGACCCGGGCCGCCTGCTGCATGTTGTGGGTGACAATCACGATCGAGTAGTCGTCCTTGAGGCCTTGCATCAGTTCCTCGATCCGGGTGGTGGCGATCGGGTCCAACGCCGAGCACGGCTCGTCCATCAACAGCACGTCGGGGTCGGTCGCTATGGCCCGGGCGATGCATAGACGCTGCTGCTGCCCCCCGGACAAACCCAGCGCGTTGTCATCGAGCCGATCCTTGACTTCATCCCACAGAGCGGCCTTGCGCAACGAGTTCTCGACGATGTCGTCCATCGCCGGGCCCTTCTTTGCCAACCCGGCCACCCGCGGGCCGTAGGCGACGTTGGCCCAGATCGACTTCGGGAACGGGTTGGGTTTCTGGAAGACCATCCCGATCTGGCGGCGCACCTCGACTGAGTCGACCTTGGGGTGGTACAGGTCGACTCCGTGATACCGCAGCGAGCCGGTGACCCGGGCGGTCTCGATCAGGTCGTTCATGCGGTTGAAGCAGCGCAGCAGCGTGGTCTTGCCGCAACCCGAGGGCCCGATGAATGCGGTGATCTCGTTCTTGTGAACCTTGAGGCTGGCGTCGCGTACCGCCCGGAAGTCCCCGTAGTAGACATTGAGGTCCTCCACATCGAAGATCACGGTTCTCTCAGTCTCGGGTTCTGCGCCATCGTGGGGCGCCGAGTCCGCACCGGGTTCCTGAGTTCGCTGGTCGGTCGCCGTCATGTCGGGATCCTCGGGGCGGTCCCGGTGGTTGTTCGGCGGATACAGCCCCGTGTCGTTGAAAGAATCAAGCCTAGTGTCATGTCCGGTCGTCATTGGTCAGCCTCGCTTCTTCTCGAACCGGTTTCGCAGCAGGATCGCGGTCATGTTCATCAACAGCACGAGCACCAGCAGCACCACGATGGCGGCTGCCGCGGCGGTCGCGAATCCCGGGTCGCGACCGCGTTCGCTCACCCATTCAACAATGATGATCGGCAGTGCCGTGAACTTCTCCCGCAATCCCGACGTGTCCCAGACGGCCGGGTTTCGGGTTAGCCCCCCCGAGATCGCGCCGACGAGGATCAACGGTGCGGCCTCGCCGATCGCCCTCGACATCGCCAGGAGCGTGCCGGTCAGGATCCCCGGTGCCGCATAGGGGAGGATCTGGGTCCGAACCATCTCGGACTTGGTCGCCCCGAGCCCGTAGGCGCCCTCCTTGAGCCCGGTCGGGACCGCCCGGACCGCCTCCTGCGCGGTGATGATCACGATCGGCAACACCAGCACCGCCAGGGTCAGGCCCGCGGACAGCACGGACCGGCCGCCGGTGGCGTCGGCCAGCCAGCCGAGCCCGAGGAAACCGAAGATCGTGCTCCGCTCGACGAACAGGAACAGGCCCAGCAGCCCGTAGACCACCGACGGCACCCCCGCGAGGTTCCTGATCACCAGTTCGATGATCGCACTCCAGCGGGACTTCGGGGCATACTCCTCGAGGTACACCGCGGCGCCGACCCCCACCGGGAACGCGGTGACCGCCACGATGATCCCGATCCACAACGAGCCGTAGAGCCCCTGCTTCACTCCGAGTTTGTCGTCAATGGAGCGGGACCGCAGCGACCCGTTCAGAAAGTCCCAGGCGCGGGTTGACAGCTGAGCCCAACCGTCTGCGACGGTGTCGACGATCAACACCGCGAGGACCGCCAGCGAAACGATCAACGAGAGCAGTATCACCGCTTTGAACAGCCCGCCGGCGAAGTCGCGTCGCTGCCGGGTGAAGGCGGTCGTTCCCTGCCTTGCGGCGGTTCCTATCGTGGTGAGTGCCATGACCGCTGCTCAGTACTGCTCAGTACTGCTCACGGACGCGGGCGACGAACCGGTCGCCGATCAGGTTGAGCCCCAGGGTCAGCATGAACAGCACCAGACCGACGAAGAACAGGCTCTGGAAGGTCAGACCCTCGCCGACGACCTGGTCGGTGCCCGAAGCGAGCGATGCCATGGCCGCGGGCATGGTGAGGCTGCCCTCATAGGGCGAGTAGGTCTTGATGGCGGCATCGGCCGCGCCGCCGGCCATGAACACGACCATCGTCTCCCCGAGCGCCCGCGACACCGCCACGATCAACGAGGCGACGAGTCCCGAGACCGCGGCGGGCAGCACGACCCGCACGGTCGTGACCGCTCGGCGCGCCCCCAACCCCGCTGACGCCTCCCGCAGTGATTTCGGGACTGCTGCCATCGCGTCCTCGGAGATCGACGCCACCAGAGGGATCGTCAGGATCCCGACACCGATCCCCGCGGCCAGCATCGAGCCGCGGCCACCTTCGCCGCCGATGTGGGCGACCACATTGGGTGCCAGCCACAGCAGCGCGAAGAAGCCGAGCACCACGCTGGGGATTCCGGCGAGGATCTCCAGAATGGGTTTGAACAGGGCCCGGTGCGATGGCTTGGCGTACTCCGACAGGTAGATGGCCGCGCCCATACCCAGCGGAGCGGCCACCACCATGGCGATGGCTGTGGTCCAGAGGCTCGCTACCAGCAGGGTCGGCATGTCGTAGATGCCGCGGCGCGGGAACCAGCCGAGTTGGCCCCAGGTGGCCGACCAGTCGACATCGCGCATGAAGATCCAGGCCTCCGCGAAGAGTGCGTAGATGATCAGCGCCGAGACGACCACCGAAGCGGACGCTGCACAAAACATCGCACGGCTGATGATTCGTTCCCTTCGCACCCGGCGCGGCGAGCCGGAGAGCGCCTCGATGCTCAGTTCAGCAGGTCCAACCTCGTTCATCTAATGGCCGCGTTCACAATCGAATCGTTCACGGTCGAACGAATCTATCTCGGGACTCGGGCATCGGGGGTCGATTCTAAGTGCTGGACCTGCTGATCGGCTCATCTCGCCCAAGCGGCGCGGACTTCTGACTTGGCTGCCTCGGTCAACTCGACGTAGCCGACTTCAGCGACGGCCCTGTCAAGGCCTTCGCCCATGTAGTAGTCGACGTAGGCGTCGAGCCCCGGGTTCGCCGCGGCCTTGTCGGAGTTCACGTAGATGAACAGCGGACGGCTGAGCGGGTACTCCCCCGACGCGATCGTGGCCGGCGTCGCTCCTACACAACCGCTCTCGCCGTCGTCGACATCGAGAAGCTTGACTCCCTGTGCGTTGTTGGCGAAGGCGAATCCGACCCATCCCAGCGAGGTGTCAGAGCCCGTGATGCCCCGCAGGATCACGTTGTCGTCGCCCGACGGGCTGTAGTCGGGGCGTGTGGTCGGGTCTTGGCCGCGTTCCTCCGCCGGGTGCTCGATCACCAGTTCGACGTAGGTGTCGAAGGTTCCGGACTCCTCTCCAGGCCCGAAGATGTCGAGAGGGAGGTCAGGCAGGTTCCCTGCACCGCCGAGCTCGGCGGAAACGGCGTTGGCATCCGCCCAGGATCCGATTCCAGTGGCCTCGGGGCCGGTCAGCGCGTACAGGTCCGCGAACGAGACACACTCGACGGCATCGTTGGCGGCGTTCGTCATGACCCCGAGTCCGTCGATCCCGACCTGCAGCTCGACGTAGTTGATTCCGTTGGCGGCGCATTGGTCTGCCTCGCTGTCCTTGATTGCCCGCGAGGCATCAGAGATGTCGGTCTCACCGCTGCAGAACAGGGCGAAACCATCGCCGGTTCCCGGTCCGTCGACCGCGATCAAGACATTCGGATGGATGTCGTTGAACAGCTCCTGGACGCGCAGCGAGATCGGCTCCACGGTGGAGGAACCGGAGATGAAGATCTCACCCGAGAGGTCCGTATCGGGGGGGTCGTCCATATCGGAGGACTCTGAGCCAGGCGAGCTCGAGCCGGAGGATTCTGAGCTGGGCGAGTCTGAGTCGCCGCCGCCGCACGCGGACGCGACGAGTGCCAGGCTCAAGAGAATCGCCGACAACCAAACAACATTCCTAGATTGACGCATTCGGGTTCCTTCCCGGGTCTTGGACCCGCTCGGTGCGAGTCCGGTTCGGGCGCAAAGCTACGCGGGGATTGCTAAATCGCACCGCCGGATGAGTGAACGCGCAGTGAACAACCGGTGAACCCTTTGCCGGCTGAGACCAGGCGTTGCTCTATTCGTCGACCGGCGGTTCGGGCGGTTCTGAGGCACCGACCCCGGGCAGGCCGATCCCCAGATGACCCTCGATGCGCGACAACCGCTCCCTGACGCTTCCCAGACCGTCGTCGAGGGCCTTGTTCTCCCCGCTCAGCTTGGCATCGAGAGCGCTGATTTCCCCGCTGAGCTTGGTGTCGAGGGCCTTGATTTCCCCGCTGAGCTTGGTGTCGAGGGCCTTGATTTCCCCGCTGAGCTTGGTGTCGAGGGCCTTGTGGTCAGCGCGCAGCTCGGCACCGAGATCGCTCAGTTCGGAGCGGGTGCCGTTGTTGAGCTGGATCATGAGGTCGCGGGTCTTGGTGTTCTCACGAGTCTGGTGCCAAGCGTTGCCGAGCATCGCCACGAAGAGTGTCGAGATCATCGCCAAGAGGGCCGCGTCCATGTGTGCAGCTTAGCTGCCGGGTTGGGGTTGTCAACTCAATAACATGAAAATGCATCGAAATGTTTCCCAGCATCCGTTCCGCGGCCACCGCCGAGCCAACGAGTACGAAATATTCGGTTGACAGGTACGCTGAAACTTGCCAATCTGCGTCTCGCCGGATTTCCGGCCGCAGGACAGGACCGACATGAGCAGCACTCACCGCACCGATTCCCAGCATCAAGCTGACATCGCCGCGCGCGTAGATGTGCAGACGGTCATGCCAGCTTCTTGGTTTCCCACGAAGCCGTATCACAGCCAGCGGCCCTTCGGCGCTCCCTGCGGGTAACTCGACCCAACAACAGGGAAGTACGCAGAAAGGCCGCTGGTAGACCCAGCGGCCTTTCTGCGTTACCCGGCCAACACCGGTCGAACCCGCACCGCCCACCGACACCGACAACGCCACAACAGAGACCCGAACACGGAAGGAGACGGGGAAATGTCAACCCTCGTCGACATAACTAAACAACTCCGAGCCGACACCACCTCATGGGAGACGCACGCGGCCTGCAAGACGGTCGACAACGCCTACGACCTGTTCTTCTCCGACGACATCGGGGAGATCTCGGGTGCGAAGCGCGTCTGCGCCGAGTGCCCGGTGATAGCGCCCTGCCTCGAGGCTGCCCTAGACAACCAGGAGCAGTGGGGAGTCTGGGGTGGGCAGCTCTTCGTGAACGGAGAGATGTTGACCGTCAAACGCCGCCGGGGCCGTCCTCCCAAGGTGGCCCGTCCCGAGGATCTGATGCCGGTCGTCCCGGTGCCGATGCATCTTCGGGAACGGGCGCAGCGGCGGACCGCTTAGCGGCGCGTTGTTGTTGCCGGGCGCAACCGGAGCCCCGGGAGCGCTCGCCGCACGGACGGAACCGCTAGGGGTTGTTGCCGGGCGCGGCTGGAGCCCCGGGAGCGCTCGCCGCACGGACGGAACCGCTAGGGGTTGTTGCCGGGCGCGGCTGGAGCCCCGGGAGCGCTCGCCGCACGGACGGAACCGCTAGGGGTTGTTGCCGGGCGTGGCTGGAGCCCCGGGAGCGCTCGCCGCACGGACGGAACCGCTAGGGGTTGTTGCCGGGCGTGGCTGGAGCCCCGGGGGCGCTCGCCGCACGGACGGAACCGCTAGGGGTTGTTGCCGGGCGTGGCTGGAGCCCCGGGGGCGCTCGCCGCACGGACGGAACCGCTAGGGGTTGTTGCCGGGCGCGGCTGGAGCCCCGGGGGCGCTCGCCGCACGGACGGAACCGCTAGGGGTTGTTGCCGGGCGCGGCTGGAGCCCCGGGAGCGCTCGCCGCGCGGTTGGAGCGGCGCGGTGTTGTTGTCGGGCGGCGGGGCGGTTCGCAGTGGGTGGTGAACGCGGGGTGGCCGAGACGCTCTAGGAGGTAGCGTTCTGGCCGAGTCCCCATGTCCTCGTTCTGTAGATTCACCGCGTTCCGCCACGTCGCTGCGATCTTGTTGACCGTGGCGTTCGTCGCTGCTTGCGCGCAGGACTCCGGCAGCGAGTTCGGTGAGGCCAACAGGGTCGCTCTCACCGACGGAGCGCTGCGTCCCGAGGGCAGTACCAGCCCGACCCCGGCCGTCGAGGGCTCGATCCGCGATCTCGGGTTCACCTCGCTGTTGAGTGGCGAGCCAGACACCTTCGCCGGACATCTCGACAAGCCGCTGGTGGTCAACTTCTTCGCCGCCTGGTGCAGCCCGTGCCGTGCCGAGTTGCCCGAGTTTGAGAGCGTCTACCAGGAGCTCTCCGGCGAGGTGAACTTCATCGGCATCAGCCGCGACGACTCCGCCGACACGTCACTCGAACTGTTGGCCGAGACGGGCGTGACCTATCCGTCGGGTTGGGATGCCGACGGGTCGCTGTTCCCCGAGCTGGGCCTGCTCGGCATGCCCTCCACGCTGATGGTCGACCGCGACGGAGTGGTTGCCGAGCAGTGGAGCGGCGTGCTCACGGCGCAGGGACTGCGCGACCTGATAACGGATAACCTGCTCTGATGGGGGTCTACGCCTTTCCGTTCGCGCTCGGTCTGGTTGCCGCGTTCAACCCCTGCGGGTTCGCCCTGCTGCCAGTCTACCTGTCGTATTTCCTGGGTGTTGACGGTGACAACAGAGCCAGCCGGTTGGCCACCATTGTGCGCGGTCTCGTCGTCGGTCTGGTCATGACCGCAGGATTCATCGCGGTGTTCGGTCTCTGCGGGGTGGCATTCGAGACGGTGATCAATCAGGGCACCGTGTTCGAGTACACGGGTTACGTGACGATCGCCATCGGCGTGTTGATGCTCCCGCTGGGAGTCTTTATGGCGCTGGGCAAGGACTTCGTGCTGCGGCTTCCGAAACTGAACGTGGGGACCGGCAGCCGCGACCTCTCGTCGGTGTTCCTCTTCGGTGTGAGCTATGCGGTCGTTTCGCTGTCATGCACCATCGGGTTGTTCCTGTCGTCGGTCACCAACTCGTTCACCACCGACGGGTGGTTGGAGGGTTTCGGCAACTTCCTCGCCTACGCGCTGGGGATGGGTGCCTTGATCACCTTCTTGACCATGAGTCTGGCGCTCGCTAAGACCGATGTGGTCGCCGGGATGCGAAGGGTGCTGCCCTACGTGAGCCGGGTGTCGGGTTTCGTGCTGTTGGCCGCCGGCCTCTATCTGATCGACTACGGCTACTTCGAGATACGGGTGTTGTCCGGTGATGCCTATTCGAGTCCGCGGGTCGACCGTTTCTTGGAGTTCCAGGCAGCGGTCAACAACTGGATTCAGGACACCACACCGGAACGGATAGCGGTCATCAGCGTGCTCGGGGTCATCGGCGCGCTGATCATCGGCTGGCGCGACCTCGAGCCCGACCGGATCAAGCGGCTCAGTGTCACCTCGGGGTACGTCTGCAGCTACCTGATAATCGAGTTCCTGTTTAACGGTGGCGAGTTCATCTTCCTGCCGCTGGTGCGCTTCGTCGGCGGGTGGCCGCTGCGGGTGGTCAACTGGTTCAGTGAGCCGCTGCGTTTCGGGGTGCCGATCGAGGTCCTGCTCTCCGCGCTGGTGGTCTGGGTCGTGTGGCGTCGAGTCGCCGGCCTTCGCCGCGCCCGACAGGCCGTGCGCGTCTGACCGCGCCAGACAGGCCGTGCGCGTCTGACCGCGCCCGAGCGCTCGATGTGCAGACCCCCGATGTCTAGGGCCAGCTCAGCGGCCACGGTGGGAGTCTATGTCTTGATGCGGCGGTAGACGGTGGCCATCTGCTGCGCCGCGGCCTGCCAGGTCATCGCCTCGATGCGGGCTTGAATCTCTGGTGGCACCATTGGTGGCGTTGATATTGCCGCGTGGAGCTGTTCGGTGAATGCTGCGTCGTTGTTGCAGGGGGTCAGCGTCACCTGGTCGCCGATCAACTCCGGCAGCGCGCCGACCGCGGTGGTCACAACGGGGGTGCCCACCGAGAGCGCTTCGAGCGGGGGCAGTCCGAACCCCTCGTAGCGGGAGGGGAAAGCCAGCACTGTGGCCCCCCGCAGCAGTGCCGCCTTCTGGGCTTCGGTGACTGCAGTGAGCCTGACGAACTTCCGATCAGCGGCTGCTGCGCGCAGTGTCGACTCTGCGTTTCCCGGCGGCCCGGCCACCACGAGGCCTGCGTCGTTGGGAAACGAGCTCAGCGAATCGGCGATCAGGGCGACGTTCTTGCGGTGTTCCACGGTTCCGAGCACGAGCACGTACCTGTCGAATCCGGCGAGTCTGCGCCCGGTCTCGGGGTCGCCGGCGACGATGGGTCCGACCCCGTGGGGGACCAGCGCGACTCTGTCTTCCGGTACACCGAGACGGTTATGCACCTCATCGGCGACGGCGCTTGAGGTCACATGTACAGTCGCTCCGGCGTCGACAGCGGCGTGCAGGGGTTTGACCATGGCGACTACTTCGGGCCGACACCATTGCGGGTTGTGAACCAGAGAAAGGTCATGGACTGTGATGACCGAGCGCTCAGTCGGCGGTGCGGTGAAGTTCGTTCCATGGACGATGTCGACCGATCCGACGATCAGTCGGTCCAGGTTGCAGACGTTGCGCTGCCATAGTTGATGGGCGACTCGGGCGGGCACCCGCGACCGCCGAACCGGGACTCCTGTGTCCGGCCGGCCACCGCGAAAAGTCAAGAGCCAGCCTCGAACATCGATCCGGTCGATTCCGCTGAGCGCATTAACGAGGGCCCGCGTTGACTGGTGGATACCGCTGGGCGGTCCAACCAAGGCAGTGATGTCAATCCCGACGCGGAGCTTGTCCCCGGGCGCTGTGTTGTCGCCGGGCGTAGCCGGAGCCGCGGCAGCGCGGGGCGCTGTGTTGTCGCCGGGCGTGGCCGGAGCCGCGGCAGCGCGGGGCGCTGTGTTGTTGCCGGGCGTGGCCGGAGCCGCGGCAGCGCGGGGCGCTGTGTTGTTGCCGGGCGTGGCCGGAGCCGCGGCAGCGCGGGGCGCTGTGTTGTTGCCGGGCGTGGCCGGAGCCGCGGCAGCGTGGGGCGTGGTGTTGTCGTTGGGTGTGGCTGGGGTTGTGGCGTGGGGCGTGGTGTTGTCGTTGGGTGTGGTTGGGGTTGTGGCGTGGGGCGCGGGGTTGTCGTTGGGTTCAGGGGACATAGATGCCGTTCAGCGCCAGAATCGTCAACGAGGTCATCGCAACAGCTGAAGCCGTGGGCAGCCAACGCTGCAACAACGTCGCGTGGCTCACGATCCCCGCAGCGATCACCAGTGGAAACAAGGCCAAGGCGTAGCGTTCCATCGAGTTCAGGTTTTCGGCAGCGAAGAGCAGCACGGTTGAGGGAACCGCGTACACCCACAGATCGGTTGACAGCCTGCGCACCGCGACTACCAGCAGGAACACCAGGATCACTGCGGCGCTCCCGTGCAACAGCTCGCCCGCGTCACCACGGGCACCGTCGACAAGCGCGCGGCTGATCCGGGTGATCGGCTCGACCGCGGAACCCCGGAGTTCTTCCTGCGCGTCGATCGGGAAGCGCCAACCCCCCTGGGTGCGCTCCGCCCACCCAAGAAAGCTGAGCGTGCCCAGCGGCGCCGAAGCGACGGCCAGCCAGGCCGTCGGCGACCGTCGGTCTTCGCGCGCGGCTCGCACCGCGGCGGGCAGGGCCAGCAGTGCACCGACCGGTCGTGTCAGACCGGCCAGATAACCCAACAATGCTGTGGCCCACCAGTTGCGTGAGCGGGCGCAGAGGACGAAGCCGAGAGCCAGCGTCAAGAAGAGCGCCTCGCTGTAGCCGAGCACCAATACGAAAGCCGACGGGAACAGTGAGAAGACTCGCACCACCTGTCTGGAGGTCTCCGGGTCGTCGGTCTCTTGCAGGGCCAGGCGGTGCATCAGCATTCCCGCAACCAGTGCGAGCAGGTTGGCGGCGATCACCAAGGCGACGTCGGGCCGGTCTCCAACGGCGCCTAGGGCTCGACCCAACAGGGGCCACAGCGGAAAGAAGCGAATTCCCCCTGCGAGTTCGGGCGAGTCGTAACCCGCGCGCGCCAGGTCGCGGTACCAGGTGCCGTCCCAGGGGATCAGCCCGTCGTCGACGGGGGAGAACGCCGGTGGCGGCTCGAGGCGATCAACGATCGCCAGAGTGGTGACATAGGCCGCGGCCACGTAGACCCTGGCCTCGATCCAACCGCCCAGCGCCGCTCGGAAGTCCTGCCGCCAGTTGGACAGGACGGTCACTGCGGCGCCTCGTAACGCGTGAGCAGCATCGGTTCAAAGACGTCGCGGGGAGCCAGGAGCCGGTGGGCCCGGCGTTCTCGTCCGAGTTCGTTGAGCATGGCTTCGCAACGGTCCCCGAAGTTCTTGTAGCCGAACCCGCTCACCAGCCAGACGTCATGGCCCCGGGCCTCGCTGAGCACGTCGCGCACGAAGCTGTCGACCCCGGCGTCGGCGATCGTCTCGGCGTAGTCCTGCCAGTCAACGAAGCGACCGTCGCCGCGCGGATACGCGAACGAGGTCACAGGACCGTCCATGGGACGAAGGGTCGCCGGGCCCAGTTGGTCGGGGCAGACGACGACCACATCACCGGGCGCGCGCTGTGCGTCGATCAGCGCTGCGACTTCTGCCCCCTGGGTCCGGTCGCGGCGAGCCTCATCGACGCTGACTGCGAGTCCGACAGCGACGACCACCACCAGCACCACGATCCTCGCGGTCCCTGGAAGCATGGCTATTCCCTTGGCGGCCAGGACCAACAGGAATCCCACCACGACCGCGGCGTAGCGCGCCTCGAAGGCACCGGCGGTAACCGCGGCGACGCTTCCGCCGAGCCCCAGCGTCCCCACGACGCACAGCGCGGCGCGGTCCAGTCTCCCGGCACCGAAGCGAAGCAGCAGATCTCGCCCGTCCACCCGCCAGGCCAGCACACCCAGAATTGCTGCCACTGCCAAGGTCACCCCCAACAGTTCTCCCTCGAACCGGTTGCTGCCGCCGATCGCCTGGATGGCCTCAATGACGATTTCTGCGGGTCGCGCACGGTCGGCCCACGGCGTTCCGGTGGTTAGAAGCTGTTCTGTGAGCACGCTCGCCCAGACCACTATGGTGGCGCCGCCGGCGACGATAGCGCCGCCGATGCGGACCGCGGCCGCCCGCGTGCCGTCGTCTCCCAAGACGATGTTGCGGGCTGCGACGATCAGCGCCGCGCCGATCAGGTAGAAACTCCAGTAGTGGGTGTGGACCAGCGCCGCGGCGCTGAGTGCCACCAGCGCCAGCCGACCAGGCGACGGAAGCTCGATCGCCCGTTCCACACACAGCCAACCGACACAGCACAACAGAACCAGCAGTGCGTACATCCGAGCTTCGGTCGCGTAGCGGATCAGGAACGGCGACGTTGCGGCAACCAGCAGAGTCACCTGCGCGGTTGTGGCACCGTGCCGGCCGGCGATTCTGTACAGCGCCCAGACTGAGAGCACCGAGAACAACCCGGACAACGATCGCACCGCCAGATCGCTGTCACCGAAGGCGTCGATCCACCAGCCGAGCAGCAGGTAGTAGAGGGCGGGGTGGCCGTCGTGGCGCAGTGCCTCCACCAACTGCTCGAAGTCCAAGGCGGCGACGTTGACCGAGAGCGCCTCATCGAGCCACAGCGGCGAGGGGGCGAACAGACGCAGTGCTGCCCCCGCGGCCACGGTGACGACGGCGAGGCTCAGAGCCGTTCGGTTCCAGCGCAGCGGTGCGGGCGCGTCGTCGCGATCGGTCGCGGCGCTGGAATCAACACCGGGGTCAGCTTCTCGCGCGGCGGGGGCCACAGCCGCCGAATCTAGTCGTCCACGGCGTCAGAGCCCCATGTCGTGGCCGTCGGGGCTCCATCACACCCGGGGCGAACCCCGGAGTGGGGCGAACCCCGATCTGAGCCCACACAACTCGTGTTGCGACAGGTAGCATCTCCGCTTGATGACCACTCGCATGGTAATTGTCGGAGGAGGTCCCGCAGGCAACAGCTGCGCCACCACCGCAGCACGATTGGGCGCCGAGGTCGTGCTGATTGAGCGCGACACGGTAGGCGGTGCCGCCCACCTGTGGGACTGCATCCCGTCCAAGGCGATGATCGCCGCGGGCAACGCCCGATCGTTCGTGCAGCGCTCCATGCGCATGGGGCTCTCCGAGGTTGCGACCGATGTCGACCTCAACCAGCTACGGCAACGGCTGCTCACGCTCGAGGGGCGCCTCGAGGGCCAGATTCGAAGCCTTCTGGCCAGCCAGCACGTTCAGTTCGCCCACGGCAGCGGCACCCTGATCGATCCCCACACGGTGCGCGCTACCACTGCGGACGAGACGATCGACTTCGAGGCCGACGTGATCGTGTTGGCCACCGGAAGCCGCCCCCGCCTGCCCGAGTGGGCGCCGGTTGACGGTGCGCGTGTGCTCACCACCCGTGACGCCTATCCGCCGCCGACGCTGCCGGAGCATCTGGTCGTGATCGGTTCGGGCGTCACCGGCGTGGAGTTCGTCCATATGTTCGAGTCGATGGGGTCTGAGGTCACCTTGGTCGTCAGTCGTCAGCAGGTGTTGCCGGCCAAAGACCCTGAGGTTGCGGCTGCTTTGGAGGAGGATTTCCTGCGTCGAGGCGTTCGACTGCTCAAAGGGGCGCGCGCCGTCGACATCCGCAGGGAGGGCGACGAGGTCACCGTCGACTGCGACGACGGTCGGGTGGTGACCGGAACGCACGCACTGTTGGCGATCGGTTCAATTCCCAACAGCGAGACGCTGGGTCTCGACAAGGCCGGGGTGCATTCAGCCCACGGTTACGTGCCGGTGGACGCGAACCTGCGTTCCAACATCGAACACATATATGCCGCGGGAGACCTGAGTGGACGCCTTCCACTCTCCTCGGTGGCGAGCATTCAGGGTCAGAAGATCGCCGAGCACGCGCTCGGTGCTCTCTCGGTGTCGCGGCGCCGGGTCATCGATTACGACAAGGCGGCGTCTGCGATCTTCACCGAGCCGGAGATCGCCGATGTCGGTCTTGCCGAGGCGGACGCGTTCTCCGAGGGGCGCAAGGTCCGAGTCACCAAGGTCCCGTTCGCCTCTTCGGCCAAGGCCCAGATCAACGACGACCCCCGCGGCTTCGTGAAGATCGTCTCGGACCCCGCCACCGGGGTCGTTCTCGGTGGTTCGATCGTCGGTCGCCACGCGGCCGAACTGATCTCGGTCATTGCCGTGGCGGTCAGCAACGGTCTCACCGTTGCCGACATTCACGAGAGCGCGCTGGTGCATCCGACCCTCGCCGAGGCGCTCCGCGAAGCCGCCGAATAGGACGAAGCCGCCGAATAGCGGCAGCGCGGCGGAGGCGTTACTCGATTACAGCTACGATGTCTCCTCCGCCGACGGAGTCACCCTCGACGACACGGACTTCGGTGATCGTTCCCGCCTTCTCGGCGGTGACGTTGTTCTCCATCTTCATTGCTTCCAGAACAACGACGACATCGCCTGCTGCGACGCTGTCGCCGATGCCGACGAGGACCTTGACGATCGTCCCCTGCATCGGCACGGTTACGTCTCCGCTGCCGGACCCGCCGCCCGCCGCCCCTCGGCCTGATCGGCGGACACGTGGAACGCTCGGGGAGCTAGGGGCGCCCGCGCTCTCGGGTACCCACATTGACACTGAGAATCGCTTGCCGTTCACCTCGACGTCGACGTTGCGCTTGACTTTCGATTCGCCCGAGCCTTCGACCTCAGGGACTTCGGCAACGCCCACCGTGCTGAGATCGACGGTCTGTTCCAACCACTTGGTGCTGTGGCCGACCGCGGCGAAGTCGTCTGACTCCAACACGGCGACGGCTGCGGGAACAGTGGTGGCGACTCCCTCGACGGTGGTTTCGCCAAGCGCTCGAAGAGCCCGAGCGATAGCGGTCGGGCGGTCCTTGCCCCAGACGATGAGCTTGCCGATCAGGTTGTCGTAGTACTGGCTGATCTCGTCGCCAGCTTCGTAACCCGTGTCGAACCGAGTGCCGAAGCCGTCGGCGGCAGTCAATGCGGTGATTGTCCCCGGTGATGGCAGGAACGCCCCTCCGGCGGGGTCTTCCGCGTTGATGCGGATCTCAATGGCGTGCCCGCTGATCTCGATGTCGTGTTGGCTGAACGGCAGTTCTTCACCGGCGGCGACGCGGATCTGGGCTTCGACGAGATCGATTCCGGTGACCATCTCCGTCGCCGGGTGCTCCACCTGGAGGCGAGTGTTCATTTCCAGGTAGTGGAAGCTGCCGTCCTCGTACAGGAACTCGACAGTTCCCGCGTTGACGTAGTCGCAGCCGCGGGCGACTTTGACAGCCGCTTCACCCATCGCGGTGATGACATCGGGGTCTATGGCCGGGGCGGGTGCCTCCTCGATGAGCTTCTGGTGCCGGCGTTGCACCGAGCAGTCGCGGGTTCCGAGGTAGACGCAGTTGCCGTGCCTGTCGGCCAGGATCTGGACTTCCACATGGCGCGGTCTGGTGAGGTAGCGCTCCATGTAGCACTCGTCGCGCCCGAAGTAGGCGAGCGCCTCTCTCTGGGCGGCCCCGAGTTGCTCAGCGGCCTCAGCGGCGCTGTTCACGACCTTCATGCCGCGCCCGCCTCCGCCGTACGCCGCCTTGACGGCCACCGGCCAGCCCTGGGAGTTCCCGAATTCGATGACCTGGGAGGGGTCGGTGATCGTCTCGGCAGTCCCGGGGACGCCATGCACGCCGACCTTCTCGGCGGCCTCCCGTGCAGAGATCTTGTCGCCCATCACCTCGATAGCTTCGGGATCCGGCCCGATGAAGGTCACTCCGCGCTCGGTTATGGCGCGCGCGAAGTCGGCGTTCTCGGAGAAGAATCCGTAACCGGGATGCACCGCGTCTGCACCGCTCCGTTCGATGGCGTCGAGGATCGCCTCGGTGTTGAGGTAGGACTCAGCGGCGGTCTTTCCTCCCAGGCTGTAGGCCTCATCGGCGAGGCGCACATGCAGCGCGTCGTGGTCGAGGTCGGAGTAGACCGCCACAGTGCCAATGGAGAACTCTCGGCAGCCGCGAATGATCCGGACCGCGATCTCGCCGCGGTTTGCTATTAGTACTTTGGAAAACACAGGGTAATGGTTAGTCGAAGGAGCCATGAGGTTGTGACATCGAGCGGAGATCTGGGAGATCTGTTTGCGGCGAGCAGCCGCGTTGCCGACGCTACGGGCTTGGGGCCCCTGCGCCACGTCGAGGTTACAGGGTCCACGAATCTTGACCTCGCAGCGCAGGCGCGTGCCGGTTCTGTCTCACCGGCGGTGCTGGTTGCCGACCACCAGAGTGCGGGCCGGGGCCGTTTGGGGCGCCGCTGGGACGATGAGCCCCGCAAGGCGCTGTTGGTGAGCATTCGTCTGCCCCTTGACAGGTTTGCGGCGGGTCCGGATCGCGTCGCGGCGGGCCCGGACAGGTTTGCGGCGGGCCTTGACAGGTTTGCGGCGGGTCCGGATCGTGTTGCGGCGGGTCCGGATCGTGTTGCGGCGGGCCCG
>JAHQYN010000206.1 GCA_024421085.1 Acidimicrobiia bacterium
ACCGAGTTGCGACTGGAAAGATCCCACAGCACGCGACGCGTTGGTGGATAAACTCGCCACCGATGGTTACGCGGTGCTTGCTGCGATGGCTGGACGTGTTTTGAACACCGATGAAGCCAACGCAGCCGAACTGTTGGCTGCGGTGCTGGGCCAAGACCTCGAAGTGGGTCCCGACAACACGATGCGCATCGCGTGTCGCGTCGCCAAAAACCGGGTTATTTCCACAGTGGACCCCGACACCCGCCATGGACGCAAAAGCAGCGCCGGGGGTTTCGACGGTTACAAAGGCCACATCGCGGTTGACCCCGAACCCACACCCGGCCAACCAACACCCAAACGCCGCCAACCAACACCAATTTAGCACCAGCCACCTAGGCGCGGACCGTGCGAGAAGAAGTCGGCGAAGTGGGCCGCCCCCTCGTCAGCGCCGAGGGTCTACGCGTCCGGTGCACGCCCCCCGTCGGGCAGTAACTCTAACCGCTGCTCCAGCAGGGCCCAAAGGTCATCGTCTAAGTCGGCCGGGCCGTCCTCTGCAATTCCCGACCCAACACGCGCCTCAAGGCTGACCGTAACGACTGCCCGCCCGTCAGCGAGGCTCAACTCCTCGACGATCTGATCCTTACTGACGGTTGTGGCGCGCTGAGTGCTGGGCGCGCCAAGAGTGAAACGCGTCGCCATGCCCGAGTAGAACGGCTCGATGGAGACCGACACGCCGTGCTCGGTCCCGTCGGGTCGCCGGGAGTCGATGCAAACCTCGCAATGCTCGCCCCACCGGTCGGTGGTGCTCGTCGCTCGCAGCGGCTCCGCCTTGCCCAACATCTCGATCCAGGCTGGCACATCGGCATGCGACTCGCGGATGCGGCGCAGCCTGCGACGAGCCCGCGGCCTGGCATCTGGAGGACCGTAGACAGCAACCGCGGCTGCCAGCACAGCGCCCACCGCGCCACCGACACGCTCGGCGTGCGTCAGCACTGCCGACGGCTCCACACCGTCAGGCGACCGCGTGCTCACGATCGCGGTCTGGATGGCGGAACTCCAGTAGTCGACCTCGTTCATGTCGACCGTACCCGAGGCGGAAATTTCTTCGAGAACGCACTCGGCATCGCGAGCCAGCAGGTTCAGTTGGAACCCGGAATGCGGATCGGCATCGGGAAGCTGCCACTGGGCCTCGTCCCGGTAGTCGCGATCTTGGAACACGAAATCAGAGCCGAGTTCGTCGTCGAAATGTACCCGCTTCTTCTTGGGGGTGACCCGTCCCCCGCCTCGCCGCTTCGGCCGTCCCATCGCCGAAAGTCTAACTCAGAGACATGCTGCACCGCACTCGCTGGCGCACAACTATAAGAGTTCAACCTTGCACCGGACCCCGGGGATTCCGGCAAGCTTCCTGTCGGCAGTCAACAGCGGAACTTCCAGCACCTCGGCGAGTGCAACGTACACCGCGTCATAGACGGTTGCGTTGGCTCGCAACTCCCACGCTCGATCCATCAGGAGGCGATGCGAGACTCGCTCCACCGGAATTGCCCGAAGATCCTCACGGGCGAGCACCGCCCGCTTGGGGTCCAGGCGACCTTGTGCCTCGTGCCGTCGCCACGCCGATACGACCTCCACATCGAGCAGTTCGGGCGCGACGACCCGTTCACCTCTGAGGCGTTGGCGGGCCGCATCTCCCGTGAGCCGTCACCTCCTAGGGCCTGAACCATCGCGCTGGCATCGGCAACGATCAACGGGAATCGCGATCGGCCCGCACAGCCGCGACGGCCGCCTCCCCTTCGATGTTGTCGCCGGCCCTTCCACCAGCTCGCTGCAGCACCTCCTCCAGCGTCTCAGTACGGGCCTGCTCACAGAGCAGTTGAAGGAGGTACTCCTGTAGGGACTGCCCCGCTCCGACGGCTCGGCGCCGCAGCGTCTGGTGCACTTCACTCGGGACGTTCTTCACTTGGATACTGGACATCACCTCAATGTAGCGCTGAAATGGCGGCGCAACATCCGTTTTGGTGCCGACCCCACGCTGGTGAGACTGTTCCAACCTCAACACAACCAACAACTCACACTGTCACGTATGTGTCACCCCTACAAAACCCCATGTCAGCGGACTCCACCCGTCACCAAACCCCATCAACCCGCCAAACTCCAGTCTGAACTTACCACAAACAGCGACAGACCCTTCCGGTCTTCTCATCGCGCACCAGACGATCCCCGATCACAGAGCTACCATCATCCCTTCGTTGCTCGAATCCTTCCCAAAAGAGACTGCAATGCTTCACGATCCAGATTCTTGATCCCTGTGCCCTCAACCACGGCCTCGTCATCAATCGGTTGCCCTTTGGCCGCCATAAAGGCGTGGTGCTCGTAAAGCCACTAGTTCATTGTCGAGCAGTTCGTAGACCACCCTGTAATCGCCGATGCGGATACGGCAGAGGCACACAAAGAGGTCGCCGAATATTTGCAACAATTCGGTCGCCGACGCAGATGCGGGGGAGGCCTCGCAGACCTCCTTTTAGCGGGTAGCCCGAGTGGGGTTGCTCGCCGAGGCAAATACATCGAAATCGTCTGTAGGAGTGGATATCCCGAAGTCCAGAGCTTCGACAGGGCATTCGCCGTAACTGGTTCGAGCGCTACCTGGAAACGGTTCTGCGGCGGGAGTTGGAGCCGGCCACAGACCTTCGCCGATTCGATGCCTTGCTCACTATTGCCAGGCTACCACCCGACCGAGTGATAGGCCCAACGGCCATGCCGACCCGGTCTTCGTCTGCCCGCCGGGTTATAGAGGTTGACGTTCTCTGTGCTATACAGAATATTTTGGAATATTTTATGATTTGCCAGTAATTCACGGCGTCATTGTCACAAGGGGTCAGTAAAGTGTGAACTATGAGTTTATTTTTAGGATCAGAGCGTTTTGAGAAGGGAACGGCCAGCGATGGCGCCGGTGGGGCGTTGCGGGCCGATCGCACTTCACCGGTGCAGCCTTCCTCTTCCGCGGTTGACGGTGATGGCAACGCCGAAGCATCACGAACCGACAACACTCCACCCGCGCAGCCCTGCCCGTCTGCGGCCAACCGTGATGGCACCGCCGGGGCATCGCGGACCGATAGCGCTTCACAGGTGCGACCCTCCTCTGCGTCCGGCGGTTGTGGTACCGTCGGGTCGGTTTGCGTGGGTCTGGTTGATGAGGTGGGGTTGTCCGATGAGGGGTTGCGGTCGCGGTTGAAGGTGTTGGGTCGTGCCGAGTCGACGTTGGCGGCGATGAAATCCCGTGCGTTGGCTGAGTTGAGTCGTCGTCACAACAAACGCGACGCGCA
>JAHQYN010000048.1 GCA_024421085.1 Acidimicrobiia bacterium
ACGCTGCGCGTCGCCTTTGCTGTGACGACGGCTCAACTCCGCCAACACCCGCGACTTCATCGCCGCCAGAGTCGACTCGGCACGACCCAACACCCCCAACCGCAACCGCAGCTTCTCATCAGACAACCCCACCTCATCAACCTGCCCAACACACACCGACCCAGCGTCAGCACCACAACCCACACCCACACCAGCCGTGCCAACACCAGCCGTGCCAACACCAGCCGCGCCAACACCAGCCGTGCCGACACCAGCCGTGCCGACACCAGCCGTGCCGACACCGATGGCGGCGTCCGAGAGATCCGAGGCGGGGGCGAATTCCATGGATGTCACTATAGCGAACCCCTGTGACAATTACTCATATTTCACAGAAATATTTCAGACTCATCTCCATTGCATCTGACAGGTTGTCCTGTGTCGGTGAACGCCTCAACGGCCGGGCTGGTCGGGATCAGGGCTTGAGGGCGGTCAGGGGCACTACGGCGATGCCGTCGCGGGTCTGATAGCCGTGGCCGAACGCGGTGAGCACGATGAGGCGCGCCGGTTCTCCGCGGCGGGTGGTGTCGATCTGTGAGCGAACGGCCCGCAACGATTCGCAGGCTTCGGCGACAGGTTTCCCTCCGCCGAGCTTGATCTCCACGGCGGCCCATCGGCCGTCCAATCCTTCGATCACGGCATCAGCCTCGAGACCGTACGAATCGCCGTAGTAGTAGAGGTGGGCACCCAGCGACTGCACATACACCCGGAGGTCGCGGACCGCCATCGACTCGAACAGAAGCCCCATCGCCTCTTTGTCCTGGGCGACAGTTCCCGCCGACGCGGCCAACGCGGCGACGGCCAGTGCAGGGTCGACGAACAACCGCTTCGGAGATTTTCTCAAACGGGCCGAAGACCTCAGATGGGTGGTCCACGCCGGAAGAGGCTCAAGCACGAACAATCGAGTCAGGTCGTCGATGTAGGCCCGGATCGTGGAACGTGCCGGCGCGCTGCCCGCCGCCCCTGCCACATCCTTGACCAGGGTGGCGCCCGAAGCGGCGGTTGCTTCGTTGCGGGCCAGTGATCCAAGCAGCGCCATCACCAACCGAGGGTCGCGTTTGATGCCGGACACTCGCGAGACATCGGTGCGGGTGATGTTGTCCAAATAGTCGCGCAGGCGGGCCTGGGCCGTGTCCGGCACCATCTTGATCATGCGGGGCCACCCTCCGCGACAGATCAGCGAAGCGATGCCGCGGTAGGTCTGTTCGGCATCTTTGGCCAAGCAGCGTCCGCCTTCCAGCAGCGAGGCCAGCGACACTTCTCCGCTGGAATCCCCCGACTCCCACAACGACATCGGCCGCATCCGCACCCGCGCGACTCGGCCCGCCCCGGAATGCTCGGTGATGTCGTCGGGTGGATTCTGCGACCCCGTGAGCAGGAAGTGCCCGAAACCGCCTCACCGGTCGCAGGCGTGCCGCATCGGATTCCAGGCGCTTCGCGTTTTAGGTCCGGGTGAGTGGGGTGAGGGTGTAGTTGGGTCAGCCAACAGCCCCTCGTGTCGGCTTGTGGGTCAAGAGTTCTTGGGGGGATGCCACAGCGTGCTCGCCGGCAAGGCCCAGATTCGATCATCGATCTGGAAAGGAACAGATCCCGCGTAGAAGACCGCGCCGAAGTGAAACGCTGCTCCTAGTTTGTTCTGCAACCACAGAAGCCCTCTTGCATCGCTTTTGTTGACGTTGGTCGAGGATTTGACTTCGAGTGCGACGATTCGGCCGCGACGTTCGAGTATGAGGTCAACCTCGTTGCCGTCGCGGTTCCTGAGGTGGAACATCTCGGTTCGGTGTTCGGCTGTTTCGATGTGTGCTCTGAGCTCGGTTGCGACGAACGTTTCGAATAGTTGGCCGACCAGGGTCGCGTCTTGTTCAAGGGCTGTTGTGTCAACGTGCAGCAGGTGCGCTGCGAGGCCGGGATCTGTGATGTGTATCTTGGGTGATCGGTTCAACCGGTGGAGGCGTTTGTTGTGCCAGGCGGGGATGAGGGCGATGATCGAGAGATCCTCGAGAAGCGTGATGTAGTTGTCGGCTGTGCTCTTGGCTACGTCGGCGTCTCGGGCGGTTGCTTGTTTGTTCAGTTCTTGTCCGGTGCGGGCCGCGCATGACGACAGCACAGACCGGAGCTTTCGAGGACGAGGGTTCGTCGTAGCGATCTGTGCTGCGTCGCGGTCGACGAGTTGTTCAACGTAGCCGTCGAACCAACGGGAACGGCCCCGATCTGTTCTGCCGATCACGTCGGGGAATCTGCCAGCGACAATTCTGTTCAGGTAGTCGTGCCGGCTGAAGGGCGAGTGGCCGAAGGTTGGCGCTTTGTCGGCAAAAAGCGTGTCGATGGGGTTATAGGAGTTGTTGTGTTCGAGTTCGCCTTGGGTCAGGCCCGACATGCGGACCCTGATGAGTCGGCCGGTCCCCGGCCAGGTTGCAGCTTGTTGTGCCGCTCGGACCGAGCCGGTCACGATGAAGCGGCCGGGGGTGCGCGAGAGGTCGGTGTCAACGGCTCGCTTTACAGCACCGAGAATCTCAGGAGCCTCCTGCCACTCGTCGATAAGAACAGGGCCGACAGCGGCAGCAAGGATACCGTCCGGGTCCTCGATCGCAGCGGCGCGCACGCCGGGAGTAGACAGGTCAAGCACGGTGTCGGCGAACTGCCCCATCGAGGTTGATTTCCCGCAGCCGCGCGGTCCCACGATTAGGATCGCGGGGAACTCGGGCAGGAGCTCTTCGGTTACGAGCCGATCGACAATTCTCGGGTAGAGACGCTCAACCACAGCTTCACGGTACAACTGGAAAACCTAGTTTTGACCGATCTGCCGCTGGTGTTTTGGCCGATTTGCTGCGATAGTACCGCTCAATCGGCCGACGCTTAGCTCCGCGTGGTCACTTGTCACGCCCGCTTCCTCGGGCTCTGAGTCAACCGATGGTGACGGTCACCGAGCGGGTGTCGTTGAAGACTGTCTCGGTCAGGGCCGCGCCGGTGGCACCGAGCGGATCGTTCATTGCCCATAGTCGGCGGCGCTGCGCGGGCGCGGGCCAGCAGGTCGCCACCAGCAGTGGGCCGACCACTCGGTGCAGTTGCCATTCGTCGCCAGCTTCGGGCGGCGGGGCCGACAGGTCCAAGCGGGGCTCGACCCCGGCGGCTTCGGGCACGGCCACTCCCACAATGTCGGCCACTGACCGTCCGGCGAGCGAGAAGAACCCGCCGGTGAGTTGACGGTCGGGGGCTACAAGCACGCTGTATGACTCGAACTCGTGTCCGAACCGAGGCCACAGACCCGCTCCGGTCATCGCACCGGGTTGCCATTGCGTCGCTGAGCCCACCACATCGGGGCCCAGGTAACGGCGCTGGGAACCGGCCACTTCGAGATCGAACACCCATTCACCGGCGAACGCTGCCATGGCGTGGCCGTCGAGTGCCGCCGACGGTTCGCACTGTTGGGCCACCCGCAGGCGCGCCTCGTCGACCTGCTCGACACGGCGCCGCTGGGCGACAGTTCCCCGGTACGTGCCGTCGGGGTCGTGGACGTATTCGGTCACCAACCAGGCCCCGCCGAACGCGTCGCCGCCCAAGTCACCATCGCTGATGGGATAGTCGTTCATGAAACACCGAACAAATTGGCTAGCGACATGTCAGAATACACGCCCCGACTCGCGCCTCGTTGTTGCAAGTGCTTCCATGAGGTAGCGCCCCGTCTCTTCTCTTTCTCGGTCATCGCCGATCTGGGCCACAGCCTTGAGCGCGTTCAGCGCGGCTGTCGCGTACGCAGACTCGGTGGCGGGTCGTTTCGCGTAACGCTCTGCACTGACGA
Source organism: Acidimicrobiia bacterium (assembly GCA_024421085.1). Classification (GTDB taxonomy): domain Bacteria; phylum Actinomycetota; class Acidimicrobiia; order Acidimicrobiales; family Aldehydirespiratoraceae; genus VXYK01. The sequence continues at coordinate 3,836 of JAHQYN010000048.1, forward strand.
AGTGACGCGCTCCTGTAACGATCCCTTTCTTGCCCGTCTTCTCCCACCCTGGTTTCCCCATTTTCAGCTTGACGGCCACGCCGACGAGAACTCCGTGGTGGTGTCGTGGATTGCGTCGTAGAGGTATTGGCCGAAGGAGCGGTCGGCGAGGATCAAGTACGAGGGTTCGCCGTCCTGATCGTCGCGGATCAGGTCGGAGCTGACTTTGGCGACCGATGCAGAGCCCGTTGCACCGTCGGGGAACATCGTGTCGTCGAAGTCGAGACTGCACACTTTTTCGAGAGCGGAAGCGCTGCACACGCCGCTCAAGCGCAGACACAGACGGCTGTGGGTGACGTCGATCCGGTTGACAGACCCGTCGAACTCAGTGCCTGCGAGCAAGGCCTCCACGCCAGCGCCGGCACCCAACAACAGCCATTCGTCCGGACGGATTCCAGCGATGAGCACGCCGTCGCGCCGGTCCGTTCTGGTGAAGTCGACACCTAGTGGCGAGGCGCCGACCCGGGCTCTGACGCTCACCTTGGTGAGCGAGGATTCGTCGGTCAGTGCCGGTGCGCCTGCGGGTGTGGCGACCGGGTTCGTGACAGAACTGCGGAACTGCGGTTGGTCAGCCACGGAGGCGCACCCCCTCGGGATCGAAGTGTGCGTGGTGTTGCATCACTGTCGCGGTGGTGTCGGAACCGTCGCACAAACGCACCGTGATCTCTGTGCCGGCCGCAGCGAACTCAGGTGTCACCTGCCCCAGACAGACCGAGCGGCCGAGCGTGGGGGAGAAACGCGAACTGGTGATCCGTCCGACGATCTCCGCAGTGCCCTTGCGCAGGATCTGGCAGGCCTCGTCGGGCACCAGTTGAGGGTCTGTCGGCCTTATGGCGACGAGCACGGGCAACTCGGGCGCCCCAGCTCCGAGCGACCATTCAAGTTCGGGTTTGCCTGCGAAGTCGGCCTTGTCGAGCCTGATGAGCGGTGTCAGTCCGGTGGTCGGTGCCTTGGTCAGCCCGTCGGTGTCTTGTCCAACGATGAAATGCCCCTTCTCCAGGCGCATGATCCGCTGCGCCTCGAGCCCGAACGGCCCAACCCCGAGATCGGCGCCCTTCTCGATCAGTTGCTCCCAGACATGCAGGCCGAACCCTGCAGGCACGTGGATCTCGAAGCTGAGCTCCCCGGTGAAGCCGATGCGCCACATGAAGCAGTCCGCGACTCCGGCGATCGTGCCGCTGCGGACGTTCATGTATTCGAAGGCAACGGGGCTGAGGTCCACGTCGTCGACCAAGCGGGTCAGCAGGTCGCGGGACCTGGGTCCGGCGATGTTGATGCTCGTGTATCCGGTGGTGACCGGCGTGACATGGACCTGCCAGTCCGGGTGTTCTGTCTGGAGCCACATCTCGGCCCACTGCCAGATCTGGCCGGCACCGGAGCTGGTGGTGGTCATCAGGTAGTGGTCTTCACCGAGCCTGCCGGTCACCCCGTCGTCTGCCACGACTCCGTCCTCGGCGCACATCATGCCGTAGCGGACCCGGCCGACCGGCAGCTTCGACCACTCGTTGGTGTACAGCAGGTTGAGCAGCCGCGGCACGTCGGGTCCCCGCAGATCCAGCTTGCCCAGGGGAGTCACATCGATGATTCCGACGTTGGTCCGCACGTTGGTGACTTCGGCGGCGGGGTCGCCGTAGTGGTCGGGCCGGATCCATTGGCCCGCGAGGATCGGTTTCATGTTGTTGGCGGTGTGCCACTCGTGCAGCGACGAGACCCGTACCGGCTCGAACACCCTTCCTGCCAGCGCACCGAGGCTGATGGGAGCGTAGGGCGGGCGCCAAACGGTGGTTCCAACCTCCTCGATGGACTCGCCGCGTGCTTCGCCGAGCACCGCCACGGTGTTGACGGTCTCGAGCTTTCCTTGCGAGGGGCCCATTGTGGCGGTGGTGAAACGCTTGAGAAGCTCGACTGAGTCGAATCCCTCAGCGGCTGCGCTCAGGAGGTCCTTGGAACCGACGTCTTCGGAGAAGTCGACCATGCCGTGGGTGTCGGAACGGTACAGCTCCGGGTGGGGGGCCTTGCAGAGGCCGTCTCGGTGGTCCGCTGGCATTGGAGGCTCTGGGCCCTCGGGGGTCTGGGCGCGGGTGACCGTGGAACGGAGTCTGTGCTTGACGGCAGCGGCGCGCTCAGCGGCCAACTCGCCGCTGCTGGCACCGTGGGCGATCAGTTCGTCGAGGCGCCCGTCGCCGACGATGCCGCCGGTTGCGATCACGTTGTCGGGCAGTGCCGTGGAGAAGAATCGCGCCGCTTTCGGGCTGTAGCAGGGACGGTCGCCGGCCATGTTGAGCAGTGATGTGGGGGCGGTCCAGCCCACGGCGGTGACGAGCAGGTCGGCCTTGACCGTGGAGCCGTCGAGAAGGGTCACCGAGTTGAGGTGTCTTGAACTGCCTGAGGCTTTGGAGATGGTCTCTCCTGCGCGGGCGTCGAGCACCGCAGCGATTTCGACGCCGGCTCGTTCGAGATCGACGACGGCAGCGTCGCCGTCGGCGTTGGCGGTGAGCACCACCCCACGGTTGCCTGGACGCACGGCGTACATGTTGATCAGCCGCCGCGCGGCGCCTGAGAGCATCACCCCGGGGAGGTCGTTTCCGGCGAACACGTAGGGTCGTTCGATGAGTCCGGGTGCCACGACCAGGATCTTGGCGCGCGCCTTGATGAGCCGTTCGACTACGCCCGGGTGGTTGCGCTGGGACACGGCGATCCAGTTGTCGTCGTAGCGTCCGGTCACGGTGGAGTCGGTGAGGATCTCTACGCCCGCCATCCGCGCGGTCGCTTCGAGTTCGTCGGCGACTGCACGGTCTTCGTCGGTTCCCCAGCGGAGATGGCCCCCGAGATGATGGTTGTGTTCCACCAGCATCACGTTCATTCCCGCTTGGGCTGCGCTGATCGCCGCAGCAAGCCCTGCCGGGCCACCGCCTGCGACCACAACGTCGGGATGGCAGTAGCGCTTGTCGTGATATCCGTGGGGCGTGTTGAGATCGACCACGCCCCCGGGAGCGAACCGGGCCAGCACCTTCTCATATGCGGGCCAGAGCCGCTGTGGTTTGATGAAGGTCTTGTAGTAGAACCCCGCAGTCAGGAAACGGCCGAACAGCCCGTTGGCTGCCTTGACGTCGAAGTCGAGCGACGGCCAGGCGTTCTGCGCGGAGACCAACATGTCGGCTTCGAGAAGGCGGTGTGCGCCTCGCACGTTCGGTTCGGTGCCGACCTGGACCATCGTGTTGGGGTCCCAGTAGTCGGCGGTGAGCACGCCTCTGCGCCGGTGGTACTTCATTGAGCGGGAGAAGACGCTCTCGTTGTTGGCAAGCAGGGCCGAGACGATGGTGTCGCCCGCATAGCCGATGTGTTTCTTGGAGTTCCAGGTGAACTTCAGCGGGGTCGCGCGGTCGATGACCTCGCCGCTGCGGGGTTCGAGGCGACGGATCACGGCGCGCCTCGGGCCGGGTCGGCACCGTCACCGGTGGGTCTCGGGGTCTTGGACCCTGGCAGCGGCGGCTCGCGGAACTCAGATGTGACGGTGTGGCGCTCGACGGTGAAGAAGCGCCGGCAGCCGCTGCTGCAGTACCAGTTCTCCCGCAGCCATCCCGCGGGGTTGTGTTTCATATAGAGGTATTCGCGCCACTCCGTGGGCGTGGTCGAGGACGGGTCGGGGCGGCTTGAGGCCTCTCCCTGATAGGACATGTCAGCCGAGTTGCGCGGACCGCAGTGGGGGCAGGGGACCAAAAGCATCAGTGGCCCACCGCCGCTGCGCCTTTTTCGCCTACGAGCATGCCGCTGTCGAATCGTGACAGCGCGAAGGGCGAGATCAGTTCGGGTGTAGCCTGCTCGGCGACGCATTTGGCCAGCTGTTCGCCTGAGACCGGTCCGGCCTTGAACCCGTAGGTCCCCCAGCCTACGTCGCAGAGGAAGCCCTCCACGGGGGTGAAGCCCATGACCGGCGAGTAGTCGGGGGTGATGTCACACAGCCCGGCCCACTGGCGCAGTAACCGCATCTCCGAGACGGCTGGCATCAACTCGAGTACATGGCCGGCGAGTTCTTCGGTGAAGTCGAGGGTTCCACCCATGTCGTAGGTGGCGAACGGGTCGACCGATGCTCCGAAGACCAGTTCGCCGCGGTCGGTCTGGCTGACATAGACGTGCAGCGAACCGGAGACGACCACCGTCGGCAGGAAGACCTTCACCGGCTCGGTAACCGCGGCCTGGAGCGGATGGGTGGTGATCGGGAGTTTCAGCCCGGCCATGGCGGCGATGAGGCCGGCCCAACCGGCGGTGCAGTTGATGACGACGCGCGCGGAGACGTCGCCCTTTGAGGTGCATACTCCAGTGACCTTTGCTCCGGGGCCCTTTCCGTCGGGGCCCTCTCCGCCTTCGCAGGTGATGTCGATCACCTCGGTCTTCTGGTGCATGTCGACGCCGTGGGCATCGGCGGCGCGGGCATAGGCCCAGACCACCGCGTCGTGGCGGATCGTTCCTCCGGGAGGGTGGTACAGAGCGGCGAGGATCGGGTAGCGGGTATTTGGTGAGGTGTCGAGGCTCGGGGCGATCCTTGAGATCTCGGCGGGGCCGATGACCGAGGAGTCGATGTTTTGGAGCTTGTTGACCTCGGCCCGCCAGCGCATCGTGCGTACCGCCGAGTCGGTGTGGGCGAGTGTCAGGTGGCCGCGCTCGGAGAACATGACGTTGAGGTTCAAGTCGGCCGACATTGTGTTGTAGAGCTCGAGTGAGCGGTCGTAGAACGCCACACCCTCGGGGGTCAGGTAGTTGGAGCGGACGATGGCGGTGTTGCGTCCGGACCCGCCGCTGCCGAGGTAGGCCTTGTCGAGCACGGCCACATCGGTGATGCCGTGGTTGGCTGCCAGGTAGTAGGCGGTGGCGAGTCCGTGAACGCCGCCGCCGATCACGACCACGTCGTAGGACTTCTTGAGTGGCGGCTCACGCCAGACGCGGGGCCAGCTGCTGTTGCGGACACCCCGCCAGAGCAGACCTGCGCCTGAGTAGCGCGGCGCAAGCCTTCGTTTCGCCAAGGAGCGCCGGATCACAGCCGACAGTCTTACAGGCATTCGGCTTGAACAGGCGCCTCCGCTCGCAACTGTGGTGGACGATGAGCCGTCGGTCACGGCGATACCGAGCAGTCATCGGCCAGCGAGCGTGACCTCCGTCGGGCCGAAGCACCACCAATCCAATACGTCGACCACGCAGTCGAGCCGTTTCTCTCGACCGCTTGCGACTGTACGATCCTGTTTTGATGATTTTCGAGCCTGACCACGGAGCCGGTGTCGATGAGCCCGATGCATGCATCGCGGTGGAACCGCCTTGTTGGCGACAGACGGCCCTGGTCGAGGCGGTTCAAGCGGGCGGGGGACGGGTAGTCGAGTGCAGTGAGGCAACGGCGCTGGTATGGGCCGACCCGCAGGCACCCGAGCTGCTCAACGGGCATCTCCACGACCAGATCGACTGGGTTCAGCTTCCGTATGCCGGGGTCGAGCCGTTCATCCACATGCTTGACCGTGAACGGCTCTGGACCTGCGGCAAAGGCGTCTACTCCCGGCCCGTGGCCGAGCACATCCTGGCCCTGATACTGGCCGCGTTCCACAATCTCGGCCCCTATTCGGCGTCGACCACCTGGACCGGTCCGGTGGGCCGCAACCTGCACGGCAGCCGTGTGCTGATCCTCGGCGGCGGAGGCATCACCGAGGAACTGCTGGCACTGCTTGCCCCCTTCCACACCGACAACGTGGTGCTGCGCAGAGTCCCGACCCCCCTCGACGGTGCCGCTCTGGTGGGCACGCTCGACGATCTCCAGGTTGAGCTCCCTGAAGCCGACGTGGTTGTGGTCGCGCTGGCGGCGACGCCCGAGACCGTCGGCGTGATCGGCGCTGACGAACTCAACCTCATGGGACTGCACAGTTGGCTGGTGAACCTGGCGCGGGGCGTACACGTCGATACCGATGCCCTTGTTGCGGCACTGCGGTCGGGCAGCATCGGCGGTGCCTGCCTCGACGTGACCGAGCCCGAGCCGCTCCCCGACGGTCACCCCCTGTGGACCTTCGACAACTGCATCATCACGCCCCATGTCGGCAACACCCCGCTCGCAGGTCTCGACCTGCTTGTCGAGCGAGTCGCCGAGAACACACGCCGCTATGCCGCCGGCGAGGAGCTCCTCGGCCCGATAGACCTCGACCTCGGCTACTAGCCTGTGTGCCCCGGCCCATGTTTCCCAGCCTTCAACGAAGCGAACCAATCCGTGACCGACATTGACCTGGCAGAACTTCGGCAACTGGCGATCGCGCAACTCGCTCAGTCGTACTCCCCCTACAGCAACTTTCCCGTGGGGGCCGCAGGAATTGCCGACGACGGCCGCACGGTCGTGGGAACCAACGTAGAGAACGCCTCGTACGGACTCACCCTCTGCGCGGAGTGTTCAATGGTCTCCGACCTGGTTCGCACCGGTGGCGGTCGCCTGCTCGCAGTATCGACGGTGCAGGGCGACGAGACGCCCGTCGCTCCCTGCGGCCGTTGCCGCCAACTGCTGTTTGAGCACGGCGGCGGCGGCCTGATCGTCGACTGGGACCCGGAACCCCTGCTGTTGGACGCGCTGATCCCCGAGGCCTTCGGGCCCTCCAATCTCGCCTAGCCGCGCCCCGCCGTCTCCGAAGGGCCGTCTCCGAACGGGTTGTCGTGCCTGATCGGAACCTCAGCTTCGGCGATGCCCAACAGCCGTGCCACATGGCCTCTGGCTGCCTGCACAAGAGCCGCCTTTGTGCTGTCGAACACGGCTCGCTGAGCAGACGTGCGGCCCTTGGCGTCGGCAACGAACAGCTCAAGGACACCGACATTCGCCAGTTCACCCGGGTCGTCCAGTTCGCCCGGGTCGTCCAGTTCGTCCAGTTCGCCCAGTTCGCCCGGTTCGCCCAGTTCGTCTGGGTCGTCCAGTTCGCCCGGGTCGTCCGGTTCGCCCGGTTCGCCCGGTTCGCCCGATGCGTCCGGCTCGTTCGGTTCGTCCGGGTCGCTGCTGGCGGGAATCCAGTTGGGCAGGATCGAGTATTCGTTCTGTGCGGTCGCGGCAGCGCTGAGGGCGCTGTTCCAATCGTCGAGTTCGACAGCGGTCGAAGCAACCAGCTCGGCGTAGGAGAAGCTCACCTCCCCGAGCCGTTCACATGCCGCGCCGCGCCCCAGAAACTCCAGGAACGATCCGGCGCGGGGGCCCTCGGGCCAACCGAAGAAAGCGGTGTAGAGGGCTGCGAAGGCCTCGGTCGGTTCGATGCCGACGATGCGAGCCGCGTCGAACAGCACCGCCTGGATGCCCGCCGTTCGCCACGTTTCGACCTCGCGCAGCAACCGCTCACTCACCATGAGGTAGGCGCGCTGCTGATTGGACAATCCCCCGGCTGCGTCGGGCAACGCAGCGGTGACCATCAGTCTCGATGCACTCTCGGAGAAGCGTTGAGACCAAGACTCGGCGGCTGACCGCTTGACGTCGATCCAATCCACCTCGGTGTCGCTCAACGGCCCGACCCCAAGGGCGCAAATGTGTGCCGAAAGGTCGATATGAGGCTGCTGAACGACGCTCACAACTGAGTCAAAAGGTGGACTGTAGGCGGGTGGAGCGGCCACCTCGATCTCGTTGTCCGGCTGCGAGATCGCGTAAAGCTGCTGTTGACTGCTGTTCGCATCGCCTTCGTGGACGGCGCTCCAGAGACGCTCGTACTCCGCAAAGGCACCGTTGAGCGTCGCCAGGTCGAGGTCGAAGTCGAGAGCACGCTTCACCTGGACCCTGAGCACGAGGTAGCGGAGCAGTTGGGGCGGCAGGCAGGCCACCAGTTCCGAGGCGCTGAGGCCGATCCCCCTAGAAGAGCTCATCTTGGCCCCGCCCAGGGTGAAGAACTCATAGGAGAACGAAGTCGGCACTGCACACTCGAGGACCTCGCGGGCCAGCGCCGCGGCAACCTTGTGCGACCCGCCCGCACCCATGTGGTCCTTGCCGGCGCCTTCCACAGTGACCGGCAGGACCTTCCACTTGGCCACCCACTCGAGCTTCCAGGGCAGCTTGCCGGCGCCCCCGAACGGGGAGACGCGTCCCGACGCACCACAGCCCTGCGCCCACGCAACAAGGTCGGGGCGGCATTGGTAGGCCACCGTCTCGCCGTCGTAGTCCGACGCGAAGGTCGTACCGATCCGTCCGCAGCGCTCACATATCGGCTGGAAGGGCAGCCAGTCCTCGGGTCGCACAGCACCGGTCTCGCGCAGATAGATCTCACGCACCTTCGCGGCCCGGCGAAGAAACACGTCGATTGTCTCGTCGAGGCGACCCGAGGCGTAGAGGTCGCTCATGCAATAGAACTCGGCCTCCACACCCAGCGGCGCAAAGGTGGAGGTGAACTCATCGAAGTAGGCCTGCGCCATGTTCTTCGCGCCCGACTCCGCGTCGCCTGCCGGCCCGGGGGGTGGCGGCGCGGCGCAAAGCGGCTTACCGAGGTGTTCGCGGAAGTACTCGCCGGTTCCATGGGGGATCTCATCGACCGGGTCCATGTCGTCGCAGCCGTAGCTGAACCGCGCCCGTGAACCGTTGCGGCGCGCCACCCGCAGCACCGCATCATGGGTCAACACCCCTCGAAGCGAGCCGACGTGCGCCACTCCGCTCGGGGTCTTCGAGTCGTTGATGAAGATCGGCGATCGAGCCCGCCCGAGCGTCTCGTCTATCCAGGTCATGTGGCCTTCGGGTTGCTCTCCGCAAAGATGGACCAGCAAGCCTACCGAGCTGAACCCGCTCGCCGCGGGCCCCTGCGACCGCAAATATCCAGGCTCGCCCTGCGCCCGACCGTTAGAAGATATAACCTACGGCACCACACAGTTGACCGTGCTGAGATATCTGGAGGGAGATCTGTCATGTCGACCATGATTCAACTTCAGCATGTCGTGAAAATCTTCGGCGACGATCCCCGTGGCGATGCTCTCAGCATGCTCTCGGCCGGAATCTCCAAAGACGAGATTCAGGAGCGGACCGGGCATGTGGTCGGCGTCGACAACGCAGACTTCGACGTCGAGGCCGGTGAGATCTTCGTGGTCATGGGCCTCTCAGGTTCCGGTAAGTCGACGCTTATCCGCTGCGTCAACCGCCTGGTCGAACCAACCGACGGTCAGGTGACCGTCGACGGAATCGACGTCACTTCCCTGGACCCCCGAGAACTCCAAGAGTTTCGTCGCAACAAGACCGGAATGGTCTTTCAGCACTTCGGTCTGTTCCCACATCAGAATGTGCTGTCCAACGTCGCCTTCGGGCTCAAGGTCAAGGGTGTTCCAGTCGATGAGCGCAATCAGGCGGCCGAAGAGGCGCTCGAGCTCGTCGGTCTGTCGGGTTACGAACACAGCTTCCCGAGCCAACTCAGCGGCGGCATGCAACAGCGGGTGGGGCTCGCCCGCGCGCTCGCCAGCAACCCCGACATCCTGCTGATGGACGAGGCTTTCAGCGCCCTCGATCCGCTGATCCGGCGCCAGATGCAGGATGAACTGCTGTCCATTCAGGAGGGTCTGGCGGAGCGCAACACCATCCTGTTCATCACCCACGACCTGAACGAGGCTCTCCGCGTGGGGAGCCGAGTGTGCATCATGAAGGACGGCGCCATCCACCAGATCGGCACGCCTGAAGACATCCTGATGCGCCCCGGCACGGACTACGTGGCCGAGTTCGTGCAGGATGTGGACCAGGGGCGAGTGCTGCTGATTGAGAGCGTGAGCGAAGAACCGGCGTCGGTAGACAGTTCCGCTTCGGTCGCAGCAACTCTCGAAGCGATGGCCCGAACTGGCCGAGAGGTAGCACATGTCGTTGACTCGGGCGGCCGCCCCATGGGGATCGTCACCCACAGCGACGCTCAAAGCGCCAAGGCTCAAGGAACACAAGACCTCAACGATCTGGTGCAGCAAACGCCGACGGTCACCAACGACATGATGTTGGCGAAGGTCTATCAGCTTTGCGACAAGGGCCTTCCGTTGGCAGTGGTCGATGACGACGGAACGCTCATCGGTTCGGTCAGACCACTGGAGATCCTGGCGGAACTCGGCCGGGTCGAGAGTATCTCCGAACGGCTCGAGCAGGCCAAGTCAGAGTCCTCAGCAGGGGGTTCTGATACCGGGGGCTCCAGACCATGAACCTCCTCGCCGAGAACTTCTGGGACAACTCGAACCTAAGCGAATGGGAGATCCCCTTCGGCCTGTGGATCGAAGAGATCGTCTTCTGGCTGACCACCAATATCGGCGGGCTGCTCGACGCCATCAAATGGCCGGTTGACCAGATGCTCAAGCTGGTTATCGACAATCTGCTCCAAGACTGGCTGCCATGGCCTGTCGTGCTGCTGATGTTCCTGTTGTTGGGGGCATCGACACGGAACTTCAAGGTCGGTCTCGGCAGCGCCGTCGCGTTGTTGGTCTGCGGACTGCTCGGCAACGAATTCTGGGACCTGACGATGGAGACGGTCGGCATGATCATCGTGGCGGTGATCATCTGTGCTGTCTTCGGCATCCCCCTGGGCGTTCTCTCGGCCCGGGTCGATGCGTTCTGGAACCGGCTCCGGCCCATTCTCGACGGGATGCAGGTGATCCACCCGTTCGTCTACCTGCTGCCGATCATCTTCTTGTTCGGGGTCCGCCGAACTCCCGGTGTTCTGGCGACGCTGGTGTTCGCGCTGCCGCCGATTGTCCGCTTGACCAACCTCGGTGTGCGGCAAGTCCCCGCAGACGTTGTTGAAGCCGCCCGAGCTTTCGGGGCCACCGAGTCGCGGGTGCTCCGCGAGGTCCAGCTGCCACTGGCCCGGCCGGCGATCATGGCGGGACTCAACCAGACTCTGCTGCTGTCGCTGTCGATGGTCGGGATTGTCGCCATCATCGCCGGCGGAGGACTGGGAAAGCCCATTCTGACCGCCCTCGCGACCGCCGACATTCCTCTCGGGGCTTCTGCAGGCGCCGGCCTCTATTTCGTCGGCGTACTGTTGGATCGGATCTCTCAACCTGAGGCGACAGACAAGCGGCTCAACCTGTTCTCGCGCATGCGAGGCGCCTGGAGCACGCGTTCGGATCCAGTGGTTCCGCCCATGCCCGACCCGGCTTCGGGTGCCGACTCCGGTTTCGTGACGACTGGCGAAGCGCCCGTCACGTTGACACCGGCGCACCGGCTTGCAGCCGGCGTCTCGGTCGTCGCCGGTCTGGTGGCGGCAGTGTCCGCGCTGCTGCCTTGGGGTGAGGGCTCAGGTCGGATCTCCAGCCACGTCCGCTTCGACGATCTGCTCCTGCCCGGTTCCCACACAGGTCTCGACGCCACCGGCGGATCGTACTTCGGTGTGCTCGTCGCGGTCCTCGGGATCAGCGTGGCGGCATGCGGTCTGGCAGCTCTGCTGTCGCCTCGTGCACGCAAGTCGGCCTTCGTCGCCGTTCCGACCTTCTTGGCGTGCGGTCTGGGAATCGTGTCACTGGCTGTGGCGTACCTGACCATCAGGGTCCGAAGCGATGCCTACTCCAACGGCACCGGTGTCTGGCTGGCACTGGCCGCTGGCGCAGCGATCACCGTATTGGCGCTGCGGGCCGCCCTCAGTGCCGAGTTTGAAGACAAACCTGCCCGTATCGGTTGGCGCGATGTGCTGGGAGTCGCGGTGCTCAGCGCCTTCCTCGTCTTCGCGGGTGCCTCGGGATCGTGGATTCTCGATCAGCGCAGCGACTCAGCTCAGATCGCCAGGGAGCTCGCAGCAGATTCGGGCGGTGCCGACCAGGGCGGCGTCGCCGCGGAGATCTTGGCAGAAGCCATGGCCAACACACGACGAGTGACTGTGCAGGGACTTGATGCCGACGGCCCGCAGATCGGCTACATCATCATCGCTCTGACCGTGCTCGGGGCAGCTGCCGCCCTAGCGGCGCGGGCGGTTCGAAGCGCCAAGGCGCAACGGTTCGCTGCGGGTTGCTCCTACGCCATCGGCTGTGGCATCACCGTGGTCGCCGTTGCCTGGATCGCCAGCCTGGTCCGCCTCGACACTTTGCAGATCTCACCGGGTGCCAGCGCCTTCCTCACTGCCTGTGGGGGTCTGGTCCTGGCCGCCCAGGGTTGGCGATCGCTGTCGCCAGACTGAGCGAGCGCCCCCATCGCCTCAACAGATCTTCCCAAACAACCAACCACCAACTGAAGGAAACAACCATGAAAACCAGCAAATGGCGACTATTGGTCGCCGTGTTCCTCGCATTCACGCTGCTTGCCGCGGCTTGCGGCGATGACAACGAAACCACCACAGAACCCGCGGAAGCGAGCCTCCCTGGGGAAGGGATCACCGTGCAGATGGCCCGGGGCAACTGGGCTGAGACCAACTTCCAGAACGCCGTGATTCAGAAGCTTCTGATCGAGCTCGGCTACGACGTGCCGGTCCCAGAAGAGATCGCACCAGCGACATTCTTCCCGGCGCTGGCACAGGGCGACTTCGATCTGTGGGCCTCGACCTGGCCTCTCAACCATGATCCTCTGACCGAGGGCGAACTGCCCGGAGGCGGCATCATCGCCGATCGCGTCAGTCATGTGGGCACGATGATGAGTTCAGGTGCCCTCCAGGGGCTGCTCGTCGATGTCGCCAGCGTCGATCAGTTCGGCTTCACCACGCTCAACGAACTGCTCGACAACCCAGATGCGGTCGCCCACTTCGACACCGACGGCAACGGACGTGCCGACCTCAACGGATGTGACGACGGCTGGGGCTGCCAGAAGGTCATGAACGACACCATTGCCATGAACGGCTGGGATGACCGCATCGAGCAGATCTCGGCTACGCACTCGGCATTGTTCGCCGAGTCTCAGGCGAGCTTCGATGCCGGAGGCCCCGTACTGCAGTACGTCTGGACCCCGACCGCTTTTGTTGGCAAGCTCGTGCCCGGACGAGACGTGCGCTGGCTGGCGGTGAGTCCAGACAGCACTCTGGAAGGCCAGGACGGCGTGTCCAATGTCGGCGACGCCTGCACGGCCGACCCATGCACAACCATGTTCACCCCGTCTGACATTGTCGTCTCGGCCAACAACGACTGGCTCGACGCCAACCCCGCGGCGAAGGTACTGCTCGAGGGGTTCGTCATGAACCCGGTCGATGTCGCAGTGGTCGCCGTCGCCATCGATGCCGGAGAGGACTCCCAGGAAGACATCAACGCCGCAGCAGACGATTGGATCGCCAACAACCGCGGCACCCTTGATCCGCTGCTCGAAGCTGCTCGGGCAGCCGCCTGATCCAGACCAGCGCCAAGCGCCGTATCGTGGTGTCCGGGCAGGAGCCGAACTCCCGCCCGGACACCAACACGGCACGCCGACCAGGACGATTTCTGTGGCCACGGTTGACCCCCCTCACGCCGAACTCCACCCTCACGCCGAACTCCAACTCCGCGCCCAAGTCCAAGCGCGCCGATCAGAGGTGCGACCACCAGAAACGGTGATGGCACCCGCCGTGCTTGGAGCTGCCCGGCTCACCCGTTACAGCTTCAGCCGCATGATGCTTCGCCGGGCCGCTGCCGACGGCTGGCAAGCAACGCGTAAGGTGTTCGATATCGACCCCCTGGGGCGCGGCGAGGCAGTCTACGAACTCGACACCGGGTCTCAGAAGTTCAGCTTCATCGCCTTCACCACCACTATCAGCGAGGACCAGCACACCGACCGTGTGATCGCCGATGCCTGGGAGATAAGCGCAGCGCTGTTCGAAGGCGTGCCCACGCCCGAAGACTTGGACACGCTGCGGTCACAGGTTCCCCTCCAGGAGGCCGGCCGTTTCGACCCGCGGGTGCTGGTGCTGACGCGGGGCAACCGCAGCGTCCGATTCTTTCAGTATCTGGTCGACTGCCTGGCGGCGGGTTCGCAGCCTGAACCGGGCAAGGTGGCCGATGCCGGCTACATCCTGCGCAGCACCGCCTTCTACGCCAACGGGAAGTACGGCATGCGCTCCTTCGACGGCTATCCCCCGGGGCATGAACTGGCCGTTCCCTATCGGGCACAGTTCGTCGCCGCATGGTTCTTCAGGGAGCTCGGCTACGACCTCGTGGAGCATTGCGCCGGCGCGTCGGGCGGGGCCGACGCGGTCGGTTTCGACGAGGAGTGGCGATGCTACTTCGGCCTCGGCAACGCCACGGGCCTCGGGCTTGTTCCCTACGCTTTCAAGCATCCTCAGGTACTGAATGCCTGGGCGTCGATCCGGGAACTGGCGCTGGCGGATGTCCGGGCGCTGGAGGCTGATCCGTCGCTGCTGGCCCGGCTCGACGATTGGGTGGACCGAGCCCATCAGCACTTTGCCACCGGCACTTCCGACGACTGCGCCCCGTTCCTCAACGCGCCCGCACTGGTGGGTGTGTTGGAGAGGATCAGATCGTTCATCGCCACGGTTCGGTCCGACCCCGGGGCGTTCGACGCGATCTACCGGTGGGCTGAGACACAGGATCCCGAAACCACCGAGTTGGTGGTCTCACTGCTGATCGAGCTTCACGATGGCGACGACTCTTTCGTCGATGAGATGTTGACGGTCACCGAACACACCGACACCGACCCGGCGGTCACCGTGGGTCGATTGCGAACCCTGATCGCCGAGCGCTTCGGGTGGCTCAACGAACTCGACCTCGATGACGACGAGGCCGACTTCTACTGGTGGGTGATCAGCGACAACACCGAGGAGCCCCGCCGGGTGCCCCGCCCCCGCCTGGCGCCCAACGGACGTGACGTCGGCATCGACTTCGCGACCCGTATCTGGCGGCTGCGCTCCGCCCTCGACGGACTCCCCGGCGACCTTTCGGTCGCCCACTTCCTGGTCGAGCAGCCAGACCATCGAATGGCCGTGAATCGTCTGGTTGCGAGCGACTGCCTCTACGGTGAGCCTCACGACAACCCCTGCGGTGCCCGCTTCCTGCCGCTGGAGCTTCAGCGATTCCAACTGGCGATGTACGGCATGGACAACTTCAAACCCAAATCCACAGACTGGCTCAGAGTCACGCTCTTTCAGGGCGCTCCCCGGCTGGTTGATCTTGGGTCCGCGATGAGCGACTCATGGGCCTTCCCCCCTCGGCCGCAGGGTGCCGCTCGGCCGCAGGGTGCCGTTCGACCGGGGAGCGGCTCGTGATCATCGACGGGCTGGAGATCAACAACTGGTCCCGCGAGGTGGTCGAGACGGTGCGGGAAGGTGGAGTCGATGCAGTCCACGCCACGGTGGGAGTCTGGGAGGATCTCGGTGGGGCAATGACCCGCATCGGGGCGTTCCGGCGCTTCTGCCGCGACAACTCCGACGTTGTCAAGATCGTTACGTCAGTCGACGAGCTGACGACCGCGGTCGACGACGGCCTGCTGGGCATCGTGCTCGGCTTCCAGAACAGTTCGATGCTGGGCGACGATCCCGAGATGGCGCAGATCTTCGCGGATGTGGGAGTGCGGGTCGTTCAACTCACCTACAACATCGCCAACCATCTGGGTTCGAGCTGCTGGGAACCCACCGACGGCGGCCTTACCCGAGTGGGGCATCGAATGGTCGAAGCTCTGAATCAAGCCGGCGTATTGATCGACATCTCCCATGTCGGAGACGTCACCGGTTCGCAGGCCGTTGATGCTTCGTCGCAGCCGATCGCCATCACCCATGGCAACCCGAAGTCGTTCTGCGACTCGCCGCGGAACAAGCCTGACTGGTTGATCGCTGCGGTCGCCGAGCGCGGCGGCGTTGTCGGCTGCACCCTGTACCCGCTGTTCATGGGCGGGAGCAGCGTGTCGCTGGCCCAGTACTGCTCGATGTTGGGCGATCTCGTCTCACGCATCGGGATCGACCATGTTGCTATCGGATCTGACGCGGTGCTGGGCTGGCCGCCCGACGCACTGGCCTGGATGCGCAGCGGTCGATGGGACCGGCCGGTCGAGACCGCGGTGCCTTCATTTCCCGACTGGCCAAGCTGGTTCTCCGGGCCTGCGGACTTCGCCAATCTCAAGGTCGGCCTCGATGAGGCCGGGTTCTCGCCGACCGAACGTGATGCGATCCTCGGCCACAACTGGCTGCGCCTCTTCGCTGAAGTGTTCCAGACCGTGCCAACAATCACCGGCTGATGGCAGCGATTTCCAACGACAGCGACCCGGTGACGATCATCGCACCGCGGGAGTTGAGAGACCTCGTGTACCGCTGCTGTCGTGTCCGGGGCGTCGACCCGGGCACCGCCGACCGTTTCGGCGGCAACCTGCTGCATGCCCAGATCCATCGTGGAGCAGCGCTCGAGCCGTTCCTGTCGGTGCTGGCTTCGTCAACTTCGTCGGCAGGTGCGGTGACTCGAGTTGTGACCGCGGCTGACCGGATCGCGCTGGCCGAGGTCACCGCTCGTAGAGAGGGTGCCGCTGCGGCAACATTTGGTTCCGCTGTTCCCTTGATGGCGCTGAGCCAAACGCTATGGCATGCAGCGCAGCGGGGCGTTGCGAGTGTCGGCATCTCAGCCACCGCGCCCGGAGACCAGCGGGTCTCCAGCATCGAGCTCGTTGCTGAGGAACTCGACCCAGTGGCAAAAGATTCGGCGCGGCAGCGGTACCTGACCGCACATCAACAGGGTCTGCCGGTCGCCACTTCAGCTTTCGTGGAACTCGAGTTGCGCGCAGCACACTTCCTGGTCGCCGAGCAGACACTGGATGCGGTCTCGCCTTGAGCCCCGTTGATCGCTGACAGGCCGAGCGGATTTTCCCGAACACAACCGAGCGGGGCCGTGGCCCCAGCCGCCCGCCCGCGGTCAAGCCGCCCGTGAGTGCAGCGAACAAGAGCGGGAGACAACTGGTGTCAGTGCAATCCCCCTGTTCAATCCGCGCATGGCACAGCCACTATCAGAGGGTTCGGCTCAACCCCACCACGGTCGCCCAGAGTTCGCGGTCCACAGAGACCGAATCAACAGTGGCTGAAGCGGCGGCGGTTTTGGCGGTTCCGGGCAGTCGGGCACCGGGTTGTTCGTCTACCAGAGTCGCCAGTTGCGACAGGCTCTCCCAGAACGCATCACCGGAGAATGATCGGGGATCGATCAGCAGGTAGAACTGGCCCAGATCGTGCGGCGGACCGTCGGGGGCCTTGAGGGGCGCCACGTCGACACTGGCGAGCGTGCCGGTCAGCGCCGCCGCCAGCACCTCGACCATCAGTCCCATGCCGTAGCCCTTGTAACCGCCGGCGGACAGCAGTGATCCTCGCAATGCTGCCTCGGGGTCGGTTGTGTCGTTGCCGTTCTCGTCCACGGCCCACCCGGTGGGTATCGCAGTGCCCGCCGCGGCCGCCATGGTGATCTTGCCGAGGGCCACCGCGCTGGTACTGAAATCGAACTGGAAAGCCACCTCCGAGGAGGGACCGGGGACCGCCATCGCGATCGGGTTGGTTCCCAGCAGGGGCCGTGATCCACCGGGGGGAGCGACCCGCGCGGTGGAGTTCGTCGCTCCGATCGCGATCAGCCCGGCCTTGGTGAACTGCTCGGTGAAATAGCCCAATGATGTGCATGTGTGGCTGTGCTCAATGGCGTAGCCGCAGGTTCCGTTTGCTCTTGTGGCTGCGACCGCGGTGTCGAATCCTGCGGCGAAGGCACTCTGGGCGAACCCGAACTTGGCGTCGACACGAACGGCGCCCGCCTTGTCGTGGGTCACCACAGGTTCCGCTCGACCGTCGACTCGACCTGATCGAAGCTGTTGGCAGTAGCTCTCAAGGTAGTAGAGGCCGCAGATCCGGTTGCCGTTGCCTTCGGCGACCCGCACCGCATGCGCGACTTGGGCGGCGACGGTCTCGGCGGCGCCGTGGGCTTGCAGGGCTCGCCTGGTGACCGTCTCGATGTCGTCGAGCAGCACCACTGCTGTGTTCGTCGGGTCTGCGTTGTTCATTGCGGTTGCTCCATTTCTGCGGAAGGACCAATGCGCCTCAGCGGATAGTCGGTCATGCGGGTCTCTCCTGATCGAGGAACTCCAGAACGGTGTTCACGAACAGGTTCGGTTCTTCGATGGGAGCTAGGTGGTGCATCCCGGGCATTGTCCGAGCTTCACCGCCTGGGATCGCATCGGCTAGAGCGGCAGCCATTTCGGGTGTGGAACCAGTATCGCGTTCACCGGCGAGGACCAACGTGGGGGCTTCGATGTCGGGTGCCGAGGATGCCGCGAGGTCGTCTGCTTGGGTGAACAGGCGGTATGCCTTGAGGTAGCCGGTGTGGTCGGTGGTTAGCAGTCGTTGACGCACCGATTCCGTCTCGGCAGGGTGCGCTGCCCGCCACTGGGGCGTGAACCATCGCTCGGTCGCCAGGTCCGCCACGGGCTCGAGTCCCTCGTTTTCGGCGATTTCGAGTCGCTGCCGCACGCTGGCCATCTGGCTTTCGCTGCGACCGAACACGGTGCTCACCAGCACAACCCGACGAACCCGACCGGGATGACGCGCCGCGGTCAGCACAGCGATGAGGCCACCGAGCGAGAGGCCGACCACATCGCTGCACTCAAACTCGTGAAGGTCGAGGACCCCGACGAGTTGATCCGCGAAATCATCGGCGTGGCGCGGGCCGGGGGGATCGCCGCTGCGACCGTGGCCCCAGAGGTCGTATCGCAGCACCCGGTGCTTTGGCACCAGATCGTCGAGCACCCGGTCCCACATCGTGTGGTCGAGGCCGACCCCGTGAATCAGGACCAGCGGCGGCCCTTGCCCATCGACACGGGAGAACGTCGGGCTCATGCGGGCCGGGCTCATGTGGGCTGGGCTCATGTGGGCTGTTCCAACCCCAGCTCCTCCATGTCGGAGTATCTGTTGCCGATCCGGTGATGTGGGCGGCCCCCGACCGACGCCCCGATCGCCACGACGATCTCATCGGGGCCGGGCGCGTCGGCAATGGTCATTTCCAGAGTCAGGTAGTGGGATCGCCAGCCGGGGTCGGCCTTGTGCATCATCGGGATCGCCACGGTCGCGCCGGGGCCGCCGCGGCTGTTGGTGAACGACAGGTAGGAGGTCCCGCCGACCGCGTCTCGAAAGACGTTGCCGAACCGCAGCGTGTGGATCATCCCAGAACCGTGTTCGACCTCACCGTTGCAGCCGACCATGGCCGCTTTGCCATATGCCTCGACGGCTTCGCCGCCGCCTGCCATGTCCACGAGTCGCGGGACCATGACCGCTCCCAGTTCGGGTGCGACTGCAAGGATCGTCGGTTTGAGGTCTTCGACGAACCTCTGACCTGCCCAGGGATTGGCGATCACCGCGGCGACTCCAAACAACCGCAACGGCACCTCACACGCCTTGCCTCCCTCCACATGGATCTCTTCGCTGGTGGTGACCAGTTTGCGCAGTGCCAGATTCATCAGACGACTCCTTCCAGTCGGTCAGCCTGCCCGTCTTGGCTGAAATGCGGCATGACCTGCTCGGTGAACAGCTCGATGCTCGCCATGGTCGCATCGTGTGGCATCCCCGGGAAGCTCGACCAGACCAGCAGGTCCTGCAGGTTGAGCTTGTCCT
>JAHQYN010000207.1 GCA_024421085.1 Acidimicrobiia bacterium
GGGACCGTACCGGGCCACGTTCAACACGGCGCTGCGGTACGCCAAGCAGGTCGCGGACCCGTTCCACGTAGTGAAGCTCGCCAACAAAGCATTAGACGACGTGCGTCGCCGGGTCCAAAACGAGACGCTGGGGCACCGCGGCCGCAAAGACGACCCGCTGTATCGGGCACGCAAACTGTTGGTGTCAGCGTCTGAGCGGATCACCCCCAACGGCCAAGTCCGGCTGCGGGGACTGCTCGAGGCTGGTGATCGGTACGGCGAGGTCCGCAACGCCTGGCAAGCCAAAGAAACCTTGCGAGAAATCTATGACATCACCAACCCCAAGGTCGGCGCGCAGACCGTCAACCAACTCGCCGAAGATTTCCAAGACCCCTGGCTACCCGAAGAGACCAACCGGCTGAGCCGGACCCTGTGGAGCTGGCGCACCCAAATCTCGAACTGGCACAAAGCCAAAGTCACAAACGCAGCCACCGAAACCGCCAACAACCTAGCCAAACGCGTCAAACGCGGCGCCTTCGGGTTCACCAACTTTGCGAACTACCGGATCCGCACCCTGCTCTACGCCGGCAAACCCAACTGGGCCCTCCTCGAAACCCTCACCCCGACCTAAAACGCGAAGCCCCGAGAATCTCACCAATCTCCGGATTTGCCCAGCCGGGGGGGAGGTCGGTGGTCATGCGGCTAGGGCCTGGGTGAGTTCGTTGAGTAGCGCGTCGAGATCCTTGCCGAAGAGGTTGCGGGCTTTGCCGAGGCCGCCTTGGGTGCTGAAGGGGGGTCCCATCAATTCGGCGGGGGTTATGCCGAGGGTGGTGGCGATGCGGGCTTTGATCAGGTCCAAGTAGGCCAACTGCTTCTCCGAGAAAGAGCGGCCGGCGTTCGACTGCTGCAGCAGCCATGCCTCGAAGCGGTCGTTCACTAGATCGGGGAAGGCAATCAACTCGTCGGCTTCGCCGAGGGCGTACCTCACGAGGCTCACCAGGTCGGTGTTGACTCGGTGGGCCGAGCCGCGCACCTTCGAGGCGTCGAGGATCTCGTAGGCCTCCCACAGCGCCTCGGGGGTCCAACGATGCGGAGGCCGCGAGATCGCGTTCGCCAACTCCTTGATGTCCTTGTAGCTGAGGCCCCCGCCGTACGGCTGACTGTAGAGCACCTGCAGCGCGGTGATCTCGTCCTTGTTGTCCTCGATGAACTGCCGCCATGACTCGACCTGGGACCGGGCACGGTCCGCCGCCTCCCGAGAGAACTCGCCTGAGATCACCCGATCCTGCGACGCCGTGTCGATCACCTGCTCGTAGCTGCGCCTGACATCGATCAGCTTTTCCCGCAGCGCCGAGTTGCCTGCCAGCGGTTGCAACGCCTCACGGATCATCGACTTGCCGGCAGCCTTGACCTGATCAGGTGTGGGTTCACCGTCAGCTTCAGCCGCCGCTGCCGCGTATTGGCGGTCGACGTCGAGCGCGTCCACCATGCCGCGCACCAAATCCGTCAGCCCGACTCCGGCCACCTCCTCCACCTCGGCTCGATCCCCTGGTGTCATCTTCCGGTGAAGTCGGGTGAGCCGAGACGCCACCGACGACACCACCTCCGGATCGACCGAACCGATACCGATCTGGTTCAACAACCGGTCGAAGCTCACTCCACGCTTGCGTTCGAGCGGCACGGTGTCGTGCAATTCAGCTTCGGTGACAACCACGGCATCCACGATCACGAAGCGGTCCTTGACGACGGCATCGGGCGTGACCGCACGCAGTTGGTCGCTGTCCATCACTCGCACACCACGCCCCTTCATCTGCTCGAAGAAGTTGCGGCTGCGCACCATCCGCATGAACACCACACACTCGATCGGCTTCACATCGGCACCGGTGGCGATCATGTCCACCGTCACGGCGATGCGGGTTTGGTAGCTGGTGCGGAACTGCCGCAACAGCTCCTCAGGCTTGTTGCCGGCGTCTCCCGAGCGGTAGGTGATCTTCACCGCGCCCTCGTTGCCGAGCCCGAACTCCTCCCGGACAATCTGCACGATGTCATCCGCGTGACTGTCGTCCTTGGCGAAGATCAAGGTCTTGGGCACATGGGCCAGCAGACCGTCGTCACGACGCTCCCGGTCGTCAAAGATCACCGGAAGGGAGTCGCGCAGAGTGCGTACCACGGTGCGGATCTGGTCGGGAGCCACCACCTTGCGGTCCAGGTCGGCGGCGCTGTAGTCGATCTCCTCGTCGACCTTCTCCAAACGGAGCTGGCGGGTCTCGCGGTCACGGAACTCGGTCACGAACTCCGCGGGGACCGTACCGCCGGACTCAGTGATCTCGGTGCGGATGCGGAAGATAGCGATGCGGTACTTGTGGGTCTGGAACTCAACGCCAGTCAGAGTGCTGCCAACCTTCTTGGCCTCGATCACCCCCACCGCCTGGCTGTCCACGAACAGCACATAGTCGGCCGGACCCGATTCAGTCGGGACTTCACGAACGGCAACACCCCGCGCCGCAGCCACCGCCGCGCTCCGGTAGTCCTGCACAACCCACCCACACGCCGCCAGTTGCTCATCAATCTTCCCCCGAGCCTGAGCCTCAGGCGTGAGATAGTCAGACGAACCAGTCTCAGACACCCCGGGGATCCTACGTGTCCAACCAACTTCCAGCCATGTCGCCGGTACCCGTTGCTGACGAGACGCAGCGAACTTCCCGCTTCAAGGCAGTCCCAGGAGCCAGACAAAGTCACCCAAGACAGGAAGCGAACAGGGCGGAGCGCAGCTTGGCGGCTATGGGCTGCGGTAGTCGAGCAGTGACGAGCGTCCTTCGACGGCTACCACGGTGACCATCAGGACCTGTCCGTTCGAATCTTGGAGCCGAAGGTGCTCAGCGCCCGGGACGAAACGCGTCGGCTGCTGCAGGCCATCGTTGATCGCAACATTGTCTGCGTACATATAGGTGCGGTCGTGGGTGTCGCGAATGGGATTCAACCGGCCCACCAGACCCGGCAAAGTCCCGGTCGATTCCGCGAACACCACCGACCCACCGTCTGGTGCTTCTGTCAACTCCACGGCCAGCGACCGCTGCGCCGGCACCCAGCCGCGCTCAACATGGGCAGCGTAACCCTCGCACGCCACGAACACGGTCATCGGAAGCTCAGCCGAATACAACTCCAGCAGCGCTTCTCCGTGCGCATCGGTCGCGGCACGCTTCCAAGTCTTGTTCGGGAACAGCGCCAGCACCGTCACCCCCTCCA
>JAHQYN010000049.1 GCA_024421085.1 Acidimicrobiia bacterium
TGAGTGCCTACGCCGCTGCAGTCTCGACCGCGACCACGTTCACCAAGATCACCCAAGCCGCCTCCACACGAGAAGGCCAGACACCGGCTCGCAGCACAGCACTGGCATACCGCGGCGCACTCGAACGTGCCTTGATGATCGAGCCCACCCCGGCATGGCTGCCGACACCGAACCGTCTCAGGCGCGTGGCGACCGCACCCGTGCATCAACTGGCAGACCCCGCCTTTGCCGCACGGCTGCTCGGCGTCGATGTCGACGCACTGCTCGAGGGCAGCCCGGGCAGGGGAATCCTTCCTCGCGACGGCACACTGCTCGGCGGCCTGTTCGAATCGCTGGTGACATCATCGGTGCGCGTCTATGCACAAGCCAACGAGGCTCGGGTGTTCCACATGCGAACCCGCGCCGGAGAACACGAGGTCGATCTCATCTTGGAACGCCCCGACGGACGCATCGTCGCCTTGGAAGTCAAACTCGGGGGCACCGTTGACGACGACGACGTGCGGCACCTCCACTGGCTCGCGCAACACATCGGCCCGCAACTGCTCGACGCAGCGGTGCTGACCACCGGTTCGGAGGCCTACCGCCGCCAAGACGGCATCGCCGTCATCCCCGCAGCCCTGCTCACTGCCTGAACCCAAACCCGCGTAGAAACACCCGCACCCCACTCGGAGACCGAGCCCCCCTCCACGACACACATCTCGACGAGCTTCGACACCAAGGACTTATGTGATGCCAAGCACTAGGAGCTTCAACACACTGCGAGACGAAGCGCGCCAGGACCCTGAACGCGCTCGTCGGATCGACGAGGCCAAGCAACGAGCCATCGACGAGATCGTGAGCTTCCGCCTCGCCGAGCTTCGCAAAGCACTCGGCGTGACCCAGGCCGAACTCGCAGAGATGATCGGCAAGTCACAGTCAGCCATCTCACAGATCGAGCACGGAGAGATCGGCCTATCGATCGAAACACTCCGGTCGATCGTGCATCAACTCGGAGGCGAGGTCGAGATCGCTGCCGTGTTCGACGACCGTCGAGTCCTGATCGACACCTGACGTTCACGTCGATTCAGCGACACGCGAACTTTGGTCGGTCAACGGCTCGGTAATTTCTCCTATGGCCGTAGTGCGAAACTTCCAGCGCTCGTAAACTGCAAACCATGACGACGACTCCGCTGTTTGAGATCGACGGCCTTCGCGCCTGCACCGTCGAAGGCGAGGTCGAGATCCTCAAAGGCGTTGATCTGCAGGTCGGGGTCGGGGAGGTCCACGCACTCATGGGCCCCAACGGCTCCGGCAAGAGCACCCTGGCCAGCGTGATCCTCGGCAGTCCCGAGTACCAGGTCACATCCGGTTCGATCCGTTTCCGAGGCGACGACATAACCGAATGGCCCACCGACGTTCGCGGCAAGGCCGGACTGTTCCTCGCCTTCCAATATCCACAGGAGATCCCCGGGGTCTCAGTTCTCAACTTCCTGCGCCAGTCGCTGTCGGCACGCAAAGGCATCGACATGTCGGTACTCGAACTCCGCCTAGCCATCATGGAGTGGATGGACCGGCTCAACATGGACTCCTCGTTCGCGCAGCGCTACGTCAACGAAGGATTCTCCGGCGGCGAGAAGAAGCGCAACGAGATCCTGCAGATGGCCATCCTCGAACCGGAGATGGCAATCCTCGACGAGACCGACTCGGGGCTCGACATCGACGCGCTGCGGGTGGTCGCCACCGGCGTACAGGAGGTCCGCTCCGAACGGCCCGAACTCGGCGTGCTCGCCATCACCCACTACCAGCGGCTGCTCTCGGAACTGAAGCCTGATCGGGTCCATGTGATCATCGACGGGCGGATCGCGCAGTCCGGAGGGCCGGAGTCGGTGCAGGAACTTGAAACCGATGGCTACGAACGGTTCGAGGCCTGAACCATGACTCTCCGCTCAAACCTCAAATCCGACTTCCCGCTGCTCGAACAGCAGTTCCACGGCCAACAGCTCGTCTACCTCGACTCGGCCAACACCTCCCAGAAGCCCCGGGCGGTCATCGACGCGATGACCTGCTACTACGAGACGACCAACGCCAACGTCCACCGCGGCAGCTACGAGCTCGCGGTGCGGGCAACAGGCGCACTCGAGGGCGCCCGAGCCAAAGTCGGCGCCTTCATCAACGCTGCATCGAGCTCCGAGATCGTCTTCACCAAGAACGCAACCGAGTCGATGAACCTTCTGGCCCACTGTTGGGGCGAGCACAGTCTCACCGCAGGGGACGCAGTGGTGATCACCGAGATGGAACACCACGCCAACATCGTTCCCTGGCACATGCTGCGAGCCCGAAAGGGCATAGAACTGCGTTGGATCCCAGTCGATGAGTCCGGCCACCTCGACCTAAGCGACCTCGACCGGCTCCTCGACGGGGCCAAACTCCTGTCGGTGACGGCCATGAGCAACGTGCTGGGCACGCTCAACCCGATCGCCGCACTGGCAGAAACCGCTCACGATGCCGGAGCGCTGATGGCCGTCGACGCCAGCCAGTACGTTCCCCACGTACCCACCGACGTGCAGGCACTCGGCGCGGACTTCCTGGTCTTCACCGGTCACAAGATGCTCGCACCGATGGGGATCGGCGTGCTCTGGGCCCGCGCCGAACACCTCGAGGCCATGCCGCCGTTCCTCGGCGGTGGAGAGATGATACTCAACGTCACCAAGGACGGTTTCACGACCAACGACGTGCCCTGGAAGTTCGAGGCAGGAACACCGATGGTCGCCGAAGCGGTCGGCCTCGGCGCAGCCGTCGACTATCTCAGCGATCTCGGCATGGACAATGTCCGCCAACACGAGGTTGAGCTGACCGCCTACGCGCTGCGGACGCTCAGCGAGCGCCACGGCGACAAGATCACCGTCCATGGTCCGGCCGAACCGGCCGAGCGCGGCGGAGTGATGTCTTTCGCCTACGGCGATGTGCACCCCCACGATGTGGCCCAGGTACTCGACCAGTCCGGGATCGCGGTGCGCGCAGGGCACCATTGCGCCAAACCGCTCATGGACGTGCTCGGCACCAGTGCAACATCGCGTGCATCGCTCTACGTCTACAACGACAAGTCCGACCTCGACAAACTCGCCGACGCCCTCAGCGCGGTCGACGACATCTTCTCGTTCTAGGAGAACACAAGATGATTGGCCTTGAAGACCTCTATCGCGAGATCATCCTCGACCACTACCGCACACCCCGCAACCGCGGAGAGCTCGAAACCCCGCCGGCGCGCCGTGCCGAGGGCTTCAACCCCTTGTGCGGCGACGAGATCATCGTCTACCTGCAAGTCGACGACGCAGGCGTGATCGACGATGTCGCGATCGGCGGCCAGGGTTGTTCCATCAGTCAGTCATCGGCGTCGATGATGTCGGTGGCGATCAAGGGCCGCACGGTTGAAGAGGCCCGCAAGCTGATCGTGGCCTTCAAGGGGCTCATGTCGATCCACGAGACCGATATCGGCGGCGACGGCAGCGAAACGGCTCTGGGGATAGACCTCGAGGGCACCTCAGACGGCATGCAACTCGGCGATCTAGAAGCGCTGCGCGGAGTCGTCAAGTTCCCGATACGGATCAAGTGCGCCACGCTGAGCTGGAACACTCTCGCCCAAGCGCTCAACGACTAACAGTCCCCCATTCGTTCTGGCGGTGCCATGCGCCGGTTTCCGCGCCGTGGCACCGCCAGAACGGTGTAGACGGGGGTCAACGGCTCAGTTTCTCGACTCGCTCGATCCAGGCGCGGTCGTTGTCTGATATTCCGCCCGCGGCGTGGTCGGTGATGGCAACCTCCACCCGGTTGTAGACGTTGCTCCACTCCGGATGGTGGAACAACTTCTCTGAGACGAGTGCCACCTCGGCCATGAAACCGAAGGCCTCGACGAAATCATCGAATTGGTATGAACGGCACAGCCGGTCGCCGTCACGTCGCCACTCGGGAAACTGCGCCAACAGGTCTGTGATCTCATCGTCGCTCAGCAGAGTTCTCGCCATGGCTGCAGTCTGCCCCAGCGACAGGCTTCAAGCCAGCGGATCGGCAAACGGATCCGCAAAGGGGCCTTCGGCGAAAGGGTCCGCGGGCAGCTTTGCCGACGATGCGACGGCCGGTGGCGCATCACTCCAACGTTCGTAACCGGTGTCCTCCAACTCTTGAGCCAGCTCGGCGCCACCGGTCTGCTGAATCCGTCCCCCGGCAAAGACATGCACGGTGTCGGGCCGGAGCTGCTCGAACAAGCGGCTGTAGTGGGTGATGGCAAGCACCCCCACGGAGTCTTCCTCGGTCGCGGCCTCCACCCGGGCACCGACTAGGCGCAAGGCATCGAAGTCGAGACCCGAGTCGAGTTCGTCGAGGATCGCGAAACGGGGGCGCAGCACTCCGAGCTGCAGCGTCTCGTTGCGCTTCTTCTCGCCACCGGAGAGATCGACGTTGAGCGGCCGGGCGAGGAACTTCTCGTCGAAACCGATGCGCTCGGCCTCGACGCGCATCGACGATTCGATCTCAGCGGCATCGTCGCTGCTGCTCACCGACGCCCGCAGCAGGTCGGCGAGCGCCACTCCAGGAACCTCCGTCGGATACTGCATCGCTAGGAACAGACCGGCCTGGGCCCGCTTCCAAACGGGCAGATCCAAAAGCTCGACGCCGTCGAGCCGTGCCGAGCCGCCGAGCACCTCGATTCCGGGGCGGCCCGCCAAGACGTGGGCCAGGGTCGACTTTCCCGACCCGTTGGGTCCCATCACCGCGTGGACTTCCCCCGAGGACATCGCCAGATCGACGCCGGTGAGAATCTCCTGTCCGCCGACCCGGGCCCGCAGGCCCTCGACCACGAGCTCACTCATCGACACGCCCCCGTTCGCCCGGTCCAGAGTCGCCGGGCCCCCGAGTCCTCACCGCAGGTTCGGACCGCTCATCGATCACCAACTGGATCATTCCGTCGACGACCGACACGTCATACACCGGCACTGGACGGATCGCTGGCAGGGTCTCGGCATCGCCGGTCTTCAGGTTGAACATCGCCCCGTGGCGCCAGCACTCAAGCAGACACTCCTCGGTGTCGACATAGCCCTCAGACAAAGAGACATCCTCGTGACTGCAGACGTCGCCGATGGCATACACATCGTCGTCGATGCGCACGAGCGAGATCTGATGCCCCTCCAGGGTCACCTTGCGCGCCGAGCCCGCCTCAAGATCGACTAAGGGAAACAACTCGTGAACGCTCACGACGCGGCCTCCTCGGATCGCCTCTGGCGACTCAGTTTGGCGTCTATCGCCGACCTGAGCGGCCCATGCATTGCCTTTACCGGCATCGTCTCAAGCACCTCGCTCAGGAACCCGGCCACGATCAGACGCTCCGCCTCGCCGGTGGTAACACCGCGGCTCTCCAGATAGAACCGCTGCTCAGCATCCACAGGACCGACCGCGGATGCATGGCTGCAGCGCACATCGTTGTTCTCGATCTCAAGGTTCGGGACCGATTCAACCCAGGCGTCCTCACCGAGTTTCAGATTGCGGTTGGTCTGGAAGGCATTGGTTCCCCGAGCATCGGGACGCACTCGGATAAGACCCGTGTAGATGCTGCGGGACTCGTCACTCACCACACCCTTGTAGAGCAGGTTGGAGGTCGTGTCCGCAGCGACATGATCCTGATAGGTGCGAAAGTCGAGTCCCTGTCGCCGGTCGCCGAAGTACAGCGCCGAGAGGTCACAATCGGCGCCGCGGCCCACCAGGCGCACATCGGACCGCGTGCGGGCATAGCCGCCGCCGAAGGCCGCGGTGGCGACCGTCAGCCTGGCGTCGCGCCCAGCGCGCCCCAACTGCGAGGCGAACTGCCAGGTGCGTGAGCCGAGCTGTTGCACGTTCAGGTATCCGAGTCGGCCCGCAGGCGACACGTCGAGCTCGGTCAGCGGGCAGACCAGCAGTGCGCCGCTGTCGGATGTGTGGTGATCGTGCACTTCGGCCTGCGCATCGGCGCCGACGTCGACAACCAGCCGGGGGAACGCGGCGGCCCCCGAACCGCTCAGATGATGCGTCACCACGATCGGCTTGTGCAGCACGACCCCGCGAGGCCCTCGAATCACCACCCGGGCTGCCACCAAGGCGTCGGTGCGGGTCGGGAAGTAGACCGCCGCCTCGCCGCCCACGCCCCCGCCCGGCCCGCGAATCGGCACCGGGTCTGCCACGAAGGCGTCGTTGAGGATCGTGAAGTAGCCCGCCGCCTCGCTGCCCACCGCCCCCAGCAGGTCGGGCCCCTGCTCAGAACCTGTGAGCGGACCCGCGTAGGCGCCGGCGGCACTGAACTCAGCAGTCGACTCGACCGAGACGATCCGCCCGTTGACGGTGCGGACCACAGCGGACGCGTCCAACTCGAAATCAAGCGCTGGAGCGGCGCAGGACTCAGGTGAGGGAACGAACTGTGCCAGGTCGAACTCGCGGATTGCGCTGTAGCGCCACTGTTCGTCGGCCACGTCGGGCGGTACGGCCGCGGCGAAGTCCTCTGCTGCGCTCACCCGGCGATCAACGAGCCACGACGGGCCAGCCAAGGCCCTTGCGGCATCTATTGAGAATTCAGTCATGACCCTGCCCGATGAAGACGGCCCGAGGGCCAACACACACCCGCAATGCTACCGCCGCCACCACCAAGCGGCACCAGCCCCGCCCACTTCAGCGACCCTCTCCCCCACCGCTCCCACCGCTTCGGTACGCCGCCACCACCAACCGCGGCCCCGGCTACGCCCGGCACCAACAACACTCCCGCCCCCAACAACGCCCCGCGGCCCCGGCCACACCCGACACCAACAACACACCCGCCCCCAACAACGCCCCGCGGCTCCGGCTACGCCCGGCACCAACAACACACCCGCCCCCAACAACGCCCCGCGGCCCCGGCTACGCCCGGCACCAACAACACACCCGCCCCCGACAACACCCCGCGGCTCCGGCTACGCCCGGCACCAACAACACACCCGCCCCCGACAACGCCCCGCGGCTCCGGCTACGCCCGGCAGAAGCAACGCGCCGGGCACCAACAACACGCCGGGCGCAAGCAGCGCCGCTCTCAGCGGGGGCGGCGGCGAAGGAAGCGGCCCAAACCGCGGCGCGAGGCTCGCTGCTGCTCGGCCTCGATCTCCTGGAGTACCTCGGGGGCGGCCTCGTTGATGATGTCCTCAGCCGCGTCGAGCAGCGCACCGATGCTGTCGTCGCTGCCGAGGCTCGATGGTTCTTCCGGCGTGGCCGGGGTGATCAGCGATCCGTGGCTCCAGTTCACGTCCGCCATGCGCCGGGTGTACTTCGGGCAGTCGTCGGGGCAGCGCCAAGGCGCCTCGGGCGCAAGGTCGAGGTCGCACTTGCGGACGGTGTCGCCGTTGGCATACGTGCGGGATTCAAAGTATTTGCAGTCCTGGCGCATCGGCATTCCCCTATTGTCGCGCACTGACCGCGCCGCGTCACTAACCCGATCCACTGATCTGCCGGGCGAGCCGACAGGGCTAAATCAGCAGAGTTCGACCGGCAGGGTCGACCGGCAGGGTCGACCGGCAGCGTGTCAGCCGACGCTTCCCTCCATCTGCAGTTCGATCAGGCGGCTCCACTCGACCGCGTACTCCATCGGCAGCGTGCGGGTGACCGGCTCGATGAAGCCGTTGACGATCATGCCCATTGCCTGCTCCTCGGTCAGGCCGCGGCTCTGCAGATAGAACAGCTGCTCGTCGGCGACCCGGCTCACCGTGGCCTCATGGCCGATGACGGCATCGCCCGAACCGACCTCCATGTAGGGGTAGGTGTCGGAGACGGAATCCTCGTCGAGGATCAGCGCATCGCACTGCACATGGCTCTTGCAGCCGTAGGCATCGTCCTCAACCCGCACCAGGCCCCGATACGAGGTGCGGCCACCGTCCTTTGAGATCGACTTCGAGACGATCTTGGAGGTCGTCTCTGGAGCCGCGTGAGTCATCTTGGCACCGGTGTCTTGATGCTGGTTCGGCCCGGCGTAAGCAACAGAGAGCACCTCACCGGAGGCTTTGGGGCCGGCGAGTACGACCGCCGGATACTTCATGGTCAGTTTCGAGCCGATGTTGCCGTCGATCCACTCCATGTGGCCCTCAGCTTCCACGTAGGCACGCTTGGTGACCAGGTTGAACACGTTGTCGGACCAGTTCTGGATGGTCGTGTAGGTCACCCGCGCCGACGGCTTCACGATGATCTCGACAACCGCGGAATGCAGTGAGTCGGAGGTGTAGGTCGGTGCCGAGCAACCCTCGATGTAGTGCACCTTCGACCCCTCGTCGGCGATGATCAGGGTGCGCTCGAACTGGCCCATGTTCTCGGCGTTGATCCGGAAGTAGGCCTGCAACGGCATCTCGACCTCGACTCCAGGGGGCACGTAGATGAACGAGCCTCCCGACCAAGCGGAGCTGTTGAGCGCAGAGAACTTGTTGTCGTTGGGGGGGATGACCTTGCCGAAGTAGCGCTTCACCATGTCGGGGTGCTCGCGCAGCGCCGTGTCCATGTCGGAGAACAGCACGCCCTGTGCCTCGAGGTCCTCCCGATTGCGGTGGTACACGACCTCGGACTCGTACTGGGCGGTCACCCCGGCGAGATACTTCCGCTCAGCCTCGGGGATACCGAGCTTCTCGTAGGTGTTCTTGATGGACTCGGGGACGTCGTCCCAGTTGTCGCTGAGTTCTTCGGTGGGCTTGATGTAGTAGTAGATGTTGTCGAAGTCGATATCAGACATGTCGCCACCCCAGTGGGGCATCGGGCGGTTGCCGAATCGCCGGTACGACTTCAGCCGGAAGTCGAGCATCCACTGAGGCTCGCCCTTGAGCCAGGACATCTCGCGCAGGATCTCCTCGTTGAGGCCTCTCTTGGGTTTGAAGACGTAGTCTTCCTCGTCGCTCCAACCGAGTTGGTACTTGCCGAGGTCGACGCCGATGTCGGTGGATGTCATGCTCTGTCGCTCCTAGAGGCGCTGCTCAACCTATTTCTCCTACCCAGATAGTAACAACCAATAGGCCGAACGTCTACGTCTGTGGCACTTCTGCGTCAATCGACTCGGCGCAGCGCCGAGGGGTAGTAGCTGGCACGGCGGATGTAGCTCTCGACGTTGAGGCTGTTGGCCCCCTCGGTGAGCGCGTTCTCGCGGATCCGGGCCGGCACCCCCAACGCCATCGCCAGGGCGGGCACGACCATCTTCGCGGGCACCATCGCCGAGGCTCCGATGAGCGCCTCGGGCCCGACGACCGCATCGTGCAGAATCACAGAACCGCTGCCGACCAGCGAACGGTCCAGGATCTGACAGCCCTCAAGATGGGCCAGGTGGCCGATCGTCACGCAGTCGCCGATGACGGTGGGATGCACCTCAGTGCAGTGCAGCACCGCGCCGTCCTGGACCGACGAGCCCCGCCCGATGCTGATCACGTTGTCATCGGCGCGGATCACCGCGTTGGGCCACACAGAACTCTGCGGGCCGAGGACCACGCTGCCGATGAGGGTCGCGTCCGGGTGGACGTAGGCGTCAGCGTCGATCTCGGGGATGCGGTCGCCGAGGGCGTAGATCGGCATCAGAGCTGCTCGAACCGGCCGTATCCGCCACGGTAGAACAGCAGCGGACCCCTGCCGGACTCAGGGCCGGACTCTGGGTCGCTCTCGGGGCCGCTCTCAGTGCCGCTCTCCGTCGAGAGTTCCTTGACCAGACCTACGACGATGTCGTGGTCGCCGCCGTCGTGCACGGCATGGAGTTCGCAGTCGATCCAGGCGATCGAGCCGCCGATAACCGGGGTGCCGGTGACTTTGGTGCTCCATTCGATCCCGGCGAACTTGTCGTCGTCCTTGCTGGCGAACACCGCGCACACGTCGGCTTGGTCGTCTCCGAGCACGTTCACACAGAAACGGTCCGTACCCGACATCTTCGCCCAGGTCGCCGATTCCCTGCCCGCACAGAACATCACCAGCGGAGGGTCCAAAGAGACGCTCGCGAAAGACCCGATCGTCATGCCGACAGGACCCTGCTCGGTCGGTGCGGTCACCACAGTCACACCCGTCGGGAAATGCCCGAGCACCCGGCGGAACTCACTTGAGTCGATGGCCATCAGATCCCTCCCGAGGTCGAACGGGCGCTCTGGGCGGTGAAGGTCAGGCTAGTGCCTTCGGTGGCCGCCAGCACACTGCTCACCCCCACTTCAGAACCTCGCTCCCTCAGTCGCTGCACCATATCGTCGACTGAAGCGTCGTCGTGGGCGGGGTCATGGTGGAACAGCACCAGCGTCTCAACCCCGGCTTGGCGGGCGACCTCGAGGGCGTAGTCGGGGGTGCTGTGGCCCCAGCGCTGCTTCAACATCAGTTCGTCGGGCCACAGCTGTCCGTCGTGGATCAACAGGTCGGCGCCGTCACACAGTTCAAGCACCCGATCGTCTACCCGGGTCGGGTCGCCGACAGGCTCCTGGTGGTCCGGAACATAGGCGACCGAGAATCCGTGGAGGTCGAGCCGGTAGCCGTTGGTCCTGCCCACATGCGGTACGGGCCTCGCCATCACCGAGGCGGGGCCCAGCATGAAGTCGCTGCTGTCGACGTCGTGGAAATTGATCGCGGCCGGCAGGTCTGCGGTACGGATCGGGAAGAACGGCGGGGCGGTGAACCGGGCGAACGCCTCCGCCCGCGACTCCGGCGGGCCGGGCGGGCCGTGGGTGGTGAGCGGGGGCTGGGGGGGCACGCACGGAGCCGTAGATGTTGAGCGTGGTCTGCGGGCGCAGCAACGGAGCAAAGAAGGGCAGACCCTGAATATGGTCCCAGTGGAGGTGCGTGACCAGCGCATGGAACGTCAAGGAGGTATGGCCAGCCAGCGCACGGCCCCAGGGGCGCAGCCCGGTGCCGAGATCCAACACGATCGGGTCCGCTTCGGCTGTCTCCACCGAGACACAACTGGTGTTGCCGCCGTAGCGCTG
The DNA here is from genome assembly GCA_024421085.1 of Acidimicrobiia bacterium. Lineage (GTDB taxonomy): Bacteria > Actinomycetota > Acidimicrobiia > Acidimicrobiales > Aldehydirespiratoraceae > VXYK01. Next base: position 10,944 of record JAHQYN010000049.1, read on the forward strand.
CACCGTGGGGCAACTGCACGGCGTCGAACCACGGACACCGTGGAACGACACAACTACAGACTCTTGCTTCTCCCCCATTGTCCTAGAACCGTACGCGAGCCGACTGGCGTTGCGAACCAAGTGTGACAAATGTCGCTTCTGTCAGCGCAACCGCCAATTCCTCGAAAGTGCGCGGGCGGGTGAGGGCCGGGCAGGGCGGGTGAAGGCGCGCTCGGCACGGTCGGCATCGTCCCGCTTACCCGCTCGGCCTCGGGGTGTGGCAAAGTTGACGGGTGGCCAGTCCGCAGTCCGCTCCGCTCCCAGACGGTCTCGTCGCCGTGGTCCACAAGGACTGCCCCACTTGTGTGCTGGTGGCCCCGGTGCTGGCCGCCATGGCCGAACGCGTCGGCATCACTGTCGTCACCCAGGACGACCCCGACTTCCCCGACTTCCCCCAAGCTGCGCCGTGGGTTGTCCATGACGAAGACCTGGCGATGTCGTGGCACAACCGGATCGAGACGGTGCCCACACTGCTGCGGGTCGACAACGGGACTGAGACCGACCGCATCGTCGGCTGGTCCCGCCGACAGTGGGAGGAGTTCAGCGGGCTCGACGACCTCGGAGGTGGCCTTCCCGACTTCAGGCCGGGGTGCGGCTCCCTCAGCGTCGACCCCAATCTCAGCGACGAACTCGCCGTGCGTTTCTCCGGGTCGATACTCAAGAGTCGCCGGATCGAACTGGCCTCGCTCGAAGACGACATCGAAGCCATGTTCGACCGCGGCTTCACCGACGGGATGCCCGTTGTGCCACCGACCGAGGCGCGGGTACTGCGGATGCTCGAGGGCACGAGCCGCGCCCCCGACGAGATCGTGGCCGTCGTGCCACCCGATCTGGTCGAATGCTCCGTCGAGAAGGTCGCCGTCAACGCGGTGATGGCCGGATGCAGGCCCGAGTACCTGCCCGTGGTGCTCACCGCGGTCGCCGCCGCCTGTACCGACGAGTTCAACATGCACGGACTGTTGGCCACAACCATGCCGGTAGGGCCGATCCTCATCGTCAACGGACCCATACGGGCCGAGCTCGCCATGAACAGCGGCGCGAACCTGCTCGGGCAGGGCAACCGCGCCAACTCCACGATCGGTCGGGCCCTGCAGTTGGTCGTCCGCAACGTCGGCGGGGGAAGACCGGGCGGAGTCGACCGCGCAACCCAGGGCAGTCCCTCGAAGATCGGTTTGTGCTTCGCCGAGGACGAGGAGGGCAGCGCATTCGACACGTACGCCGAGTCCCGAGGATTCGACCGCAGCGCCTCCACGGTCACCCTCTTCCCTGGAGAAGGCCCCCGACTGATGTTCGATCAGAAGTCCCGCTCAGCCGAATCGCTCACCAAGCACTTCGCCGAGATGCTGCGCGTCAACGTCAGCCCGAGAATGGTGATGCAGATGGAGACGGTGATCGTGATGAGCCCCGAGCATATGGCCCGGTATCGGGATGCTGGTTGGGACAGGGCCCGCTTCCTGGCAGAACTCGAAGCACAGTTGATGGTCGCTGGCGACGACATAGTCGCAGGCGCCGACGGAATCGAGGAGGGAATGCCGACGTTGGTGGCGGGCCGCCAACTGCCGAAGTTCCCGCCCGGAGGCATCCATGTCGTCCACGGAGGCAGCCGAGCCGGCCTGTTCTCCACCACGATCGCCGGCTGGGTTACGGGCGCAACCGGTAGCGTCACCGTCACAAAGGAGATCACTCGATGACTGTTGTATTGGATCCCACCGCTGAGTTGCGGCCAGAAAAGCGTGAGCGCGTCGTAAGACCCGAGTCTCTCAACGGACTCACGGTCGGACTGCTCGACATCTCCAAACCCCGTGGAGACATTTTTCTCGACCGAGTGCAGGAGAAGCTGACCGGGTTCGGCGCCGAGGTGAAGCGCTATAAGAAGCCGACGTTCACCAAGCCGGCCCCCGTTGACCTGCGCCATGAGATCGCTGTGTCGTGCGACGCGGTGATCGAGGCGCTCGCCGATTGAGGTTCCTGCACGACGTGCAGTGTGCACGACATCAACGATCTTGAGCGCCGGGGCATTCCAGGGGTGTTCGTTGCCACTATCGAGTTCGCCGACGGCGCAAAGCAGCAGAGCAGGAGCCTCGGGGGTGACATAGCCCACGTCCTGACCGAGCACCCCATCCAGGACCGCACCGACGACGAGATGGTCGCCATCGCCGACGGTGCAATCGACGCCCTGCTGAGTTCACTCACCGGCCCCGTCCAACCGGTTACCGGCTACTGATCAGGGGCTTTGATACTTTTGATGTTGCCTCCATACATTACAGGCGCTAGCGTGCGGTCTTGATCGCACGAGACGTTCTCGCACGCGAATTAAGGAGGCGGAAATGTACCTAACCGAAGAGACACGCTCAGAACTGTATGGTACGTTGTCAGAACTAGTAGGAAGCAACGGAGCGGAATATCTCATGACACAAGGCCCACCTGGAGGCTGGGAGCAGTACCCCACCAATACCGACCTCCAAGCCCTGGCCACCAAGATGGCGGAAGGCTTCAACGAAGCTGGCACAGAACGCAAAATCCTGCGCACCGACATGAACGCCGGGTTCGCAGCCGCCGAAACAGACCGCAAGAACATCCGCACCGACATGAACGCCGGGTTCACAGCCGCCGAAACAGACCGCAAGAACATCCGCACCGACATGAACGCCGGATTCGCAGCCGCCGAAACAGACCGCAAGAACATCCGCACCGACATGAACGCCGGGTTCGCAGCCGCCGAAACAGACCGCAAGAACATCCGCACCGACATGAACGCCGGGTTCACAGCCGCCGACGCCAAGATGACCGCCGGGTTCGCGGCGGCCGATGCCAAGACTGAGAACTTGCGTGCCGAAATGTACGGCGGGTTGGCTCAAACAAACGCGAAGATCGACGGGCTCGGCGCAGACGTGAAGACCGCGCTCGCCGAACTTGCCGGCACGCGCAGCCGGGATGTGTGGGCGTTTTCGGCTACCGTCGCAGTTCTGGCTTTGATGTTCACCGTGGCTGTCATCATCGGCGCCTAGCCTGCGTCACCCCAACACGTCTGGCCCAACACGTCTGGGTTGTGCTCTGTCGCGACCCGCCGACAGAGTTTGCTGGCGTTGGACGTTGGGGGCCCGGGTTTCAAGGCTGCTGGCCGTGCTGAAATCGCCTCCTCGTCCGCTGGCGGGTCGCCATGCGGCCACGACAGCGACGCGGCCGCCATCCCTTGAACACGCGGGGCCGGGCGCGTCGATCTGGGTCACGCCCTCCGCCTCAGTCATCCCCCGAATAAACACGCGGGGCCGGGTCGCTGTGGATCGGCGGTCGGTGGTGCTCGTCGAATCCCCCGATGAACACGCGGGGCCGGGTCTGTGCGATCAGGCGATCCGACTGAGCAGTGCCTGGTAGCGGTCGCGCACCGCAGGCCAACAGAAATTGTCGTCGGTGTAGGCATTTCCTGCTCGCCCCAGCCTAGAGCGCAGTGTGTCGTCGCCCAGAAGCCGATTGAGCGCCACCTCAAACTCCGAGAATGTGCGATAAGAGAGGCCGCCTCCGGAGTGGACGCAGTGTTCTCGAGTCGCTCCGCACCAACCGTTCACGAGCACTGGAGTTTCGACCAGCCAAGCTTCAAGGAGGACCAGCGAGAAAGATTCGAGAGGTGAGGGATTGATCAACACATCCGCGGCAGCCAACAACCCGAATTTCCGCTCCTCAGACAGGGAGCCGACGCAAATCACGTCTGGATGATCGATCGGCTCGTCCATCACCGGACCTGCCATGACGAGTTTGACATTTTGATCTTGCCGCCGGGCCCTGACAAAACTCTGCACAAGTTCGTAAGAACCCTTGGAGTGGGTAATTCGACCTAAGCACATCACGAATCGATCATCGCCGAGACCGCAAGCCTGACGAGCTGCGCGCTGATCTATTTCAAAGGCCGGTAGCTCGACCGGCAATCCCGAGACGACCTGCGGAGTAGTCATAGTTTTCGGAAACATCGACCACACAAGTGCCTGTTCCGCACGGCTGTAGTGAGAGAACGCGGTAGCAGCCCCGAACACATCATGAAAGAGCGGCATTCTCAGCGGCGGTTCTGGATGAGCGCAGGCATGAAAAATTGAAGGTACTTTAGCCACCGGCAAACCTCGAACTGTGGGGTGATACAGATAAGGCGTAAAGGCTAATACACCGTCACTAACGTCGGCGACCGCGTCGATGAGCGCGCTGCTTGTCGGACCCTGGTTGTCGATCCAAGCCAGCCCTTCTTCATTGGGGACGACATCGGCACGCGGGATGACTTGAGCGATCCACTTCTCCCAGTCTTTGGAACGTGGGTAGTCAATGCTGAACCGATGTACTGACACGCCATCTTCGACACTAGTGCCTTGAGGATAGTCGTCCTCCCAGGTCGAATAGGTGCGCGCGCGCGAGGCGAGCACGTCGACGCTCACACCGTCGGCGCTCAATCTCGTGGCCAACGACCGGGCCGCACCCTCCGCACCACCAATCACTTCGTCTCCGTAGCGCGGAGTAACAAACGTAATATCGGTCATTGGGGCGAAGCCTCACCAGCGATCAAAGCTTCAACTGATTGCCGCAGACGTTGGCGGGTAGGCCCTGGTGACAACTCCGCGGCACGAGCCAAACCACGGTCGGACAGTTCTTGACGCAGTGTTTGATCGGTCAACACGCGCTCAATCGCTGTCGCTACCAACGTCGGGGATGAGTCCGACACAAGCACGCCCGCGCCTCCCAGCGTATCTGGAACCGCGGTGGCACCCAAAGCCACAATGGGAACACCCCAAGCCATCGCTTCCACCAGTGGCATACAAAATCCTTCGTGAATCGACAGACACACAAACACGTCTGCGCTTTGATACCGTCCCATAAGCTGCTTCGAAGAAACCGAACCTTCAAAACGTACGATATCGTCAACGCCAAGCCGTTGCGAATATTCTTTCAACGCGCGCGCATACGTATCCGCTGAGGAGGATCCCACCAAGATCAACTCAATATCACTTATCCACCGGCGCAAGATCGCGGTCGCTGCTATCAAATCCTCTTGACGCTTATTTGGCGCCAAACGTCCGACAAAGAGCAGCGTCGCCGGTATAGTTCCAAGAGACCGACCACAAGTTGGGTTGATTTCACCGTTAGAAGGCAACACCGAAGCATCCACAAGAGGCGGCAAAACAGCGACATTCCTGAGCCCTAAAGCGCGAAGTTCGTGCGCGTTGAATTCCGAATCCGCGATAGCGTGTATCGCTTTGCGGCACAATTGGGTCAGCTGCCGGCGACCTAGGTCCAAAGCTGCGCCCAGTTGCGGCACATACCTGTAATACAATTCAGCGGGAGTAATATTGTGATAGTTGATTACAATTGGTTCTGCACGGGTAAGCAGGTAGTCAGCTACAGGCGAACCAATCGACGCTTGGTAGATTATGAAATCGGGTGCGGGACCAGTCGCATGTTCTCGATAATGCTGTGCACGGTGACTCAACTGTGGATCAATATGTTCTGCATACAGCGTCGTTTCCGCGCCCAGTTCGCGAAGGATGTCGTCGACTTGGAGCGTGTGATGTCCCACCGCGTCGCGGCCGCTGAGAGATACCGTAAATTGGTGTACGACCACCGACCGTTTCATGAAACTCGCGCCACGACTACGCTCTCAACACGTGAGCCGTTAAGCTCGAATGTATCGACGCTGCATCCATGTTTCTCGAACAAGAGTGCCCAAGTCTCCGGTGCTAGACCTAATCCCTGCATCAAATCGGCGCATGGACCTACCCTAGTCCTCGGATCGGCGACCGCTACAACAACGACACCACCCGTTTCAGTTACGCGTAACGCTTCGCCGAGAAGGGTCACGAGACTTCCCGCTTTGTAGTGCTCCACAACTCCGGCCAACACTACCGCAGCGAGCGCGGAATCTCCGAAATTGCTGAGATGGTCAATCGGTGATCCAACACGAAGATCAAGCCCTCGGTTTATACCATGCGTGACAAGATTATCGTTCTGCTCTACTCCATGAACCGCAACACCAGGCCTGTCCAATGCTTCCAAAAGAGAACCATGCCCGCAGGAAACTACCGAAATCGATCCCTGGAATGATTTCAGAGTCGTGGCTATCAGTTCACACAACGCCGGCTCGGGTTCGGGAACAGGATCACATAGATCACGTACAACAGGCTCATCTCCAACATCAATTTCAAGTCTCGTTATCCGCGAGTTGAACTCTCTAAGAAGACGATTTTGATAATGATGTAAGGCGTTGAGCTGGTTGACAACATAATGGAAATACCAGCGAACCAGTTTTCGAGCAGTTCTCTTGACATAACTATGCAGGTGCCGGTCACCGGTTGGCGCATCTACGCTGACCAGAGACACTTGCTCTACTTGTTCAAGCAGACTCAGCGGACTTGCACTTTCCGCAACAGCTCCTGGGGAAACATGGACCCACGACTCGTGAACTTCCCTTTCGAGACGCTGCAGAACCGGGTCTTCTTTTAGACGGCGTTTCGCATCGCGCTCAATTTCTGCCTGGACACGATCGGCAAAATCGCCGTTGGACCGTTGATCGTTGGACACCGCAACCACGATACATGAGGCCGTGAACGTTTACAACGGTAGGAACAAACTTTCTGACGCTACGCGTTCGAGGTGGCAGTCGATCACATGAAGGTTCGCGGCGCAACGTGAGGCACAGCAGTTTCCGTCGTTGGGCAGCCTCCGTCGGTGGTCGCGACACGTCGGCCTCGGTGGAAGCGCACCGAGTTTATGCACCAGTTTTGGGTGAACAGAGAGGACACCGCTGATTCGCGGGTCAACTCGATACATCGATCCCCCAACACTTGAAGTTTGCCCCTCCTGAGGGAATGGCGCAAGCATGGACATTGTTGACATCAACCGATTCGAACGAGCCTGCCGGTGGCTCCAGCAAACCCGCCACGCCGTTTGTTTCACCCCAGCACAGAATCGAGCCGTTGGCGCGGACAGCGCAAGAAAAGCGATTTCCCGCCGACACAGACTTGAACTGGCCTTGAGGCGCTGCCAGTGGGCCATCGGTACCCCGCCCCCAACAACTCACCGAACCTTGCGACCGCAAACCGCATGTATGATGCACACCTGCAGCAACCGAACTGAACTGTCCTTCGGGCGGGTCGGTACTATTATTTTGGTCAGCGCCCCAGCATTTGACTGAATTGTCAACTCGGACCCCACACGAATGTAGAATGTTCGCGGACACGGAAACAAATTCACCTGCCGGCACGTTGAGCCGTTCCTGTTGCGGGTCGCCCCAACAGATGATTCGATTATCGACGGTCACACCACACGTATGCGTCACACCCGCAGACACAGACTTGAAACTCTCGGCGGGAACGTTGGACTGGCCCCGTCGGTTGTCACCCCAGCAGCGGATTCGATTATCGACTGTGACACCACACGTATGCGTCGCACCCGCAGACACAGACTTGAAACTCTCGGCGGGAACGTTCAACTGCCCTTGACCGTTGTCACCCCAACATCTAATCTTGCCGTCGTCTCTAAGCGCGCAAGTGTGTTTGATTCCGCCTTGAAATCCACCGGTTGCGACCTCAATATATCTTGCAAAACCGCTTCGGGCTGAGCGTTTGGGCGAGCAGTCGCCGCTGTTGGGGTCAAACTCAACATCTGGACTGCCAGCGTAGCGATACAAGAAGGTGGCAAGCTCACCGCGCGTTACGGATATGTTCGGAGAAAACGTGGTCTCGGAAGTACCCGTAGTGATCTTTAACGCGTGCATCCACGCGACACCCTCTTCCTGCCACGATGCTGTCAGATCGGTGAAGGGATGCTGGTACATTTCGGTTGATCCGCTATCGCGGTGCAGGAACGCAGCCACTTCGGCACGGGTGAGCCGATCATTCGGGGCGAAGCGCTCCTGCGATTTGCCAGTCGTGATCCCAGTCTCGCTCATCCAAGCTACAGCCTGGTTCAATTCGGTGCCAGCGACATCGGAGAACCGGTGCGGGACGGCCTGCGGTCGGCCTTTCACCCGCCAAAGGTACAAGGCGGTTTCGCCCCGGGTCGCCGGGGTTTGCGGCGACATGCAGGCGCCTGAACCAGGGTCGATGTAGTCGCGGCCAACCAACCATTGCAGTGGTCTCGCATAATATCGACCTAATTCATCCGCTCCGCGAATTCTGTGACCTGCCGCTGAGGTCGATGCAGTTCCGGTTCGGAACGCGTTGTGGCGCCACATTGGCCAAGCGTCTCTCGAACTCGTTGGGGGAAGCCGGTGTGCGGCAAGAACTGTCTTCACCTTGCCAGAGGTGTTGGCGACGTAAATCAGTCGACGCTCGCCGTTGAACGTCCCAACCGCCGGTGCCATCTCAAAAGAATCGGTGAAACCCGTCCGAAGGGTCCAATGAAGGTCTCTTTCCATTTCAGCGCCGTTGGAACCGTCCAGCAAGGCGAGACCGCGTGCCGTCCAAATTGCAACATCTTGATCTGCGTCTCCGTCCAGATCGACGATCACCGCTGAACCTCGCACAAATCCGCCACCGCCCAAGTGAGCGAGTTGTGGCTGCACACTCCACAATACGCTACCGTCTCCTTTGATAGCGCGAATCTTGGTGTCATCGGAACCTACCACCACCTCAGGCAAGCCATCGCCGTCGAGGTCGCCCAGCGAAGGCGTAGACCATACCGTGTCGTCGGCGCGAACGGGCCAGCCGGGTACGTTGCTGCCATCATCGAGATGAAACGCCCAAATCCTTGTGTTGTCGGTGCCGTCGCCTGGGCGACACTGCCTGTGACCCCGTTCCATGCATTGAATTTGCCAGTTCTCGCCGGTTCCGGTAAGCACTTCGAAGCGACCATCGCCGTTAATGTCGCCGATCGCTGCCGACGAATGGAACGTATCGTTCGCGAAGCGTTGCCAGAATATTTCTGGCCGACCGTTTCGATAATCGAACGCTCTGAAAACTCCACCAAGTTGATCGACATATCCGCCCAAAGTAGAATCACCTCCGAGGAAAATCTCTACATCGCCGTCGTTGTCAACATCGAACAACGCTGGCGAAGCCCAGATAGTGTCGTCATTGTCTATAGGGAAACCCGGAAGCGGGTTGCCCTTGCCGTCAACGGCCCAGACAAAGAAATCGTAGCTGCCAAAGATGATCTCATCGATGCCATCGCCGTTGATGTCTCCAATCGCCGGAGTCGAATAGGTCCCTTCGCACCAACCGTCTTCGTCAGCGGTCGCACGATCTCCAATCGCTTGCGAGTTGTTGCCGCGAGAACCCCATAGAGAGGCGTTGTCGCGGCTATGGGCGAACGACCACTCGATCTCTCCAGTGCGACCATCAAAAACTATCACGCTACCATTCTGGTCGCGTTCCGCCGGATCGGCAGACCCGACACCGACCACCACCTCAAACGTGCCGTCATTGTCAATATCAGCCACAGCAGGACTCGAATCGATCGCGGACGGCGTCGACTGCGACAGGCACCCAGATCGGCTAGGGCCAGGCACGGCTGGTGTTGCCCATTTGAGGCTTCCGTCAGCCTCAAAAGCCCGCAGATGCCCGTCACGATGACCAAACACGATTTCATTGCGGCCGTCTGAATCGATATCAGCGATAACCGGCGACGAAGTCAAATTGTACGGCGGAAGTTCAATTTCCCAAACCTCCTCCCACGGTGCTACCTGAGCCGCTACCATGCTGGGTACCAGAAACGTGACCACTGCAAAAAGAGAAGCAAGGGTGAGAGCCACTATAGCGGCCTTGCCAAGTAGCGGCGGTTTCTGACGCTTGTTGAGAATCGAATGGTATTTCAACATATAGGCCGAGCGAAGCCGAACGAAGCAGCTTAGGTGGGACAACGCGGCCCACACGGCGCGAGGCCGTGGCCCGAGCGGCCCGCGGGCGAAGCGAACAAGGGGGGGCGGGGGGGGGGGGGGGGGGCAAGTGGCATAGCGCGGTACCCTATCGACCAAGAACCCATCTGGCAACCCGCGCCTGTCACGCGCCGGCGACTCGCTGGCTGATCCGCATCGCAGGGCTCGGCCGCGCGGTGGGCGAGGTTGCCCGTGCGCCGCGGCACAGGTCGCAATCCGTGACCGCGTCGATGCGGGAGGCCACCCACGACCCCTGCACACCGCTGAACCCACATCGAAACCACCTGACACATGGATTGTCACGCTATCGTCGTCTTGAGTCATGCACTTGCTTCATGTTGTCTCGACATCGGCGGACAGACCGAATTGCGAACCGGGATGCGATGGCGCGGCCATTTTTCTGCCTGACGGGGCGCGGCTCACCGAAACCGCCGAGAATGCCATACTTGATGCTTTCGCCAATCACACCGAAGCTGTCGGCGCGTACGGCGACATCGACATCGAAGGCGTCGTGACGCGGCGACCGGCGTGGTCTCCGACTCGAGCAGTCACCGAACCGTCCGCCGCCTCGCCCTTGGCTGTGCGCTGCTCGACGCTAGCGGAACTCGGCTGCGACATCTCCGACTTGACGCTGCCGCTGCGCCTCGCCGAAAACAGAGCAGTGGTCCTGCATGTGCCAGCAGTGTTGAGTGTTCATTCCGTAGCGCCAAGAGGCGCTTCAAAAACCCAACTCAACGCCCACCTGCAGAAAATCGGCATTGCAGCAACGGTTGAGAGCAGTTCTCACAAAGGCCAGAATCGGCTCGTCGTCGACCGAGAATATTGCCCGGCGGTATCGATCATCATTCCAACCGCGGGAATACCTCTGAGCAGGGAGCCAGGAGCGGCGATTTCTGTTGAGCGTTGTTTGGCGAGCATCGCGGCCTGTCGCCGCGGAAATCTTGAAGTGATCCTGGTCGTGGGGGACGAGTATGAGGGCGACCCGGCAGATTTGGACCACGCGGGTTTGTCGGTATCGGTCGCACGGCGCCCGCCCGGCGACTTTGACTTCGCCGCCGCCTGCAACCTCGGAATTCTCAAGGCGCGCAACGAATTGATCCTGCTTCTCAACGACGACACGGAAGCCGATGCCGATGCTGTAGACGCTCTGGCGGTCCACTTCGGAGACTCCACGGTTGGGGCCGTCGGCGCTATGTTGCGTTACCCCGACGGCACGGTCCAGCACGCTGGCCTAGTGATAGACCACGGGCTTCCACTCCACCCGTTCAAGGGTTGGCACCCGCAAGAAACGGCCCGGTTCGGCGGTACCGTTGCTCGCGACGTTGTAGCCGTCACCGGTGCCTGCTTGATGACTCGGCGGTCGCTAGTGTTGGAACTCGGTGGATTTTCAGCACTGTTCCCGCTGTCTTACAACGACATCGACCTGTGTTTGAAGATTCGTCGCTCTGGTTGGCGGGTTGTGGTGGAGCCGCACGCGACTCTATTGCACTATGAGACCCTCAGCCGTGAACCGAAAACGTATGATTGGGAATGGCACCGTTGGCTCGACCGCTGGGGTGACGTGACCGATCCATGGTACCACCCTGCCTATCGGCGCCCGAACAACCCGAAAAACATGCATCTCAACGCCGATCATCTGGAACCCGCAGAGCCGGACCGTCGCGCCACACCCCAACGAGTTCGCGACCACCGAGTTTCCTCTCGCGTTCACCATCAACAGCCCGTGTCAGCGAGTCTCCAGCAAGGGATCGAGGTGAGTGCCGCTCGCCAGTCTGATGTCGACCCCTGGAGTTCCGATCCGGTCGGCCGCGCTGATCCGCTCAACGCCGACACCCATGACCGGACCTCGGAGATTCTCGGGTTGCGTGACATCGCTTTCGGGCAGCGCGTCCGAATGCAAGTTCTCACAAGCGAGATAGCCAAACTCGAACGGCACAACGCCGATCTGATAAGCAACTTGAAGGAACTCGAAAACAATACTCAAGAAGCCATTGATCGCCTCGCCGTTGAACACCACACGCTCCACGAACAATACCACGCACTACACGAACAGAACCACGCCCTGAACGAACGGAACGAAGCGCTACACGAACAGAACGAAGCCCTGAACAAACAACACCACACGCTCCACGAACA
>JAHQYN010000050.1 GCA_024421085.1 Acidimicrobiia bacterium
CTGTCAAGTCAAACTTGAAAATTTTTTTCAGAGAGTCGAGCCTGGGAGTCCTCTCGGAACTCGCGTAGGCTCTCCGTTGATGCCTTGCAGTGGCTACTTGGGGGCTTCCCCGCTGGCGGGGTTCGTCCGGGTGCGGATGGACGTGGCCTATGACGGCACACCGTTCCACGGCTTTGCCCGCAACCCGGGCGTGGCGACAGTGCAGCAAGCGCTTGAGGACACTTTGTCGCAGGTACTGCGCCACCCGGTCGCCATCACCGGAGCGGGGCGCACCGACGCCGGGGTCCATGCTCGCGGCCAGGTCGTCTCGTTCGACGCCGACGGGTCGCATTTCGAGCCGACGGCCTTGGGCCGGGCCCTCAATCGCATGCTGGGGCCGACGATCGCGGTCGACGGGATCGAAGCGACCGCCCCAACGTTCGATGCCCGCTTCAGTTGCACCGGACGCAGCTACCGCTACCACATCCACAACCGGGCCGTGCTGGATCCGCTCACCAGGCATTTCACCTGGCATGTACGCGACCACCTCGACGTCGAGGCGATGCAACAGGCTGGCGATGCGATCATCGGCACCCACGACTTCAGTTCCTTCTCGAAGCGCAACAAGAGCCGGCCTGCCGAGACGTTCGTGCGGACGGTTCGCGAAGCGCAGTGGAACCGGTCCGGCGACACTGTCAGCTTCGAGATCACGGCTGGCGCGTTCACTCATCAGATGGTGCGGAGCCTGGTGGGCATGTGTGTCGAGATCGGCCGCGGTCGGCGCGAGGTCGCCGATATGGGTGTGGTGCTGCGGGCCCTGAGCCGCGAGTCCGCCCCGAGTCCCGCGCCGAGCCGCGGACTGGTGCTGTGGCGCGCCCACTACGACTGAGCCGCACCGGCGAACCAGACGCGGGAACCACACGCGGGAACCAGACGCGGGAACCAGGCGCGGGAACCAGGCGCGGGAACCAGGCGCGGGAACCAGGAGAAGTCGGGCTGGGAACGTGTCGTTTGAACCTCAAGGCCCTAGCCTCATACAGTCCCATACTTCTCTTGGAGAGCCCCGTGTCCACCACCGCAGTCAAAGCCAGCGAGATCGAACGCAGCTGGCATGTCGTCGATGCCGCAGGCCTGGTCCTCGGTCGGCTGGCGACCGAAGTAGCCAACATCCTGCGCGGCAAGCACAAGGCCATCTACTCTCCCCACCTCGACACCGGAGACCATGTCATCATCGTCAACGCCGACAAGGTCGTGTTGACCGGTGGCAAAGCCGACAAGAAGGTCCTGTACACCCACTCGGGCCACCCCGGTGGGATCAAGGCCGAAACCTATGGGTACAAGCTCGCCCGCAAGCCCGAGCAGGCGGTGCTCGACACGATTCGGGGGATGATCCCCAAGACTCGGCTCGGTCGTTCCCAGATAAAGAAACTGAAGGTCTACGCGGGCCCGGTGCATCCTCATGAAGCGCAGAAACCGCAACCGCTGGAGATCGCCCACGCGGTGGCGCGTGGGCAAGCCGAACAAGGTCAAAGCTGATGTCTTCACCAATAATGCAGTCCACCGGACGCCGCAAGCGTTCCGTCGCCCGAGTCCGATTCCGGGATGGCAACGGTGTCGTCACGGTCAACGGGAGGGCCCTCGACGACTACTTCCCGTCGCGCACTCACCGCATGCTCTCAACTGAGCCGCTGGCGGTGACCGAGACGAGCGAGACCTACGACATCGATGCCACGATTCACGGCGGCGGCACCAGTGGTCAGGCCGGGGCGCTCCGGCTCGGTATCGCCCGAGGTCTGGTGAAGATTGACCTCGAGCATCGCGATGCGCTCAAGAAGGCCGGCTTCCTCACCCGCGATCCTCGCAAGAAGGAGTCCAAGAAGTACGGCCTCAAGAAGGCCCGCAAGGCTCCTCAGTACAGCAAGCGTTAACCCTTTGGGCGGCACCCTCCCGACACGCTGCCCCTGGGGGCCGAGTTCGCGGCTCGTCGCCGCTGCCGTGCCGAGGCGCTTCGAAATGATGGGGAGCGGGTGTTGAAGGAGGGTTCGTGAGCCTGCGTTTCGGTACCGACGGCGTGCGCGGTGACACGCGCACGGTCCTGTGTGCTGCTGCGGTCGCCGCGCTGGGCCGTGCAGGAGCGGAGGTCCTCAGTTCACACGGTTTCGCGGTGGGGCGCGACACCCGCGCATCGAGCCCCGAATTCGCTGCCGCGGTCCACAGAGGCGTCGCCGCGGCCGGCGGACACTCAGTCGATCTCGGGGTGGTTTCCACGCCTGTGGTGGCGCGGTGGTGCCACGACTACGGGGTCGCCGGTGCTGTGGTGTCCGCCTCGCACAACCCGTGGCATGACAACGGGGTGAAGTTCTTCGCCCCCGGTGGCCTGAAGCTCAGCGCCCACGCCCAACAGCAGATCCAGGATCGCTTCGACCAATACCTCAAGACGGGCTGCCTCGACACAGTATCTGTCGAAACCGACGACACCGAGGCCCGAGAGTCTGCCGACCGGCACACGGCCGACGGACACAGCGTTGACCCACACAGCGTTGACCCGCACAGCGTCAACCCGCACAGCACCGACGGGCACAGCGTCGACCGGCACCGCGTCGACCGGCACCGCGAGGCGGTCGGGCGTCATCTGAGCGCTGTTGTCGACAGCCTCGAGGGTCGCACCCTCGGGGGGCTGAAGGTCGTGGCAGACCTCGCCAACGGTGCCGCTACAACAGTTGCTGAACGGGCTCTGACGCGGCTTGGCGCTGAGGTGACAGTCATCCACGACTCCCCCGACGGACACAACATCAACGACGGCTGCGGGTCCACTGATCTCAGGTCTCTGCAAGACGCGGTCGTTGAGAGGCGCGCCGATGCGGGACTGGGGTTCGACGGCGACGCCGACCGAGTGCTGGCGGTCGATGCCGACGGCGAACTCGTCGACGGCGACCAGATAATCGCGATCTGCGCGTTGGACCGGCACGAGCGTCAGGTGCTCACCGACAACGCCGTGGTCGTCACCGCGATGACCAATCTCGGGTTCCGGCTCGCCATGGATGCTGCGGGCATCGAAGTCGTCGAGACCAGAGTCGGTGACCGCTATGTGCTTGAAGCGCTGGGTGCCAGGGGCCTCTCGCTGGGCGGTGAGCAGTCCGGTCACGTGATATTCAGTGACCTGGCGACGACCGGCGATGGACTGCTGACCGCGGTGCAGCTGTTGGATGTCGTCGTCCGCCGCAACACGAGCCTGGCCGACCTGGCGGCGAGGGCCATGACCCGCCTGCCCCAAGTGTTGTCCAACGTTGCGGTGCCGAAGTTGATTTCCGACCATGAAGCCTGGATGCTCGACCGACGGTGTGCACCGCTGATCGACGCGGCGATGGCTCGTCTGGCCGGCAAGGGCCGGATTCTTATTCGGCCGTCCGGCACCGAGCCTCTGGTGAGGGTGATGGTCGAGGCCGAGACCATCGCCGAAGCACAGATGGAGGCAGACGCTCTAGCCGACGCGGTGGAGTTGTTGCTCAGCTGACACCGATCGCCCCGTCAATCAGGTCAGCTTTTTTGTGGTTGGGATCATTCAACGCCGCAACATCAGCTTCTACCGATCGAGCAGCTTCAACCGGGAGATCGGTTGGCGTTGAAGCGTGAATGGCTTGACTGCCGATCACCAGCAGTTCGTTCTCGCCGAGAACGGCCCCAGCGACCGAGCGCTATGACCGATTCCCCACGAGTTCTCAATTCTTGGGAGATCGCAGAGTGAAGGACCATGCTTCTTGCTTGATCACGAGTGAAGGGCATTCCACCAAGCGGATAGCAGGCGAGACCCACTGAACCGGCTATTCGCTCGACGGTGCGCCAAGTCGGGCTCTTCGCCCCCGACTCACAGGCAGTCACCGCCGGTTGCGACATCTCACTCTGGGTCACACCAGCTACCGCGCGGATTGGGTGGACAGGGTTCACGCTTCAAGCATATTCGGTCTGATGTACGCATAGGGAAGCCACAGTCTGAGCGGACCAGTAATCTGCGTGTGCGGCACCCCACGAGATCGGCTCTACAATTGATACTCCCACGGTTGCGGCCGGGGGACCAGCAAACGCTCGGCCCCGTATTGGAGGAACCGTGTGTGGGATCATCGCAATCGTCCGGCGACCGTCGAGCCGACCGACCCCGCACGCCGCTGATGTCGTCGAACCGCTCGCCGCGGTGCAGGATTCCCTCTCGGGTCTATGTGACAGCGCAGATCCTGGCAGCAGCGACGCTGCTTGCTCCTTGCTGCGTGGGGCTGCCGACGAACTGAGCAGCATCGATGCCCGACTGCGTGGTGTTCCCGGTCTCAGGTTGCTGTTGGGAGACCGTTCCGTGCCGGGCACCCTGACGCAGCGCTGCGATCAGATTCTCGGTGCCGTGCAGCAGATCGAAACAGCGCTGGAATCAGAGTCGTCGCTCGGCACTGCTGATCTGGAGCAACGCAACCACGAACTCAACCGCATTCGCGACGCACTCTGGGCAATCACCCGAGACCGACTCCGAGCAGCGGACAGCGTGGCCGAGTTGGCCACCAACGCGACTACACCCAGCGCCCTGGAGACGTTCCTGTCGGTTCACCAGGCCCTGGGAGCTCTTGATCGTCTCGAGGTGCGGGGTCGCGACTCCGCCGGGATCCATCTGCTGATCAGCGACCACGCGCTCAACCTCCAAGACCCGGCGGTTGCCGCGGAGATCGCGCGCCGCAGCAGCGATGAGAACTTCGGCTCGGGTAGCGTGCGGGCGCTCGACGGTCTGTTGAGCGTGGTCCACAAGGTCGCCAGTGAGATCGGCGAGCTCGGCGACAACACCGCGGCACTGCGATCCGCTCTGGCCCAAGACGAGCTCTTGGGGGCTGCGCTGGCCAACGACACGGCTCAAGCTGTCGTGCTGGCTCACACCCGTTGGGCATCGGTCGGCATCATCTCTGAGCCCAACGCTCATCCTCTCAACAGTGAGCTGGTCTCATCGGTCGGTCCCTACGTCGTGGGTGCACTCAACGGCGACGTCGACAACTTCGCCGACCTCATCGGCGACGAGCACGTCGACATTCAAGAGGCGATCACCACCGACGCCAAGGTCATCCCGTCCCTGATGAGCCGGCGGTTGGCGGAGGGGCACTCGTCCGCCGAGGCGTTCCGCCGCACCGTGGCGACCTTTGAAGGGTCGGTCGCTGTCGCCGCGAGCACGGCCGTGGCACCGCACCGTCTGCAGTTGGCGCTGCGCGGCAGCGGACAGGCGCTCTATGTCGGCTTGGCGCAGGACGCCTACATTGTTGCCAGCGAGCCTTACGGCGTCGTCGAGGAGACGTCCCGCTACGTGCGCATGGACGGCGAGACCGCCGGCAATCCCGACAACCCCAACGCCGGCCGCGGTCAGATCATCGAACTAGACAGCCGACAATCGGGGACGGTGGCGGGCATGCTGCGCCGAGCCTACGACGGCACCGATATCCCGGTCACCGACGACGATGTCTCCACCGCCGAGATCACGACTCGCGATGTCGACCGCGGCGACAGCCCCCACTACCTGCTCAAAGAGCTCAACGAGGCGCCCGGGTCCTTCCGCAAGACCTTGCGGGGCAGGATCGTCGAGGGCGACGGCGGTCTCAAGGTGTCGCTGGGGCAGGAGATCTTCCCCCATCAGGTTCGCCGCGCTCTGCGCGACGGGTCCATCAGGCGGGTCTTGATCGTCGGCCAGGGCACCGCGGCAGTTGCAGGCCAGAGCCTCGCGGTCACCCTCAATGCCCTAGTCCGGCACGGTCAGATAGTCAGCGAGGCAACGCTGGCAACGGAATTGTCGGGGTTCGCGGTGCGCTCGGACATGTCCGACACCCTGGTCGTTGCGATCAGTCAGTCGGGCACCACCACCGACACCAACCGCACGGTCGACATTGTGCGCAATCGAGGCGCTCACGTGATCGCCATTGTCAACCGGCGCGGCAGCGACCTGACCGATCGGGCCGACGGTGTGCTGTACACCTCAGACGGTCGCGATGTGGAGATGAGCGTCGCCTCGACCAAGGCCTTCTATTCCCAGATCGCCGCGGGGCTGCTGCTGGCCATAGCGATAGCCGACGAGTTGCAGGGCGATGAGGGTGCCGAAGACCGCCGCTCGCTGCTGAGCGCCGTTCACGATGTGGCCGAGGCGATGGAGACGGTCCTGGCTCGCCGCGACATGATCGCCGATGCTGCCCGGCAGTTCGCTCCTTCTCGCCGCTATTGGGCTCTGGTGGGCAATGGAGCCAACCGCATCGCCGCCAACGAGATCCGGATCAAGCTCTCAGAACTCTGCTACAAGTCGATGTCGGCCGACTCGACTGAGGACAAGAAGCACATTGATCTCTCCGCGGAACCCCTAATCGTCGTGTGTGCGGCCGGGTTGTCGGGTTCAACTGCCGACGACGTCGCCAAGGAAGTCGGGATCTTCAGGGCCCACAAGGCTGCGCCGGTGGTTATCGCCGACGAGGGCGATGGTCGCTTCGATAACGCTCTGGCGGTGCTTCCGGTCCCGGCGATCGACAGCCGCCTGGGGTTCATCCTGTCGACGGTTGCGGGGCACCTGTTCGGCTACGAGGCGGCTCTGGCCATCGATGCCCAGGCGCAACCGCTGCGTGAGGCCCACAGCGCTATTGAGGCGGCCGCGGCCCGTCGCGACCTCAACGGTGAACAGGCCCTGGAGCGGGTCGAACCGGTACTGACCAAGTCTGCTGCCGCCTTCTTCGACAGTATTCGCACCGGTGACTACAACGGTCACCTCGAGGCGGCGACGGCGGTCAAGCTGGCTTCGCTGTTCCGCTTCGCACTGGGTTCGTCGCCCCTCGAGGCGTATCAGATCGAGTACGGCAAGGTCGGCACGCCTGCGGTGATCCTCGATGATCTCGCCGCGGCCCTCGGCGTCGGGATCGACGAGTTGACCAGGCCGATAGATGCGATCAAGCACCAGGCCAAGACTGTGACGGTCGGCATCTCCCGCTCCGATGAGACCCTGCTGGAGGTGCCGCTGGCCTTCGCGGCCCTGAAGGCAGGCGCCCCGCGCGACCGGCTGAGTTATGCCTCGTTGCGCACTCTGGCCGATCTCGACCCGGCGGTCGATGAAGTCCTGGGCCATACCCGCTACCGGGTCGAGGGTCTTGACGCCGACGGTGCCGGACAGGCGACCGCAGTGGTCGTGGATCGGGGCGGGATCTCGCGCCGCATCGTGTCGCGCACCGACCGGTTTCCGAGACTGCGGGGGACCAAGCACCAGGTTGCGCTCGAGCGCCGGGTCTTCGTCGCCCGCGGACGTGCCGACGACCGCTGCGTGATCATCATTCCTGAACTGAAGGACAACGTGACGACGGGCCTCACCCTGCTGCATGTGCGCTTCGCCGAGTCTTTGACCGCGGCCGCGGCCCGCGGCGTGCTCCGCGGCTACCGCAACCGCTACTCGGCCCTGTACGACGCGGTGGTGGAGACCGAGGACGTGTTCCGCGAGGATCGTCTCGCCACTGAGAATGTCGCCGACCTGCTGACCCTACCGATCAACGTGCTCGCCGACCACTGGCGAACAACCTAGCGCCGAGACAGCGCCTCACCAGGTCGCGTCGGAGGCCATCGACTTCGTGGGCCGGTCTACGGGCACCGCGCAGCGGTGCTTGCCGGTGCCGACGACGGTGTCGCCCGTCGGTGGCTGCGGCACGGCATCGGCCCCACTGAGGCTTGGCGGTGCGAGCGGTGATGGGCCGTCGGTCGGGGTCAGGGTATGGTGGGCGAGAACCTTGGATCGAGGGGAGGGAGCTGTGGCCGGCAAACAGTTGGAGCAATTGCTCGCGTTGATGCCTGACATCGCCACGGTGGTGAACAGGTTCGAGTCGCCTGCCGTGCAGGCAGAAGTGTTCTGGGTCTTAGTCATGGCTGCCGATGTTGACTTGGAGTTCGTCGACTGGGAGTTCCCCGCGCTGCACAGGAGCGCTTCGGATAGTAGGCTGCTGAGGCCATGGGCAGGTCTCGACGACCTGCTCAGCAAGGAAAGGCTGTCAGAAGCGCACGGGCGTCTGCGAGATGCTGAGCTGAGCGCCGCAGAGCCTTACTTCGTAGAGAGGGCCTTGGAAGACTCGCTAGACGTGGACGACCTGCGCGAGCTGGCGGCCCGAGCCGCTGAGGGCGAGCCGGTCAGTCTTCGCAAGGCCTGAGCGGTGTCTTGGCGGGTCTCAAGCAGCAACGGGTCACTCGACGCGTGGGCTCTGGACAAAGGCCACACGCAGAGAACGCGGATGTTGGAGGATCTGGCGGATATTGCCGATGGCCCGCTGGCTGTGCTGCCCGGAGTTCGGGTGTTGGGGAAGGGTCCGATGGACCGGTGGGCCGTGGTTGGGGCGGCAGTAGTGTTCTTCCGGGTCTACGAACCCCAGGGCCTCATCGACCTGGTGGACATCGCCGACTTGTGACAGGAGTGTCCCGATTCAGGACCAGCACAGTTCACCATGACCGTCGCCTTGCCGCCCGTCTCGCAGCAGACCGTGCCGCTCCGACGCGCGGCCACACCGATGCCGACAGCGCGGGGGCTTGGCGGTGCGAGCGGTGATGGGCCGTCGGTCGGGGTCAGGGTATGGTAGGCGGGCACCTTGGATCGAGGGGAGGGAGCGGTGGCCGGCAAACAGTTGGAGCAATTGCTCGCGTTGATGCCTGACGTCGCCACGGTGGTAAACAGGTTCGCGTCGCCTGCCGTGTTGTGGCGCCTGCCAGCCCGTGTCGCAGCAAAGCTAGCGGTCGGCGGGGTCATCATCGCTTTGGTCGCGGCTTGCGGGAATCAAGAAAGGGTTGCCGAATCGAGTGAAAGCACGGGCGCGGATACGTCTGATGCGGTGATTGACGAGCAACCCAGTACAGGCGCGGATACGTCTGATGCGGTGGTCGACGAGCAACCCTGGCGGCGGCATTCCCGATGGCGGCCTTCTTGACGAGGCTCGAGCCTGGTTCGCCGGGCAGGAGCTGCCAGACGAAGGGATACCCCCAGGGTTCATCGCCATAGACAGACTGATCGGCGAATGCGTCCGCAGCTTCGGTGTTGAAGTGCTCGAACCTGAGGCGGCGTACCGATCAGGCTTCTACTACTACCGTTTTGGTGACCAATTCGAGCGAGTGAACGCGATCAATGCGGCTTGCGAAAGGGCGCTTGCTGACTTGGGCGTTCTCCTGATCGTTGACCCGAACACATTCACGATCATCTACGAGTCCTACATCGCGGTACACGATTGCCTGGTTGAGAACGGATTTCCAGTGACCGATCCTCCAACCCTCGAAACCTTCATCGATTCGCCCCACAGTTGGACGCCCTGGGTGGGCATGATCGGCGATTCGAGCCCTGGACTACTCGTTGAACCACCGTCTAACGGGCCGTTGGCCACATATTACGAATCGTTGCTCTCCTGCCCGCGCCCGTAGAACTGCAGAGGACGAATCCGTTGCTGCCTCCCCGAAATAAGAACCCGAACAAGAAACCGACAACGGTCTAATGCGCCGCGCGGCAAATTTCGGTTTTCTTGCGCTGGGACTTGCTATCGGTATCAGCTTGACTGCGTGGGCATCCGCTTACATCTGGGGGTCTCCGCAAGACACCACCTCAGAAGTGTCGGAGCCGCTTCTGGTAGCTGTGACCGAGGACTCGATCGGCCGTTCGATCAGGTTCTCGGCAACGGCCTTGTGGCCGGTCGAGGGAAGTGTCCGTTCACTGCGTGCGGGCACTCTGACCTCGCGGCACTCGCCGGGCACGCCAACCACCGTGACTTCCGGCGCCCACATCTACTCGGTGGACCTTGTCGCTTCGACGGCGCTGGAAGGCGACGTGCCAGCGTTTCGCACCATGGCCGAGGGCGACTCGGGACCCGATGTCGCACAGCTGCAGAGGTTCCTCGCCTCACAGGGATTCTACGACGGTGATGCCGATGGAGAGTTCGGCACGTCGACAAGACTGGCGGTCCTCTCCTGGGAAACCGCCAGTGGACACGAGCCAGACGGGATCGTCGAGCTCGGGTAGGTCACCTTCTTCCCCGACTTGCCTGTACGACTGGCTATCCGCAGCGGCGTCGAGCCCGGCGTTTCAGTCACACCGGGATTTGAGCTCTTCGATATTCTCGGATCGACGCCGCAGTTCCAGGTGTCTGTGCCGATAGATCAGT
This sequence comes from Acidimicrobiia bacterium, assembly GCA_024421085.1. Lineage (GTDB taxonomy): Bacteria > Actinomycetota > Acidimicrobiia > Acidimicrobiales > Aldehydirespiratoraceae > VXYK01. The sequence continues at coordinate 10,149 of JAHQYN010000050.1, forward strand.
CCGGTGAACTCGCCCCGGGACAGGAAGTCACACTCGTCCATTCTGATGCCGAGTGGTCGGCCGTAACGGCCGGCTCCCGCACCAACCTCCAATCCGGCTCGGTGACGTGGGATCTGCGAGCTCCCACCGGGAACGGCGCGCCGTGCGCCGAGGATTGCGAGCGACTGATCCTTAGCGGTGAACCCACACGACTCATCGCAAACATCGTGGTTGTCGAACCGTTGACCGGGCCGTCACTGCCCGTCGCGGCGATCCTCTCGAGCGTCGCCGACAGAACGCACATCCAAACCCCGCACAACGAGACGATCCCAGTGACAGTGCTTGCATCCGACCTCGGGCGTCGGCGCGCGCTCGGCGCAACCCGCGGCTACATTGTGCGACTGGTCCTATCGCAAGCGGCGATCACCTCGAGCGTCGGGTCGCTCGGAGGTGCCGCAGCAACGCACCTCTACAGGTGGATGTCATCGCAACCGGTCCCGGCGCTGGAGTTCTCTTTCGCTGTCACGATTCTGGTTACGACAGCCTCAATGCTGGCGGGGCTGATCCCCGCGATCGTGGCCTCCAACAGCGACCCGATCAGGGTCCTGCGGGTTCCTTGAGTCCCCTGCCAGGCTTCAGTGGGCGTCGAGCCGGCGCACAGTTCACCACGACCGTCGCCTTGCTTCCCGTCTCGCAGCAGACCGTGCTGCTCCGACGCGCGGCGACACCGATGCCGACAGCGCGGGGCCTGCCTCCGTCCGGCGCTCGGCTGGCGTGTGGGCGGCGCGGTAGGCTTCGGGAGTGCTCGGCATCGGAACCGACCTTGTCGATATCGACCGTTTCCGCGACGTATTGCAGCGGACGCCAGGTCTGATTGAGCGCCTGTTCCGCGTCGAAGAGGTGGCTTACGCAAACCAGGCGGGCGACCCGGTGCCGAGACTGGCCGCCCGCTTCGCGGCCAAGGAGGCGACTGTGAAGTCGATGGGTTGCGGCATCGGTGCAATGAAGCTGCGTGACATCGAGGTGCGCCACCATGACGACGGTCGTCCCGAGCTGCGCTTGCATGCCGGTGCTTCCGAGCGAGCCGTTGCTTTCGGCGCCGCCCGCTTCGCTGTCACTCTCAGCCACACCGACCAACTCGCCCAGGCTGTTGTCGTAGCCCTGGCCGAATGATGCACCAGAACCCGATTCGTCGGACAGGGATACACCGGACCCCGATACGCCAGACAGCGGCACACCAGAACGCGATGCACCGGACCCCGACACAGCAGACAGCGGCACGCCAGAACCCTCTGCGCCAGACAGGCGGGCAGTGGACCCCGACACAGCAGACAGCGGCACGCCAGGACGCGATGTGCCAGACAGGGGCGAACCCGACCGGGGTTCGTCGGCGTGGGGCTGCTGGTGACGGCGCCGTTGGGCGTGGCGGCTGATGTTGGCGATAGTCACGCCCGAGGAGATGGCTGCGATCGACGAGGCGGCGCCTGAGCCGGTCGAGGTCTTGATCGACCGAGCCGCCCGTCATGTCGCCCGGGAGGCGATCGAGCTGATGGGCGGGGTCTACGGGCGGCGAGTGACCGTGCTTGCTGGGCCCGGCAACAATGGCGCCGACGGCCGGGTGGCGGCTGCCCACCTGGCTCGACGCGGGGTGTGTGTCTCGGTGGTCGATGCGCTCGATGCTCCGGAATCGCTCCCGTTCGTTGACCTGGTGATCGACGCCGCCTTCGGCACTGGGCTGTCGCGTGGCTACCTGCCACCGCTGGTGCATGATGCGCAACCGGTTCTCGCCGTTGACATTCCGTCGGGCGTCGACGGTTTGACGGGACAGCGTCTCGGCGTGCCGCTTCAAGCCGAGCGCACTGTCACTTTCGCGGCGCTCAAACCGGGACACATATTGGAACCGGGCCGCTCGTTGGCCGGGGAGGTTCGGGTGGTCGATATCGGCTTGGACGTGGGCCGAGCCTCGCGGCACGCAGTCGAGGATGCAGATGTGGCGGCTCTGGTCCCGAAGCGGTCCGCCGAAGACCACAAGTGGCGCTCAGGTCTGCGCATCGTCGGCGGTTCCGTCGGCATGACGGGAGCGGCTCATCTGGCTGCCAGAGCTGCACAGCGTGCCGGGGTCGGGATGGTGCAGTTGGCGATGCCGGGCGCCCAAGGGAACGAAGGACCGACCGAGGCTGTCGTGCTGCGGTTGCCGGCCCTCGGCTGGGCCAGAGAGGCTCTCGACGGGCTCGATGACCGAGTCCGGGCCGTGCTAGTGGGCCCGGGCCTGGGTAACGACGACCCCGAGAGCCTGCTGGCGATGCTCGGCGTGGCGGTGCCGCTGGTGATCGATGGCGGCGGTTTGACCGCCGAGGTCGCCGCGGCGGTCGATGCGCGCCGCGCACCGACGATCCTGACTCCCCATGACGGAGAATGGCTGCGACTGGGTGGCGACGGGGGCCCCGACCGGCTCGAACGAACCCGCGAGTTCGCCCTGTTGCATCAGGTGACGGTGATTCGCAAGGGTCCGTCAACTGTGGTCGCCGCGCCCGACGGCCGGATCCGGGTCGTCACCTCAGGCACCTCGGCTCTGGCGACCGCAGGAACCGGAGACGTCCTGGCCGGTTTCGCCGCCGCTCTGCTTGCTCAGGGTTCAGACCCCTTCGACGCCGCAACTGTCGCCGCACAGGTCCACGGTACCGCTGGCCGCCTGGGGGGCCCGGGCCTGATCGCCAGCGACCTCCCCGACTCCATCGGTTCAATACTGCGCAATCTCCGCTGAGCATTGCTCGGGCACCGCTCGCGGCGGCGCCTCCTCAGCGGATCGCGGACTGGAGCTGGGTCACCGGAACGGACACGCTGCTCGAGCGGGTGATCGTCCCCCACCGGTGCCAGGCGGGGTTGACGTTGGTCCGTTGCTCGATGCGCCAGCGGACTGTGACCGTCACGTTGAAGGGTGATCCGCCGCTGTTCGTGTAGGTATAGGAGCAGTGGCTGCTCTGGTCCTGCGGATTCGCCGGGTTCCAGACCTTGGAGACATCACGCGTGCATTCGCGGCTGGCACCGTTGCCCAAGTCCCAGGTGATGTCGCGCAATGAGGCGCGCACGGTGGCCCAGACGGGGCCGGCGTTGGCCGAGGCCCGGTCGTACTGAAGCCGACTCGTGACCGCCAGCCAAGTCGGGACACCGACGACTTGCTCACCGCGCGGCGACAGTTCGATCTTCGGGCGCTCGAAATTCAGATAATTGATGGCGAACTGCGCGGCGTCCGCGGTCGAGACTGCGTTTCCCGGGATCTTATCGCGCCCCCGGAATTGCGTGATCCTGGGATATCCCGGCAATGGCGTGGCGGGACTGCTGGACCAACAGTTGAGCAGGTAGGTGCTGCCGGCCTGCGGCCAGATGGAGTCTCCGATCGGGTTGAACAGGTATTCTCCGAACACGACTGAGAAGTGGTACCAACTGCAGTACACGGTCGCTCCGCCGCCGGGTCGGCCAGGTTCAGAACTGAGCGCCAACGACCCCGGGGCCCCTGCCGTCACCACCAAGCCGCTGACTGTCTCTGTGATCTCTGTGCCGTCGATACCGTCGCCCGATGCCGTGGTGCTCGACATCAACACCACAATGACGGCTATTGATAGGCATCGATACACGGCCCCTCCGATTCAAACTCTTGGACCTTGTTGTATTGGCTCACCAGCAGACCCCCGAAGTGGTCGGTGACCGTCAACTGCACCCATGAGTAAGCAACTGAGTCGTCTATGACGGCACCGGTGTCGAGGTCGTAGGCCACGAGGTTGTCGCGCACACAGGCATCGACCACCGCAATGGAGTCTCGGCGCACGACGGTGGCAGGGGCGCGCACCAGGGGCCGTCGATCCACGGGCCAGCGAACTCCTCGACGGGCAGCAAGGTTCTCTTGAGCCTTGGCACGCAGAGCGTCTGCACGGTCGGGGGTCGCTACGTCGTCCCAGAGGGTGCTGGTCGGGTCTGGTGGATCGTTGGCCTCAACCAGCACTTCGAAGTAACGCCTGATGGCAGCGAAAACCTGATCGTCTTCGCTCAGCAGACCCACGGCAGTCGTCGGAGGGGCCGTCGGAGGCGCCGTCGAAGGGGTCGCAGCCAGGGCCGTCGGCGGGGTCACCGCGAGAGTCGTCGGAGGGGCCGTCGGCGGGGAAGTCGGTGGGGTCGCGGCCAGGGCCGTCGGCGGGGCGGAGCTTCCGTCCGGCACGGAGCTCATCGATGCTGCGGTGGTTGATGGGATTGTGGTCGTGACCGACTCGACTGGCGTACTGCCGTCGTCGCTGCAGCCGGAGGCCACGAGCACAGCACACAACATCCCACCAACACACCGCAACATCAAACCGCCTGAAGTTCCGCTGACACGACGCACCGATCCGCCCGATGCATCGCTGACGCGACCCGGGACGTTCCCGCTCACTGTTCTGCCGACAGTTCGCAGTATCGACCTGCCTGAGGCTGCAACGGCACGGCTGAGGGAGCGTCCGCCTCTTGTCCCGTCAGAAGTTCGCAGCATCTTGCCCGCCTGTAGGTCGTTGTCCCGCACGAATGACAATACATGGAATATTTCGGAATGCAACTACAAATCTCAGAAAATTCCGATTTCTCGTTCAGGCGAGCGCAACGCAAGTAGTTTCTTGAGGGTGAACGTCGGGATTCTAGGTGTGACCGTCGGACATTGGACCGACCGGGCGGCGCTCACTGGCTGCACGGTCGTGCTGCTGCCGCCTTCCACGACTGCTTCGGGAGAAGTCCGCGGGGGTTCCCCCGCCACAAGGGAGTTCGAACTGCTCGACCCGACTCGATCCGTCACCCACGTAGATGCGGTGGTGTTGAGCGGGGGCTCCGCGTTCGGTCTGGCCGCTGCTGACGGCGTTGTGGCTGCACTGGAAATGCAGGGCCGGGGTTATGAGACCAAGGCGACCAACGTGCCGATCGTGGTGGCGATGAGCCTCTACGACCTCGGCGTCGGCGACGCGAGCGTGCGGCCCGGGCCCGCGCAGGGTGCGCTCGCCCTAAGGGACTGCCGTGCGGACCCCGAGACCGGCCCCGTCGGCGCGGGCACGGGAGCAACCGTGGGCAAATGGCGCCGGCCCGATGAACCGCCTGAGGGTGGGATCGGGATGTTCACCACACGCCGGGGCGAGTTGGTCGTCACTGCGCTCGTCGTCAACAACGCTGCGGGCGACATTGACGACGGGGCCGTGCCCGCCGAGATCGCCGAGGGTGCCTTCACCGACTGGCCCGAGACCTTCGGCACCCAGGTCGGTCCCGCCGACAACACCGTGATCGGCGTGGTCATCACCAACGCCCGTCTCGACCCGGTCGAATGCCGGGTCGTCGCCCAGGGCGCGCACGACGGCTTGGCCCGCGCCGTCTTCCCGCCGCACACGCGTTCGGACGGCGACGCCTTCGTCGCGGCCGCCACCGGTGGGACCGTCGCCCATATCGACGAGGTCCGTGCCCTGGCAGTGGTTGTGACCGAACGGGCACTGCGCGGTTCAGTCACAGTCGGAACCGGCTCGCCGTGACCCCGCCGCCCGATGCCCCCGCAGTGCTGTGCCGCACCTCGACTGTGGATCAGACGCGTCTGTTGGCGGGCGCCGTTGCCCGGCTGGCAGAAGACGGTGACCTGCTGGTGCTGGTCGGCGACCTCGGCGCCGGCAAGACCGCGTTCACTCAGGGTTTCGCCGCTGCCCTCGGCGTTGAGGTGCCCGTGACCAGCCCCACGTTCACGCTCGCCAACCGTTACCGGGGACGGCTGGTCGTCAACCATCTCGACGTCTACCGGCTGTCGGACCGTGCTGAGGCCCGTGATCTTGCCATCCCGGAACTGTTGGAGCAGGGGGTGACCCTGATCGAGTGGGGTGAGAGGATCCTGCCCGCCCTGCCTAGCGACCGCCTCGATGTGAAGATCACCTTCGGCGACGGCGACGACGACCGACTCATCGAAATTCGCGCTGTCGGTGACCGCTGGTGCGGTTGCCTCGCCGAACTCCGAGAGGCTCTGGGGCCCTGGGCCGGCGCGCAGCGGGTGTTCCGCTGATGGCGCCCCCGATGATCCTGGGGATCGAGTCCGCGACCTCGAGAGTGGGTTGCGCGCTCGGCGATGCAGCGGGGGTGCTGGCTGCACGCGAGTCGGCCCAACCCCGTCGCCATGCTGAGTCTCTGGCACCTCAGATCGCGGAGATCCTCAACGAGTGCGGTCTGAGAGCCTCAGCCATCGAGGTGATCGCTGTGGACGTGGGACCGGGGCTGTACACCGGGTTGCGGGTCGGGATCACCACAGCGATAACCATGGCGCATGCCCTCGATGCCGTGATGGTTCCGGTCACCTCGCTCGAGTTGGTCGCCCGCCGCGCCGCCGATGCACACGCCGATGCAGGCGCCGCCGATGAGCGTGCCGCCGACGCAGGTGCCGCCGATACGCGTGCCGCCGATGAGCGTGCCGCCGACGCAGGTGCCGCCGACGCAGGTGCCGCCGATGAGCGTGCCGCCGATGAGCGTGCCGCCGACGCAGGTGCCGCCGATACGCGTGCCGCCGGGAGGGCCTGGGAGCGTATCGATGCGGTCGTAGATGCGCGTCGCGGCGAGCTGTTCCATGCAGCCTTCACTCCGGCGGGCGGCTGGCTCAGCGAGCCGGCAGTGGTCGACCCCCGGGTCCTGGCCGAAACGCTCTGCAGAACCGCCGCACGGACCCTGCTCGTCGGCGACGGCGCGGGGGTCTACCGAGAGGTATTCGCCCGCGCCGGTTTCGACGCCGAGCAGCGGGTCGTGCATCCGAGTGCTGAGACCTTGGTCGAGTTGGCCGCGGCGGCGGTCGCCGCGGGTGAGGTCGTGAATGCGGATTCGGTCAGGCCGATGTATCTTCGCGGACCAGACGCCCAACCGATCGCGACAGCTGTGCCGAGGGGACGAGAGGGTTGAGCCGTCACCAACCAGCAGCGAGTTCAGTTCTGGCCCGAAGCGACCCCGCTGCGAACCGATCTGTCCCTTGAGCGCAATGAACGCGAGCCACAAGCAGCACGCAAAGAACACCAGCCGAGACCGGCCGTCGCGGCCAGGCGCGCAAGACCCTCGCGACGGCGCAGCCGACTGTTCGATCCCGCACGCCATAGAGTCTGTCGATGTGCGGATCGAACGGATGGCTATGCACCACATTGACGCGGTGATGGCGATCGACGCGCAGGGTTTCGTCGATCCTTGGCCGGCTGAGACATGGCGCCACGAGGTGCGCGACGATGATCGCCTTCATCTAGTGGCAGTGGCAGCAGACGAGCCGGCCAGGCTCGAAAGCCGCGGCGCCCACTCGCCGACGACGCGAGAACGTGTCGTGGGTCATGCAGGCCTTCTGTTCCTGGCTGGAATGGCCCATGTCAGCAACGTGGCGGTCGACTCCGACTATCAGCAGCGAGGAATCGCCACGCGCCTGCTGATCGCGCTCATCGACCGGGCCAGAGAGCGCGGTTGCGCCGCGGCGACCCTTGAGGCCCGTGCCGCCAACAAGCGCGCCCAGCGTCTGTACTCGCGTCTCGGGTTCCAGCCGTTGGGCATCAACCGCGGCTACTATACCAAGCCCCCCGAGGACGCTTTAGTGATGTCGATCCGCCATCTCGACGAGCCGGAGGTCGCAGAGCGCATCAACCGGGTGAGGGCGGCGTTGCCGTGACCATGTCTGCGAACGGTGGCCCGGGGCCTGCGGTCACCCCGACAACAGACCCTGCCCGGCCTGGGGGGCACGCCACCCCGACAACAGACCCCGCCCGGCCTGGGGGGTACGCCACCCCGACAACAGGTCCCGCCCGGCCTGGGGGGCACGCCACCCCGACAACAGACCCTGCCCGGCCTGGGGGGCACGCCACCCCGACGGTTCGGGCCCGACAGATCCTGGGGATCGAGACCAGTTGCGATGAGACGGCGGCTGCTGTGGTCGAGTCTGGTTCGGTTGTGCGCTCGTCGATCGTGTCGAGCCAGGTGGAGCTTCATGCCCGCTACGGCGGGGTCGTTCCCGAGGTTGCCGGCCGAGCCCATTTGGATCTGATCGTGCCGGTCGTGTCGGCCGCGGTGGCCGAGGCCGGGCTCGAGGCCGAAGACATCGACGCGGTCGCCGCAACGCATGGTCCCGGACTGGTCGGTGCGCTGCTGGTGGGAGTGTCGGCGGCGAAGTCTCTGGCTCTGGTCTGGGACGTGCCCTTCGTCGCTGTGAACCATCTTGAGGCGCACCTCTATGCCGCGTTCTTGGAGGAGCCGGACCTGAAGATGCCGATGGTGGTGCTGTTGGTTTCCGGCGGGCACACGATCCTGGTGGTGATGGAGGATCATCTGCGTTACCGGGTGCTCGGCGCCACGCTCGACGATGCCGCCGGAGAGGCTTTCGACAAGGTGGCCCGTTTCATGGGTCTGGGCTATCCGGGAGGGCCGGTCATCGACCGTCTGAGCGGCGAGGGCGATCCCGACGCGGTCGCCTTCCCGCGGGCCATGGCCAACGACGGCTGGAACTTCTCGTTCAGCGGGGTGAAGACCGCCGTGGTCAACCATGTGCGCAAGAATCCCGAAGTCTCCGCCGCCGATGTGGCTGCGTCGTTCCAGGAGGCGGTGGTCGATGTGCTTGTCGACAAGGCCCGCCGGGCGGCCCGTGAGCTCGGTGCTGAGGCGATCTGTCTGGCCGGTGGTGTGGCGGCGAACTCCCGGCTGCGTTCTCGAACCGCGCAGGTCTGCGAGGCCGACGGCATCTCAGCGGTGATCCCCAGCCGGGCGATGTGTACCGACAACGCGGCGATGGTCGCAGCGGTGGGGTGGCAGCGGCTGGGCGCCGACGGCCCCTCCCCTCTGACTGCAGGCGCAGACCCGTCGCTGCAGCTTCCGGTCGCCCTGCAGCTTCCGGTCGTATAGCGCCCCGGCGGATCGACCCGGCCGGAATCTGTCAGAAAAAGTGGGGTCGCGCGGGTTGTCCGCACGGCCCGACGCTCCTATCGTTAGCACTCTCTGGTCGAGAGTGCTAACGCTTAGCCGCTCAGCCCAGAGACCAATCACATCAGCAACTCAAGACCGATCTCGGAGGATCGAATGAACTTGCAGCCCCTTGAGGACCGCATCGTGGTCCGCTCCAGCGAAGCGGAGTCCACCACTGCCAGCGGTCTGGTCATACCCGACACCGCACAGGAAAAGCCCCAACAGGGTGAAGTCATCGCCGTCGGCCCCGGCCGTCGCTCAGACCAAAGCGGGGAGATCATCCCCGTCGATGTCGCCGTGGGCGACACGGTCGTCTACAGCAAGTACGGCGGGACCGAAATCACCGTCGAAGGCGAAGAACTGCTCATCCTCAACGCCCGCGACGTGCTCGCGAAGATGGGCTGAGGTCGCGCCATGCCAAAAATCCTGAAATTCGACGAGTCCGCACGCCGCGGTCTCGAGGTGGGTGTCAACAAGCTCGCCGACACTGTCAAAGTGACGCTCGGCCCCAAGGGCCGCAACGTGGTGCTTGACAAGAAGTTCGGCGCACCGACGATCACCAACGACGGCGTCTCCATCGCCCGTGAAGTGGAGCTGGAGGACCAGTTCGAGAACATGGGAGCACAGCTGGTGAAGGAGGTGGCGACCAAGACCAACGATATCGCTGGCGACGGCACCACCACCGCCACCGTGCTGGCTCAGGCGCTGGTACGCGAGGGTCTGCGCAACGTGGCCGCTGGCGCCAACCCCATGGGCCTCAAGCGGGGCATGGAGAAGGCAGTGGCCGCCGCGGTGGAGAACCTCGCCGACCAGTCCGTCCATGTTGACGACAGCAAGGACAAGGTTGCCCAGGTCGCTTCGATCTCTGCTGCCGATCTCGCTGTCGGCGAGGTGATCGCCGACGCGATCGCCGAAGTGGGCAAGGATGGTGTGGTCACCGTCGAGGAGTCCAATACCTTCGGTATGGACCTCGACTTCGTCGAGGGCATGCAGTTCGACAAGGGCTACCTCTCCCCGTACTTCGTGACCGACCCCGAACGCCAGGAAGCTGTGCTCGAAGAGCCCTACATCCTGTTCAACCAGGGCAAGATCTCCAACGTTGCCGAGCTCCTACCGGTGCTTGAGAAGGTCATGCAGTCGGGCAAGCCGCTGCTGATCGTGGCCGAGGACATCGAGGGCGAGGCTCTCGCCACTCTCGTGGTCAACAAGATCCGCGGCACCTTCAACTCCGTCGCTGTCAAGGCGCCCGGGTTCGGCGAGCGGCGCAAGGCGATGCTGGCCGACATGGCGATCCTCACCGGCGGCCAGGTCGTTGCCGAGGAGGTGGGTCTCAAGCTCGAGACCATCGACATGGAGCTGCTGGGCAAGGCCCGCAAGATCGTCGTCACCAAGGACGACACCACCATCGTCGAGGGTGCGGGGACGCGCTCCGATGTCGAGGGCCGGGTCAGCCAGATCAAAGCCGAGATCGACAACACCGACTCCGACTGGGATCGCGAGAAGCTCCAGGAGCGCCTCGCGAAACTGGCCGGCGGTGTGGCTGTCGTCCAGGTCGGCGCTGCCACCGAGGTCGAGCTCAAGGAGAAGAAGCACCGCATCGAGGACGCTCTCTCGGCGACTCGCGCGGCGATCGAGGAGGGCATCGTCGCAGGCGGCGGCACTGCCCTGCTTCGCTGCCGTGGGGCGGTCGACGCCGTGGCCGAGAGCCTCAACGGCGACGAGGCCACCGGCGCCCGCATCATCAGCGCGGCGCTCGATGCGCCGACGAAGCTGATTGCGGCCAACGCCGGTCATGAGGGTGCGGTCATCGTGCAGCGTGTTGAGGCCGAGTCGGGTTCGACCGGTTTCGACGCGGCCAATGGCGAGATGGTCGACCTGATCGACGCCGGTGTGATCGATCCGGTCAAGGTCACCCGCGCGGCACTGCAGAACGCCGCGTCGATCGCCGGACTGCTGCTCACCACCGAGGTTCTCGTAGCCGACAAGCCCGAGGAATCACCGCCGATGCCGATGGGCGGCGGCGGCGACCCGATGGGCGGGATGGGTGGCATGGGCATGATGTAGTGCCCCGCCCAGCTCATCAGCTGCGGTATTTTTGAGAACGGCCCGGGCCTTGCGCCCGGGCCGTTCCGCGTCCACCGCACGGTCGCCAATGTTGATGTGGCTGCTTGATGTGGCTGCGCTTGGTATCCCCCGCAGGGAGGAGCCCTGCCCCAAACCGGAAGACCGACTCACACATTTCAGACCGTCCAATCCAGACATTTCAGACCGTCCAATTCGCACATTTCAGACCGTCCAATTCGCACATTTCAGACCGTCCAGTCCCTATACTTGCCGGGGTGGACCAATATCAGCCCCGGATCGTCGACACTGAGTTGGACCTGCTCGCTGCGGGCCTGCCCGCAATCTCGATCGAGGGGCCGCGCGCGGTAGGCAAGACCGAGACTGCGCGGCGGCGTACCCGCACGGTGCATCGACTCGACGACAGTGAGCGGCTGGCAGTCGTGCGCGGCGACCCCGGCCGCCTGCTCAGCGGTGAGGGGCCCATCCTGATCGACGAATGGCAGCGCTTCCCCGCCTCGTGGGATCTGGTCCGGCGCCGAGTCGACGCAGACCCGCGCACGGCGCGCTTTCTGCTCACCGGCTCAGCCGCTCCGGCGACACGGCCGACGCATTCGGGCGCAGGCCGCTTCGTCACGCTGCGCATGCACCCGATGTCACTGGCTGAACGGGGACTCGCAGAACCGACGGTCAGCCTAGCCGAGTTGTTGACCGGCAGCCGGCCCCCGCTGACCGGCACGTCGGCCATGAGACTCTCCGATTACGCGCTGGAGATCGAGCGGTCGGGTTTTCCTGCAATACGAGCGCTCGACCGCCCGCTGCGAGAGCGCCAGATCGGCAGCTACCTCGACCGCGTCGTGGAGCACGACCTCGACGAACTCGGCGGAGGCGTGCGAGACCGAGCGTCTCTGCGTCGCTGGCTGGAGGCCTTCTCCGCTGCAACGGCCACGACCGCCGCCTACACCACGATCCGCGATGCGGCCACACCCGGCGCCGGCGACCCGCCTTCGATGGCGACGGTGGCGGTCTACCGACGCGTGCTCGAACAGATGTGGATCATCGAGGAACTTCCGGCGTGGCTGCCCACTCGCAGCCGCCTGCGCCGCTTGGCCGCATCGCCCAAGCACCATCTCACCGATCCTGCCCTGGCGATGAGCAGCTTGGGAATCGAGGCCGAGGCCCTGCTCGACGGCATAACCACGCCGCACGTCACACATCGTGACGGCACGCTGTTGGGCAGCTTGTTCGAGTCGCTAATGACCCTGTCGGTGCGTGTCTACGCGCAAGCCTCCCGAGCCCGTGTGTCGCATCTGCGCACACGCGGCGGCGAGCATGAGGTCGACCTGATCGTGCAGCGCCGTGACAGCAGAGTGGTGGCGCTGGAAGTGAAACTCACTGCCACCGTCAACGACAATGATGTCCGGCACCTGCGCTGGCTGTCGGACCGCCTCGGCGACAACCTGCTCGACGCCGCAGTGATCAGCACCGGCCCCGAGGCTTACCGCCGTCAAGACGGAATAGGAGTCATCCCCGCCGCCCTGCTGACCGCGTAGGCCCGGCCCCAAGGTCGCGCGGCGCCAAACCGAGGCAACCCGGTGTCATACCCTTATATTATGTTTCAAGCACTCTCAATTGATGCAGACTGGAGCGGGAAGCCATGTCCACAATCACAGATGCCTTCAAGCGTCGCCGTGTAGAGTTGAATGCCGTGAACGCGGATGACCTGCTCAACCGGCTGATGGGCCGAGGTATCGC
>JAHQYN010000208.1 GCA_024421085.1 Acidimicrobiia bacterium
CAACACGAAGATCGTGCGCTGCAACCAGCCGTAACCGAGCCCGACCTCGCGGCGCCGGGTCGTGACCCACAAGAAGACCCATCCACCCGCCGCCCACTGCACGAGGACCGTGGCGGCGTCGATGCGGATCACCGAGTCAAGCTACCGCTCGCGCCACGAGACTCAGCGACCAGACGACACCGCCAAATGCTGGGGGGTATGCCACCTCTGCACCCGTTGGTCGGCGGCACGCCGATCGATTCGGTCTGGCAGTCCGTCGAACTCACGGTCGATCAGGTGATCCCAGCCCTCCAAGACGAGTGAACTGGCAGTACACCCCGCAAAGTCCCCGAGGTCTAGTCGGGGAGGTTGCCAGCCAGGCAAGCCCAAGCAGTACGATCCGTTGAGTTGGAGGTCGTCGGCCCGAGCCCGTACGCGATATGGCCAAGTTGGTTGTTGAAATGTGGCCAAACTGGTAGTTGAAATGTGGCCAAACTGGTTGTTGAAGTGTGGCCAAACTGTATACTGAACATTGGCCATGCTGTCAATTCGGCTGTGTCGACAGGGAGCGGACATGAGTGAAGTTGCGCCAACACCGGGTTATCGACAGAGAATCGTCGAAATCGGAATCGCTGCAGGACTCGGAGCCACGGGCGCGGTAGTGGTGGAAGGACCGAGAGCTTGCGGCAAAACCTGGGCCGCCCGTCAGTTCGCCGGCAGTGAGGTGTTGTTGGACGGAAGCGACGAGCAGCAACTCGCGTTCAGCTTGAATCCCGAGAGCATCCTCATCGGGGAACCGCCTCGGCTGCTCGACGAATGGCATCTGGTACCGGGGACATGGAACGCTGTGCGGCGTGCGTGTGATTCACGAACCGAGAAGGGACTGTTCATACTCACCGGATCGGCCGTGCCACCCGATGACATAACGCGACACTCAGGCGCCGGACGTGTTCGACGCGTGCAGATGAGACCCATGACGCTGAGCGAATCGGGCAACTCGACCAGAGAAGTATCGCTGGGATCGCTTTTCGACGGGAATGTCGTTGCGGCTCCCAAACCAGGCGTGGACTTCAGCGAGATTGTGGAACTTTCGGTGCGCGGCGGCTGGCCCGATTTGATCGGCTCCTCCGTGATGGGCGCTCAAGAATACCTGCTTTCCTATCTGGATGAGATTGCAAGAACCGACGTGTCCTTCGTCGACGCTGTCCCCCGCGACCCGATCGGCGTGTCTCGTCTGCTGCGGTCGCTGGCTCGCAACGTGTCAAGCGAGGTCAGCCACAGCACGCTGGCTGAAGATGCCCAAGTTGCCCGCCACACCGTGAACGCCTATCTGCACGCTCTGGAGCGGCTGTTCATAGTTGAGAATGTTCCGGCATGGCAACCGAGGCTGATGTCGCGCGTGCCTTTGAGACAAGCAGCCAAGCGCTACCTTGCCGATCCGTCTCTGGCCGCCGCGGCGTTGGAGACGAGCCCGACCAGGCTGAAAGCAGACCTGGCATACTTCGGGTTGTTGTTCGAGAACCTCGTGGTCCGCGATCTAGCCGTTTATGCGGCATCCAACGGTTGTACGGTCCACCACTACCGCGACAAGAGCGGCTTGGAAGCAGACGCGGTCATCCAGCGCAGATCTGACGGTGCATGGATCGCCGTTGAAGTGAAACTGGGAGGTGCCGAGGGGATCGACAAGGCAGCTCAATCCCTGTTGCGGCTCCGCGATCTGGTTGATGTCAGCAAAGTGGGCGCTCCAGCCAAACTCCTGGTGATCACTGCCACCGGTTACGGATACGAGCGACGCGACGGAGTAGCGGTAGCCCCGATCACCGCCTTGTCACCCTGACCGTGAGAGGACCGTGAGTTGTCTCTGAATCTTCGCGACGGATTGCCGGTTATTGGTGGGCAAGCTCGGCAAGCTCTATCGGTGGTTGCGACAGAGCATAGTGTAGATGTGTTGTGTAGGTTTCTGGTTGGGGAGGGTAGCGGGGCGTGCGGCGTGATTGAGCACTTGGATTCCTGGGTGGCGGTCGAGTTCCGGCAACTCCGCAAGAACTGGGTCGAAGGCTTGACGCATCCTGCCGAGCGTTTCGATTAGCCATTCTCGAGCTTCCGGCCAACGGTCTCTCTCACTCACTCTGATCGACCTAGTGAAGTAGAGCGAAATCCGGGCGGCCCGCTTGCCTTCCAAGGAATCCCAATCGAGTTCTTCCCCGATCTCATCTTCAATCCTGCGCTTGCCGGCGCGCAGTTCATTGAACAGGTTCAGGTTCGATTGGGCGTCGCCCCCATCAATGTAGATCTCGGCCCGCAACCGATACTCATCGGGCCGACAAAATGCGGCGTTCACACCAATCCCAGACCGACCGGACGGGAATCTTGCCCAGCTAACAGGCTGATCTTTGGTGGATCGACTCCAACCGGGGTGAGCCTTGTGAAAGTCCGGCAAGAATTCGGACCAAAACCCGAAGTATGACTGATCTGTTTCGCTCAAATGGTTTTTCGCTGACTTGACGGTGCGGTGCCAGTCATCGGGCTGAACGACGGTCCGAAGGCTCGGAACTGGCCTTGAGTCTTCGATACGCAATATTTCGAGCGCGAGACCAAAGAAACCGAACCCGTCGTCAGAGATTGTGTTCAACCAAGTAAGGGCCGTGCGGTGTTCGGGCCGGAAGCGTTCGGCGAGGAGCACGACAAAGTGGGCATCGAGGCCAGCACCGCAGGTGATGAGCTTGCCGACGTGGTCATGATCTGTCTCTGCGATCATGTTTTCAACCAAGACTCGGTAGTCCGAACCCAGATCGCGAAAGATAAGATCGGCGCTGTACGGCCCTACCGCCATCTCCTTTCCCTCAAGTTCCAAATTCATCCCCAATTCGTCACTGAGCAACAGTGGATTCTCAGCGAGCCACGGCGTGAGATCCTTGGCCTCGTCCGGCCATACGTCTCGGATCGGGACCTTCTCAAGAGCTGCGATGTCAGGCACCCACATGTAGCTACCCGACAACCGCCGGTTTGTCAAGTAGTCTCGCTCGAAGTCAGGCTCGGTTGAGGAGGCTGAGACGAACCGTAGCAATCTTCTCGCAATCGCGGATTGGTGTGTCAGGACCAGAGGGCGTTGATGGGGATGGCTTCGATTTGGTCTGTGAGGTGGTATTTGTTGCGGCCGGTGTGGAGGACGGCGCCTGCTGCGAATCGGGGG
>JAHQYN010000209.1 GCA_024421085.1 Acidimicrobiia bacterium
GAACGCGCCGGACCTCAGGTCGGGGTTGGTAGAAGAGCACATGGTCAAGTGCCCATTGTACAAGTCGAAGCCGCACGCAGGGCCGCGCCGCGGATACTTCCGCAAACCCGCCCCGGTGGGACCCGGGTGTCTCCCGTCGTTGTGCCCTGCGCTCACGGCCCGCCCGGGCCGCGGCCCTACGCGCAAGTTCGCTCGGACGACGAGGACGACGATATGTGGCTCTTCGCGGTTGGGGTCGGGGTCGGTGGGGAGGTCTTCCGCGCAGGTCCGGAACTGGTTGCGTCGCCCCACAGTCGCCGCGATCGGATACTGGTGGAATGCCCAGCCTGACCCAAGGCGAACTCGAAGACAACAACGCCTATAACCCCGTAGACACGCTCTTTGCTAGCGCTTCGCGTGTTGGGTTGATTAGTCCACCCAGTGGGACTCAGCGGGAATCCATGTGCCTGTTTCGCGGCCTGCGAGAATCGGATTGAGCAGCTTGCCTACTAGTTCCAGGGCTTCGTGAGCAGTGCGTTGAGGCAGATTCGTGATGCTCTTCGCTACCTTCACGTACCCAGGAATCCAGTCGGATGACGGCAGCGTTACGGCGGTAGGTGCCTGAATGAGTCGATGCTCGTATTCGCTGTACAGGGCGGTGCTGAGCGCGGTTCCGCCGACCGATTCCGTGCTGGCGATGATGGCGAGGTCTACGAGGTCGCGGTAGCGGGTGCTCGGCCGTCCGCGGTAGTCGTCGAGCATGGCGGCGTGCTTGTCGGCGATATGGTCGACGAGCGGGTATACGAGATATGGAACGGATCGCAGGCCCGCGATCTCGACCGGCTTCAATGGGCTTACGTATTCAGGTTCTGCTGTCATGTTCGATTCGACGACGAGATCGATCTTGAACCTCTCGAACTCGCGTTCTCCAAGGTAAGCCGTCGCTGAGAGCGTTGTGTTGGACGGCGGCCTCCATCGGTTCGGTTTTTGACTGTTCACCGGCCATTCTGGCCGACTTGTCGCAACCACCGATGGAGGCCCCCCACAACCCGGGTCACGCCGCTAGAACAAAGATTCGTTCGGTGTTATTGGCTCGTCTCGCTTGATGTCGAGCGTCTCGGCACCGATCTGAACGTAGATGCTGTCGGAGCGGAGGCGTACTCTGAGTTCGGGGATGTCGGTAGGCGTTTGCTCTAGTAGATCGTCAAAGGGTCCGCGTATGTACTTGTCAATGAATACGCTCATCGTTGGTCCAGCTTCTGCTTCCAAGTGCGCCCACGCGTCTTCGCCGATGTAGGCACTGCCACCGTGCTCACGAAATGTTTGTGCGAGTTCGGACAACTTGGAGTTGTCGGTTCCGTCGAGCACTAGGAGTATGGGTGTGAAATTGCTAGCTTTGCAGTCGGCGGGAAAAGAGAGTTCCTCTCCCCAGCGGCACGGTCCCGGTTCTGTACCGAGCGTTCACGCGTTCGGCGACCCGACGCAGGACTGGGCTCAATCCGTTGCCGTTGCTGACATGGAACTCGTGCAATCGCGGTGATTCATCGACGTGTGAAGGCACAGACAACTCGCGACCAGCTATCCAGCGTCCCAACAATTCAGCGAAGGGCGGTGGTATAGCATTGCCGATCAGGGTGGCCTGATCCGAGCGGCTACCAGAAAACTCGAAACTATCCGGGAAGCCCTGAAGTCTGGCGCATTCTCGCAACGTCAAACAGCGGTCTTGAACAGGATGGACGAACTCTCGGCTCGCCGCGCTGGTGATCGCCTTGGAAGGTTGTTCAGCCAGCAATCGGCGAACCCCCGCCGGAGCGCCGCCACGCTTTTCTGAGGGCATCCCGTCTGACACGCGCCGGTTGGCGCGTCGGGTGTAGCTGTGGTGGCGAAGTTCCTCAGGCAAGTCGCGCATGGTCTGGCCCGGCCCCAAGAGGTTGAAACGCCGGGTATCGAATTCTGAGACATAAGCCAGAAAATGGCCTTGAACAGTAGCTTGGTCCTCGCTACCAGCAGGCTCGCCTATGCCCTCTAAGGCCTCAATGACAGTCGGCGCCGGCGGGAGTTCCGCCGTGTTGCTGGTCTGTGCGCCCGGCGCGCCGTACGCTCGATGCGACGGGGGCGGGAAGCCCGGATCAGAACCGCGAGTCCCAATCGCGATGACTCTCTTGCGTAACTGCGGCACACCAAAATTCGCTACGTTGACCTTCCGCAGCCGCACCGAATATCCGCCATCTAGCACACCGTCAAGCAAATCGATCACAAAATCACCGCCCGACGCAGTCAACATTCCCTCGACGTTCTCAAACATGAACCACCGAGGCTGCACCTCAACCACCAAACGAGCAAACTGACCCACCAGCGTGTTACGAAGATCGTCACAACGCCGAGCGCCAGCAGACGTAAAACCCTGACATGGCGGCCCCCCGGCTACCAGCGATGGCGTCGAAGCACCCACACGCTCCAACAGCGAAGCGCCCGTGAGCTCTCGGACACAACCCGCCTCAACCATCGTCTCACCAAAATTGCGCCGCAGCGTGTCTAGGGCCGGTCGCCAGTTGTCGTTCGCCACAAGCGTGTCGAACCCAGCCCGTTGCAGACCCAACGTCAAACCCCCAGCACCCGCAAACAGATCCACACTCGACAGCCGCCCAGCACCGCTCACGACATCACCGACCAGTCCAGCTGCATCTCCAATTGCATCGTCAAATCATAACCGACAGCCGCCACACCACCAGACAACACAGGATCTGAACGCTAGCCCAGATTTTTCTGTAAGCGGTTGGCGGGGGTTGGGTTGGGTGCGGCGATGGGCTAACGGTCCGTCGAGCAACCTTGCGGACGGGCTGTCGGTGACCTGATCGCATGTGTTGCTCTTCGCGTTTTGGGTCGGGGTGAGTGGGCCGGTAGAATGTCGATTAGTGTGCCGGTGAAATGCTGATTAGTGCATGGGCAAAATGTCGATTAGTGTGCTGGTGAAATGCTGATTAGGCGGTACAGTCCAGTAATGCGAATCATTGCGAGACACATGCAGCCGAGGCTCGAGGAAGCTCTCGACAATTTTCGGGTGGTGATGCTCCACGGTGCCAGGCAATGCGGAAAGTCGACCCTCGCCCGCCTGGTTGCCGCCCAGCGGGGAGGCACCTACACCTCTCTCGACAATGAAGCGACCCGCCAAGCCGCCGCCGCAG
>JAHQYN010000210.1 GCA_024421085.1 Acidimicrobiia bacterium
ACCTGTCGTGCTTGTCGTAAATCCAAGTCTCACCAGGGAAGTGCCTAGTGTCTCCTTCGTATAGTTGGAACGCCTTGACGTTGTAGCAGAGGTTGACAGACGCGTCAAGGTTGATGTCTTGCATCTCGCCACCGTCGTCTTCGATCTGGCCAGAAACGATCTCCTCAAAGCTGAGCGTTCGCGGAGGATGTACCGCGGTGGCGGGAAGTATGAGCAACAAACACAAACACGACGCCACCACGAAACTGGTGGATATGATTTTTTTCATTCTCTTACCTTTCTTCGCATAATTGCAATGCAATTTACCTAGCGCCCTAAGACGTAGGCGCGGTCACTGTTGACCGCGACCTTGAGTATAGCAGCTTTTCGCGTGTGCGGTCGCAAACAGCGTGTGAAAATCGCGGCTGAACGGGCGGGATCCTCCATAATCGGCGCTGAACGTATCCGAGTGACTGTGAGGATCGGTGTGGAAGTTGTCTTTATGCGTGTTTGTGTGCTGTTGGTGGGGTTGGGTGATGTTGAGGTGCTCGGCGTTGACGACGAGGCCGGTGAGCTGTTGCGGGTGCATGTTCGGCATCGGGCGCTGAGACCAAGTTGCGCGTGTTGTGGCCTGACGGTGAGAAGGCAAGGGGTGTGGATGGACCTGCCTGCGTGTGGGTGGGTGGTGCGGTTGGTGTGGCACAAGCATCATCGTTGTTGCTTGAACTGGGTTGCGGAGCGGGATTGTCACTGGGCAGGATCCGCGGATCGCGCCTTTGTTGTGAGCGGTTGACAGCGCGGGTTGGTCGTTGTGAACGGATCAGGCGGGTCGCCGTCGGCTCGCTGAGGTCGCGTCTGAGTTGGGAACGTAACCGGTACCGGTTCGACATGGCGGTGCTGTGTTTTGGGCAACGCGTTGGGGCGTTTGACACAAGACGTGTCGGCGACACGTCGGTGGTTCGTCTCGATGAGTGTTTGGTGTGGCGGCAACGACAGTTCGACTGGAAAGCTCGTGCGGCCAGAATCGTCGATATCGGTCGGGGACAGTTGTTGGACATAGTTCCAGGTAAAACGTCTACAACAGCCATCAAGTGGATTTTCAAAAACAAAACGTTGGGAATTCGCGGCCGTGAAGACGGCCCACTGTATTGGGTTCGTAAGTAGTGCCTCGGTCAACGTGAGCCGTAATCCAAAATAGTTTGAGCCCGAGGCCAAGACCTCGAGCTCAAACTATTTGCATACTAGTTGCTTAGCCGTGTTTACGGCTGAGTAGTCGGCAACTCACTGGGCCCGGCGGAGAGCCCAGGAGCCAGCCGACTACAATCTTGTTCCCTTATTTGGTTGTTGCTGCCGCCGACAACAGTTTAATCGAACCACCGTCAGCCGGCACATGACCGGTGGTGGTCGAGACGGGCATTGCCTGCTCTCCAACGCCGATACTGTTGACCGGAGACACGGTCACTACCATGTCCTGTCCTATAGCAGTTAGGCCGGTAATGTCGTAGCTCCTGGCATCAGGTCCAACCCTCACCACATCACGGTTTCCCTGCACTGACGGCGCAAGCGGGTACCATGCGACTTCATAGCCGGTAACTCCCTGGCATAAGGCTAGTTCATGGGGCGTCCAAGACACCCTCAGCGTCGTCGTCTTTTGAGGCTGTGCGATGGTAGCTTTGGGCTTATTTGCGGGAGTGGCGGCCGCTCTGACTGGAGCGGAGAAGCCGGGTGTACCAAATAACGCTGGCCCAGAAGGCTTTCCTCCGGTCAATGCTTGTGAAACTGCACGGACCCGTACCACATAGGTGGTACCCGGAACCAAACCTGTTATGGTTGCCTTCCTTGCAAACTCAGCATCAAATGTCTGTGTCGGTGTCGATGTCGGTCCTACCGCCAAAGTGCCAGCATCGTCCACGGCGGGAACCACTGCCTGCCAAGGGACCCAGGCGGTACCGGAATCTGTCCTCGGAGCGTACTCGACCTGGTAGCCGTCCGCGTTGGCTACGGCCGACCACTCAACGTTGATGAGTTGACCGGTTGTGTTAGCCGACGTCGGGTTCGGCTTCGCCGTAACCGAACTGGGTGCAGGCAAGGCAGGTGCTGGGCCGGTCGCGTGGTTCGCTCTTGTCAACCTGTCGAGGTCGCTGGAACGCCCCCCCGAGTCAAGCGTTGTGACCCCGTTGACCGGTGTGATTCCAATGACATGCGGACCAGCTGTCAAGCCACTAATCACAATGTACGGCGCAGCCGAAATGTACGGCGCAGCCGGAGCGTCTACCCTTCTGAACCCCAGAGGCGGTTCAGCGCCCGTACTGTTGCGGGCCCACCACACCTCGTAGTGGGTGACAGCGCTGCCGTTGCCAGCTGCGGGACGCCATGTAGCGACAAGTGACCCAGTAGCCGCAATGATCTCAACTTCGGTCACTTTATCGGGAAGGCTCGCGGCGGTCCCCTCAGCGTGTTCGCTTCCAGGACCGGTGCCGGCTCCGTTTACGGCTCTGACTCTGAAATCGTATTTTGTCCCTCTGACGATTTGGGAACCATCAACGGGAACGACCAGCGACGTGCCAGCGCCGACATGAGCGGTGGGAACATCCGCCCAAACGCCAGGAAGATCTGAAATCTTGGTAAGGGAGTCACGATCTTTCACAGTATCAACGACACTTTGACGATACTGCACAACGTAACCGGTCACCGCAGAGGTTCGGTTGGCTGGCGGGGCATCCCAAGAGACAATCAATTGGGTGCCTCTCAGATCAGTCTCGCTATCTCCCGGCCTTGGCGGTTGAGACACCTTCACATTGGTTGGTGCCGCAGGTACAGCGAGTGGAGTTGCAGAGGCTGCCGTCGCTGCTGGGCCTTCCCCTCGCGCGTTGATCGCTAGGACGCTAACTATGTAGCTGAGATTGTTCCCCGCTCCGATACGATACGAACGCGTATCGGCCGAGACCGTCGCCTCGCCGGCTGGCCCACCAGAACTCCACGAAATCTTGTACCCTGTTATATCCGTGCCACCATCGTCCAGTCTTTTGCCTCCACAAGGACATGCCCTCAGAGGAGGAACCCAAGATACATGCAACGCGCCATTACCGATTTCAACGGTAGGTACTCTCGCGGTAAGACCTTCACCAAGTGTCCCCGGGGCGCTTGGAGTGCCCAACGGTGTTCCTGATCCCGTGA
>JAHQYN010000051.1 GCA_024421085.1 Acidimicrobiia bacterium
CGTCGAGGAGGCTTGCGAGTTTGTGGTGGTGTGCGGCGACGTGTTCGAGTCGAACCAGGTGCAGCGGAAGGTGCTTTTGCGGGCATTGGAGAAGATGGCCGCGACCCCGCAGGTCACCTTCTTTCTGCTGCCGGGCAACCACGACCCGTTCGATGCGTCGTCGATTTTTCGCTCTTCGATATTCGCCGAACACCGACCCGACAATGTGAAGGTGCTCCAAACGTCCGATCCAGTGCAGGCGGTGCCCGGCGTCGAGTTGGTGGCCGCGCCGTGGCTCAACAAGCACCCGGTCTCCGACCTTGTGGCTGACGCATGCGACGGGCTAGACCCGACCGGCACCATCCGTATCGTCGTCGGTCACGGTGCTGTCGACTCCATGTCGCCGGATCCCGACGACCCGAGGCTCATCGCGCTGGCTCCCTTGGAAGACAGCATCAGGTCGGGTCTGGTGCACTACGTCGCTTTGGGCGACCGCCACTCAACGACCGATGTGGGCGCTACTGGCCGCGTCTGGTACGCAGGAGCACCCGAACCCACGGACTACGACGAGGTTGACCCCGGAAATGTGCTCGTCGTAGACCTCGACATCGACCGCAAAGAAGGCATAGAGGTCGCTCCGCGTCGATTGGGAACGTGGAACTTCGTGCGCCGTGAGTGCGAACTGAGCGCGGATGACGACATCGACGAGCTTGAGGGTTGGCTGGAAGGGCTCAACGACAAGGATCGCACCATCGTGAAGCTGTCGATCGTCGGTGAGGTCTCGGTAGCACAGAAGGCTCGCCTCGACAGCGTGCTTGATCACAGCGCCGATCTGCTGGCGGCTTTGGAGACCTGGGAACGACGCAGCGACTTGGCAGTGATCCCCGACGATGCCGACCTCGATCATTTCGGGCTCTCGGGCTTTGCTCACGAAGCCCTGCTCGACCTGAGCGAACAAGCGGAGGATTCCCGCGATGGGCAGCGGGCCGCCGACGCCCGTGACGCTCTGGCGCTATTGTACCGGCTCGTGGGATCGGGCTCATGAGGCTCCTTCGCGTGCAGTTGCGGAACTACCGTGGAGTCTCCGCAAGCGACGTGAGTTTCTCCCGCCGCGGCGTCACTATCGTCGAGGGACCCAACGAGGCCGGCAAGACATCGATTGCCGAGGCGCTCCAGCTGGCGATCGACTTTCCGGACTCGTCTCGAACAAGACGAATCAAGGCCGTCAAGCCGGTCGACCGTGATGAGGGTCCTGAAGTGGAGATCGGTCTGTCCTCAGGCAGGTACGAACTCACCTACCGCAAGCGGTGGCTCAAGTCACCGCAGACGACTCTCAGGGTCACAGCGCCCCAAAGTGAGAGCTTGACCGGACGGGAGGCTCACGACCGCTTGAAGGCGATCCTCGACGAGACCCTTGATGAGCAGCTTTGGCGCGCGTTGCGCATCGAGCAGGGCAAGGAGCTGAGTCTGCCCCTGTTTAACCTGCCGTCGATGGGCAGAGCCTTGGACAGCGCCGCCGGTGGGGATGTCGCAACCGACCGCGAGGATGCCCTGTGGGACCGCATCGTTGAGGAGTACGACAAGTACTGGACCCCCAGAGGTCAGCCCAAAGGGGCGCGCACGACTTCAGCGGACCGGGTGAATGAGGCTAGCAACAAGGTCGCCGAGTTGACCAGGCGACTTGATGAAGTCGAAGGCGATGCCAACAGAATGAACCGGCTGATCACCGAAGGGGTCGACCTCGAAGCAACTCGAACAAACAACGAGGACCAGGAGGCTCAACTGACCGCGCGGTGGGAGGCGACGCAGAGCCTGCACAACAAAGTTGAACAACTGGCGGACCGCCGCGAAGCTGCCGAAGCGAACAGAGACCGCGCCGTCGCACATCAGCAACGGCGCCAAGAGTTGATCGAGGCTCTGACCGACGCCGACGCGGCCCTGACTGCCCTCGAAATCGAAGCCGAGCAGGCGGCGCCCGCTCTTGCGGCGAGCACTCGTCGCAACGAGGAGGCCGTCACCGCACTCGCGCAGGCCCGCTCCGCGCTTCGGTCTGCCCAAGCCGAGCACCGGCTAGCTATCGAGGACCGGGACCATCTGCGCCAGAAGATCGAGGTGGTCCAACTCAGGGAACGTCATGAGCGATACACCGAAGCCGCAGAAGCTCTGAGCGAGGCTGAGGCGCATATCAACTCGGCCAGGGTCGACGACGACAGCTTGGAGGGGATCGAACAAGCGCACCTGAACCATGAGCGGGCCAAGGCCGCAGCCGACAGCGCTGCCGCCTCAATCGAGACGACGGCGTTCAACGACATCACGGTGAGCCTCGACGGCACCGAAGTCGAGTTGTCCGCAGGCGAGGTTGAACGCACCCCCGTGGACAACGAGGTGACGCTGCTGATTCCCGATGTCGCGCAGGTGCGCGTGAGCGCAGGACCCGACTCCAAAGGCTTGGCCGATGAGCGCATTCGAACTCGACAGGCTTACCAGCAACTCTGCGAGGAGGCTGGAGTGGTTGATCTCGACGAAGCCCGCGTGGCTGTGCAGGGGCTACAAGATGCCCTGCGCAATCGGCAGGATGCCAACGAAGCAATCGAGCGGGAACTTCGTGATCTCAATCCCGAGACCCTGCTCAGCAAGGTTGAAAGACTTACTCTGCGGGTCGACTCCTATCCACGGGAGCGATCCGCAGAAGCGCCCCTGCCCGAGGACCACGAGACAGCCAAACGCACTGCCAGCAAAACCGAGCGCACGCTCGACATTCGTCAAGACGAATGCCTCGCCCGCGAAAAGACTGCCGAAGAGTCCGCCGAAGCCCTCAAGGAGTCACAAGTCAACGAGAGCGTCCTCGGTGCGAGAGTAGAAGATGCCCGCAACAGAAAAAGGCACGCCGCACGCCAACTCGCCGACGCCAGAGAAGTCAACGAAGACGCGGCCCTAACGGACGCACTCGCGTCGGCCCAGCAACAGGCCGAAGCCGCCGAGACGGATCTGCAAGACGCACGAGCAGAACACGACGCAGCCGATCCCGAGACCTTGGAAGCGCTTCTAGAGAACGCCCGCGAAGCCACAAGTCGAGCGATCAAAGACATACAGTCCAACAGCGACGAGCGCAACGAGTTGCGAATCAGCCTGGATCTTCGCGGTGAACAAGGTTTACACACCCTCCACAGCGAAGCGCTGAGCGTCCTGCAGCACATGGAGCGCCAACATGACCGCGCGGAGACGCGCGCCAGGGTCGCCCACCTGTTGAAGGAGACGTTCGAGAAACACCGCCAACAGGCTCGACAGCGCTACATCGGCCCGTTCAAGGAGCAGATCGACCGGCTCGGAAAGATCGTCTTCGGTCCCACATTTGCAGTGCAGCTCTCCGATGACCTGCGAGTGGTGCGCCGCACAGTCGACGGCACGACCCTCAATGTGGACCAGCTGAGCACCGGCGCCCGCGAGCAGATCGGTGTGTTGAGCCGACTCGCGTGTGCCGCCATCGTCAGCCCCGACGACGGCGGAGTCCCGGTCCTGATCGACGACGCCCTGGGTTGGAGCGACCCGCAACGCCTGCGGACCATGGGTGCGGCGATCACGGCCGCAGGCAAGCAATGCCAGGTCATTGTGCTCACCTGCACCCCGGGCCGCTACTCCAACGTCGGAGAAGCAGAAGTCGTCAAGCTCTAGAATTCAGACGCCCGAAGACGCTCCACTAGGCTCACAACACACCGACGACAGAATCTACCGCAACAACAACTCCCGACCGCAGGCGCCTGACCCAACCCGTCGCCACACCCTACGAACCTCTCACGGGGTCTGTGCATCTCCAGGGGCGGTGTTGGCTACGAGACGCACTTCGGCTTCGAGAGCGCCGGCGATCCGCTGCAGGGTGCGGGTCGTCGGACTGGTCGAGCCGCTCTCGATTCGGCTGATGTCTGCTTGGCTCATGCCACAGCGACGAGCCAGCTGGGCTTGGGTCAGACCATGCTCCTCGCGCAGGTCCAGAACCTGTAGCGCAATCTTGTAAGCGTCGGCGAAGACTTCGCCTTGCGCTACTGCATCTGGACTGAGTTGTGCTCGGCGAGATGCGACCACTTCGTCGTATGAATGTGACACCGGTGGATTCCTCCTCGCGATGAGTATAGGTAATTCACTATACCGCGTCAACGGCGGCGCCCTTCGCGGTGCTGACGCTCCTTGAACTGCACAAGCAGCTTCTTCGCTCGGCCAATCTCGCGTTGTTGGCGCTTCGAGTCCCGGCCCTTGTCGAAGCCACCCAGCAACAAGACGATCTTCTCGCCATAGAAGTGCACGAAGACCCGCAAGAGAACATCTTCCTTCTTGGCGCTCGAACCGGGGGACCGCGCATCGAACATCTGGGCGATCTCCTCCGCGCTGTGCCGAACCCGGAATTCGTGAAGTCCCTTGTCGACCTGCCTGAGCCATTCCGAAGTCGCCAAGTCAAGGCCACGACCTGCGAGAACATGCTTGATCGCCATATCGAGTGCCGCAAACTTGAAGTCGGACAAGGAATTCGCGAATCGCTGAAATGGCATCGTTCCGTTGTCAGCCTCGAACACCTCCACCGTCCACACGCCCATCAACTCCTTACAACCCCACCCCGGAACTGTTGGTACACCCCCTGGGACTCGAACCCAGAACCTGCGGATTAAGAGTCCGTTGCTCTGCCAAATTGAGCTAGAGGTGCGTGAATTGCCGAAGGCGATTCTACGGGTGAACGAGGGGACTCGAACCCCCGACCTCCTGGACCACAACCAGGCGCTCTAACCAACTGAGCTACGCCCACCATGCCGACCCCTCCCCGGGCGGTCGGCCCAGTTCGAAGGTCAGGAAACGAGTGTACCGGAGTTGCGGTGCTCGGCGTACGATTAATCTGCCTCCGTAGCTCAACTGGATAGAGCAGCGAGCTTCTACCTCGCAGGTTGCAGGTTCGAGTCCTGTCGGAGGTGCGTTGCTGGTCGCCGGGCGCTCTGCGATTTCCGGGCGTAACCGGAGCCGTGGTGGGTTGGTGCCGGGCGTGGGTGGAGCCGCGCGTTGCTGGTTGCGGGGCGTGGCCGTAGCCGCGGGCTGGTTGCCGGGCGTAACCGGAGCCGTGGTGGGTTGGTGCCGCTCGGGGGTGGAGGCGCGCGGGCTGGTTGCGGGGTGTGGGTGGTGCAGGGTTGCACGGTAGGGTCGGGGGATGGCGAATCACGGAATGCAGATTGACTACGTGGAACTTCCAGCTCCGGCATTTGAGGACAGCAAGCGGTTCTACAGCCGGGTCTTCGGGTGGGAGTGGACGCAGTACGGTCCGGCCTACGCGGCCTGCGAAGGAGGCTCAGTGGAGGTCGGGCTCAATGGCGGGGCGGTGCCGGCCCCGGCCCATGCCCAAGGAGCAGAAGACTCGGTCGGCCCGTTGGCGCTGCTCAGCTGCGACGACCTCGGAGCCAAAGAAGCCGACATCGCCGCCGCGGGCGGGGTGATCGTCTCGCAGATCTACCCCTACCCGGGCGGCCGACGGTTCCACTTCTCAGATCCGAGCGGCAACATCTTGGGCGTGTACCAACCAGACCCGCTATAGCAAGGCCCCGGGAGTTCGACGGCGTGCGCTACTCGCCGCCTTCTCGGAGTTCAACCACGACGGGTTCGAAGCCGGAGCCGATCACGTTGATTCCCTGATCGCGCAGGTTCGCGAGCGCCTCCTCGGCGATGTCGGTGCGGTAGGCACCGTCATCGGGCGCCGCAGCAAGAATTCCCTCGCTGGTCGCAACGTCAACTGTCTGGGCCCACAGATCGGGGTCCATCACGCCCGCACCGAGCGGAGAGGGCCAGATCAGCGAGCTGATCTCGTTGATCTGCCATGCCTGATGCGATTCGCCCAAGGTGGGCGCGTTGTTGAGCACGACCTCGACGCAGGGGTCGGAATTGTCTC
Organism: Acidimicrobiia bacterium; assembly: GCA_024421085.1. Lineage (GTDB taxonomy): Bacteria > Actinomycetota > Acidimicrobiia > Acidimicrobiales > Aldehydirespiratoraceae > VXYK01. Next base: position 5,897 of record JAHQYN010000051.1, read on the forward strand.
GGCAATGCGCCCAGCCGCGGATCGAAGCCTCCACGAACCGCACTGCTGCATCGCGGTAGTCGGCATCGCTCTCCAACCGGTCAGCATCTGCCCACAAGGCGTCTTGGAGCATGGCTGTGCCTTCATCGTTCCAGTCGATGATGCTCAGGTCCTCGGGCTGGTAGAGCTCGCCCGTGTCGGGGTTGACCGTCTCCAACACCTGGGCGTACTCGTTGTAGGTCATCGCTTGTGCAGCGTCGATGTCGCCGCTGATGAGCGCCAGCATGTCGAAGTTCTGTTGAACGAGGGTCACATCAGACTGTGGATCGAGACCGTTCTTGCGAAGCCCGGCCAGCAACTCGAACTCATTGCCGAATCCCCAGTTGCCCACGGTTCGTCCTGCCAGGTCGCTCACCGAGTTGATCCCCGAATCCGCGAAAGACACTTGCAACGTGGCACTTCGCTGGAATACCTGGGCAATGTTGGTGATGTTGGCGCCTTCTTCGCGTGGCACCAGACCTCGTGGCACCCACGAGACCGCAAAGTCAGCAGCACCAGTATCCAGCACTGAGGCTGGAACGATGTCGAGGCCTCCTTCAAGAATCGTGACGTCGAGCCCGACGTCGTTGTAGAAGCCGAGATCACGGGCCGCGTAATAGCCCGCGAACTGAGCCTGCGTGAACCACTGCAACTGCAACGTGACCGGGGTCAGTTCGGCCGGTTCCGGCTCGGTTGGTTCGGGCTCGGTTGCGTCAGAGCTTGCCGTGGCTTCAGGCGCAGGTTCTGGATCTGGTTCTGCTTCGTCGTCGCCGCAAGCTGCCGCAAGCAGGCTGAGTGTCAGCAGCGGTATCAGGATCCGCAGCATTGTCTGACGTGCCTTCATGGTTTCCTCTAAGGTTTGGTGTTTGTTGAAGACTCAGATCTGACCGACGCGACCAGCGCGTAGATCGGAAAGATCGTGACCCGGATCTTCAGGCTCTCCGCCCGAGAAAGTACCACGGCATCGTGATTCGTTCCAGCAGAACAGCCGAACCGTACAGCGCGATGCCCATCAGTGAGCCAGCGAGAACCGCGGCCCAAGCATCGGCGTAGCGCGTCAACCCCGCGGAGTTGGTGATTATGTTGCCGAGGGCATCCTGGCGGCCCCCGAAGTACTCAGCGACGATCGCGGCGATGACAGCCAATGAGGTGGCCAGCTTCAGCGCGGTGAAGAAGAACGGCATGGCGTTGGGGAGACGCACCTCTCGTATGATCCGCCACTTGCCGGCACCGTAGGACTCCATCAACTCGATCTGACTCGGCTCGACGTCGACGAGCCCGCGCGACGTGTTGATGAAGATCGGGAAGAAGACCAGGGCCACGACGACGGCCTGGTTTGAACGAGGGGACAACAGTCCGAACCAGGCGTTGAAGATCGGTGCCAGGGCGACGATCGGGATGGCGTTCACCGCGACCGCCAAGGGAGTGAGAGTCTCATTCGCGGTCCTGAACGCGGTGACCAGCAGTGCGGCAGCGATGCCCGCCAGCACGCCGGCCAACAAGCCGGTGACGACGATGAATCCGGTGACCTTGGTCGCCGTTTGAATCGCCGTGGAATTCTCTGCAACCGCGCCAGCTATCTCAGAGGGCGGAGGAAGGACGAACCCGTCGGGTCGGGTCAGCCACAGGAGCATTTCCCAACCGCCGAACCCGATGACCGCGGCCACCACCGGTGGCAGCAGCTCACGCAGCCGGTTCATCGAGGTTCGCCCGCTCGAAGCACTTTGCGCACAGCGCTGACGTTGGCGAAGAACTGCGGGGTGTCCCGCGCGGAATCGTCCCGCGTGTCAAGCTCGTTGTCGACCACCGCGGCGATGCGACCCGGCCTCGGTGACATCACCACAACTGTGGTTGACAAGAAAACAGCTTCAGAGATTGAGTGGGTCACGAAGATCACGGTGGTTTCGGTCTCGGCCCAGATGCGCAACAACTCGTTCTGCATGTGCTCGCGGGTCATCTCGTCGAGCGCACCGAACGGTTCGTCCATCAGCAGCAGGCCGGGCCGAAATGACATGGCCCGGGCGATGGCCACTCTCTGCGCCATGCCTCCTGACAACTCCGAGGGATGGTGGTCGGCGAACTCGTTGAGCTTCACCAGTTCCAGCATCTCAGCGGATCGGCGGTGGCGGTCCGCCGCCTTCCAACCCATCAATTCGAGTGGTAGCTCGATATTTCGAGAGACGTTGCGCCAGTCGAACAGACCCGCTCTCTGAAAGACCATCGAATAGTCACGGTCGAGTCGGGCTTGGTCCGCGGTCTTGCCATTGACCAGCACGTTTCCTTCGGTGCTCTCGACAAGCGCTGCGACAAGACGCAACAGCGTGCTCTTTCCGCATCCGGACGGGCCGATGAGGGTGACGAAATCACCCGCGGCGACGTCCAGGTCGATATTGTCGAGCGCCAGCACCTCGTTCGCACCAGCAGGGTTGAACACCTTGGTCACACCACGGATCTCTACTGCGGGTGCCGGTTGGGGGGTCACAGTACTGCCTCGGTTCCTTTACGACGGACAAGTGAATATTCGACCAGTGAGATTGTGAGGAATACGAAGATCCCGAGTGCCGCAGCGAACAGGACAGCTACGTACAGACGCTCCGGGCCGGTCGTGTAACGCTGCGCCTCCAGCAGGATTCGACGGCCCAGACCTCCGGTTACACCGGCCGAGATCTCACCGACGATCGCACCCACGACGCTGGCCGTGGCGGCGATCTTGAACGCCGAGAACAGATAGGGCAGCGATGCCGGGAGACGGAGGCGCCAGAGCGTCTGCCCTCGTCGGGCTGCGTAGGAATCCATGAGTTCAAGAGCCTCAGCTGAAGGCGAGTGCAGCCCGCGAAGTCCATTGATGGCAACCGGAAAGAAGGTCAGGTATGTGGCGATGAGCGAGACCGACATCCAGTCGTGCCATTCCCAGGGCAGGAAATCCAGGTTCTTGCGCCCCCAGATCACAACGATCGGGGCGATGGCGATCAGGGGTATGGTCTGGCTTGCGATCACATGGGGCACGAGCGCCCGTTCCAACAACCGCGACGACGACAAGACGATGGCGATGCTCAACCCGACGATCACGCCGACGGCGAAGCCGACGGCCGCTTCACGAAGCGTGAAGGCTGCCTCACGCACCACTATCGAGCCGAAGGCCTCGTTGATGCCCCGCGGTTCAGCGAAGATTCCCGAGATGATCTCGAACACCGAGGGCATCGTCAGGTCATCGGTACGGGGCAGGATCGAACCGATTACAGCCCAGTCAGTCTGGGCATCATCAACCGATTGACCGAACGCTTTGTACCCCGTGTATCCCGCCATCAACAGAACAACGAAGAGGCTGAACACGATCACCGCACGGAGAGACCCCCGCAGCCGGTTCAAGCCCATCGTGCCGTTCAACCGTTCACAGCAGGGATGATCCGCTGGCCGTACGCGTTCAGCGTCTCATCTTTTTGATCATGCATCAGATAAATGGCGAATTGGTCAACGCCGAGGTCGCGCAACTCACGCAAGCGGCTGATGTGGGTGGCCTCATCGCCGAGGATGCAGAATCGGTCGATTACCGCGTCGGGAACGAATTCTGTGTGAACCGCCCCGGACCGTCCGTGCTCTGCGTAGTCGTAGCCCTCCCGACCTTTGATGTAGTCGGTCAAGGCTGAGGGGACCGCGTCGCCCATGTCGCCGTAGCGCCCAACCAGATCGGCGACATGGTTGCCGACCATCCCTCCGAACCAGCGGCACTGGTTTCTTTGGTGGTCCAGATCCGAGCCGACATAGGCGGGCGCAGCCACACAGATATAGAGATCGTCGGGATCTCGTCCCGCCTCCTGCGCGGCTGAGCGGACCGCCCCGATGGTCCAGGCTGCGATCTGCGGATCGGCCAACTGCAGGATGTAACCGTCGGCGACAGTGCCGCAGAGATGAAGCGCCTTGGGTCCATAGGCGGCCATCCAGACATTGAGTCTGCTGTCGCGGCACCAGGGGAAGTGCTGGGAGGTGCCGTTGTATTCGACTTCTCGTCCTTCGGCCAGACCCCGTATTACTTCGATCGACTCTCCCAGAGTCGCGAGATTGATGGGTTTGTTGCCGATTACCCGCAGAGCCGAGTCACCTCGGCCGATGCCGCAGACCGTGCGGTTGCCGAACATGTCGTTGAGCGTGGCAAAAAGCGAGGCGGTGACGGTCCAGTCGCGTGTACCGGGGTTGGTCACCATCGGCCCCACCATCATCTTGTTGGTTGCCGACAGCATCTGGCTGTATATGACGAAGGGCTCCTGCCACAACACATGGCTGTCGAAGGTCCAGCCGTGGTTGAAACCCAGGGTCTCAGCCCGTTGCGCCAGGTCGACAACCCTCCAGGCGGGGGGATCAGTTTGCAAAACGACACCGAAGTCCATGAATGCTCCCAGGTTCTTTACGGTCACTGAAGGTATTGGCAGAGGCTGCGGGGCAGGTAGCGACCGTCGCCGGCCCGCCCCAGATACTGCCCGTCGTCGACTATGACCTTGCCGCGTGACAGCACCGTGTCGACATGGCCGGTCACTTCGACTCCCTCATAGGCGGAATGGTCCATGTTCATGTGGTGGCCCTCAACACTGATCGTCCAGCGCTTGTCGGGGTCGTAGATCACTATGTCGGCGTCTGAACCAGCAGCGATGATGCCTTTGCGGGGATACAGGCCCATCATTCGCGCCGGTGTGGTGGCGCACAACTCCACCCAACGTGCCAGACCGATCTCGCCGCTGACCACGCCCTGATAGATCATGTCCATGCGGTGCTCCACACCGCCGATGCCATTGGGAATGGCACGGAAGTCGTCGAGTCCGAGTTCTTTGTGCTCCTTCATGCAGAACGGGCAGTGGTCGGTCGACACCACTGCCAAGTCGTTGCTGCGCAGCCCCCTCCACAGTTCCTGCTGGTGGTGTTCGTGGTGGGAGCGCAACGGCGTTGAGCAGACGTAGGCAGCGCCCTCGAAACCGGGCCGGTCGAGGTGCTCCTCCAAGCTGAAGTACAGGTATTGAGGGCAGGTTTCGGCGAATACGTTCATGTCTCGGTCGCGGGCGATGGCAACCTGCTCGAGGGCCTCGCGGGCCGACAGATGCACGATGTAGAGCGGCGCAGCACCGACCTTGGCCAGTTGGATGGCCCGATGGGTGGCCTCGGACTCCAACTCTTTGCGGCGCACGTACCCATGGTTGACCGGGCTGGTCTCGCCGCGCTCGAAGGCCTGCTCGGCCAATACGTCGATGGCCAGCCCGTTCTCGGCGTGCATCATGATCAGACCGCCGTTGCCCGCGGCTTGTTGCATCGCTCGCAGGATCTGGCCGTCGTCGGAGAAGAACACGCCGGGGTAGGCCATGAACAGCTTGAAGCTGGTGATGCCCTCGTCGACGAGCAGGTCCATCTCCTTTAGCGAGTCGTTGGTGACGTCACCGATGATCATGTGGAAGCCGTAGTCGACCGCACAGTTGCCTTCGGCCTTGGCCATCCACACATCGAGGCTGTCGCGGATGGCCTCGCCGTAGCGCTGCACCGCGAAGTCGACGATGGTGGTGGTGCCGCCCCAAGCGGCTGCCCGGGTGCCCGATTCGAAGTCGTCGGAGGCCTCCGTCCCCCCGAACGGCAACTCCATGTGGGTATGGACATCCACGCCGCCGGGCACCACCAGCTTGCCGGTGGCGTCAATCACCTGCGCAGTGGACTCTGCGGCTGTGGCGATGTCGCTGCCGGGTTGCAGTACCGCAGCGATCTGTTCGCCGTCGAGCAGCACCTCGGCGGGTGCCGCGCCGGTCGAGGCGACCACGGTGCCGCCCTTTATCAGTGTCGTCATGTCGGTCTCCTCTGAGTGTGTGTCGTGGTCCGCCAGTTCAGGGTGCGGTCAGCGGGCCGTACTGGTCGGGGCGCCGGTCGCGGTAGAACGCCCACTGGTTGCGGACCTCGGCAATTTGGGCGAGGTCCAACTCTCGCAGTACCAGCTCCTCGGTCTGGTCCGAAGCGGCACCGTCGAGGATCTGGCCCCTCGGAGTCGCGAAATAGGAAGTCCCGTAGAAGTCGTTGTCACCCAGCGGTTCGACTCCGACCCGGTTGATGGCACCAACGAAATACATGTTGGCGACCGCAGCGGAAGTCTGCTCAAGTTGCCAGAGATAGGCCGAGAGCCCGCGGCTGGTAGCCGAAGGGTTGAAGACGATCTGTGCACCGCCGAGCCCCAGGGCCCGCCAGCCCTCCGGGAAGTGCCGGTCATAGCAGATGTAGACGCCGACCTTGCCGACCGCCGTGTCGAACACCGGGTAACCCAGATTCCCTGGACGGAAGTAGAACTTCTCCCAGAATCCCTGAATCTGAGGGATATGGGTCTTGCGGTACTTGCCGAGGTAGGAACCGTCAGCGTCGATCACCGCGGCGGTGTTGTACAGGAATCCGGGCTGCTCCTCCTCATACATCGGCAACACGATCACCATCTCGTGACGGGCGGCAAGCTCGCAGAAACGCTTCGTGGTCGGGCCGTCGGGGACGGCCTCGGCGTAGGAGTAGAACTCAGTGTCCTGCACCTGACAGAAGTAGGGGCCGTAGAACAGCTCTTGAAAGCACATGACCTGCACGCCGGCCGCGGCGGCTTCGGCCACGTACTTCTCGTGAACCTCGATCATCGATTCTTTGTCGCCGGTCCATGCCACTTGGACGATGGCTGCACTCACTTTGTCTGCCATGACTTACTCCTTGTCGTTGCTTGCGCTCATTGCTTCGGCGGCTCGTTTGGCCATCTCTTCGGCATCGACGTCCTCTATGCGACTGGCCACGCCCCATCGGTGGCCCCACGGGTCGAGGAACATCCCGGCCCGGTCCCCGTAGAACTGCTCTGTGACGGGACGCAGCTCAGTCGCCCCTGCCGCCAGCGCCGCCGCGAACACAGCGTCCACATCCTCGACATAGACGTTCAGTGAAACGGCGGTGCCGCCGAGGGCCGTGGGGCCGACCACGCCGATCTCCGGGTACTCGTCGGAGATCATGATCAGCGAACCGTCCAACTCCAACTCGGCGTGACCGACCTTGCCGGCATCTTCAAGGCGCAGCCGCTCGTTGGTGCCGAACACTGCTGTGTAGAACTCGATGGCGTCACTGGCACCGTCGACGCAGAGTGCCGGTGTCAGTCTCGGGTAGTCGTCCGGAATCGGATTGGTCATTGGCTGCCTCCTATTGAGTAGGTCCTGATTGAGTAGGTGGTGCCTGTTGAGTAGGTGGTGCCTGTTTTGCAGGTGAGCCTGTTGAGCCGGTGGGCGAACGCCGATAATATCCGCGGCGACTCAACGATGGAAAGCCACGCGGGGGATTCGTGCCAGACGCGAAGAGTACGGGACTTGAACTGCTCTCCAGGGCCGGCGTGACGGTCGGTGGGGATGCACCTCATGACATCCATATACATGATGACGGCATCTGGTCGCACATTCTCAGAGACCGTGAACTCGGTTTGGGCGAGACCTACATGGACGGTGGTTGGGATGCCAACCGTCTCGACGAGTTCTTGACCCTGGTCCAGACAGCGGACCTTCGATCCCTGGTGACACCTAGCCCCCAGTTGTTTGTGTTGGCGGCCAAGTCCAGGATCATGAACCGGCAGTCGAGGGCCAGGGCCCGCCGAAATGCGCGAGCCCACTACAACATCGGCAACGACTTGTACGAGCGCATGCTCGACAAACGGATGATCTACTCGTGCGCCTACTGGAAAGACACAGACCACGAGGTGCTGGACGAAGGTGCTCTCGATGCCGCCCAGGAGGCCAAGCTCGATCTGATCTGTCGGAAGTTGGGCCTTGAACCCGGCATGACCCTGCTCGACGTCGGTTGTGGTTGGGGCGGTTTCGCCCAGTTCGCGGCGCAGCGTTACCAAGTGGAGGTGACGGGAGTCTCTCCGGCTGAGGAACAGGTGTCATTGGCCAGGCAGCGCTGCGCGGACCTGCCGGTGCGGATCGTCCAGGCCGACTATCGCGAACTCGACGGCGCCTATGACCGCATCACCTCGATCGGGATGATGGAGCATGTGGGTCCGAAGAACTTGCCGACCTTCTTCGACAAGTGCCGTGAGCTCCTTGATCCTGATGGGATGATGCTGCACCACACCATCGGCTCGAACGACTGGCAGACGTCGGGCGACCCCTGGTTCGACCGCTATATATTTCCGGGCGGCGTGCTTCCCTCACTCGGCCAGATCGCCAAGGCTGCCCAGTCCCACTGGTCGATTGAGGACGTCCACAACTTCGGTCCCTACTACACCAGGACGCTGTTGGCCTGGGACGCCAACATCTCCGCTCGCTGGCCCGAGATCCCGCACTACGACGAACGTTTCCGCAGGATGTGGCACTACTACCTGATGAGTTCTGCCGCGGGTTTCCGGGCGCGTGCCATCCAGCTGTGGCAAGTCGTGTTCACCCGCGCCAAACGGTCTCGGCCCATCTGGACTCCAATCCGCTGAACCCCAGACCCTCGAGACTCAGCCCCGCGCACGCCTAGAACTGTTGTTCTTCGGTGCTTCCCTTGAGTGCCAGGGTCGAAGCCTTGCCGCCGGAGATCACCGTGGCCACATCATCGAAGTAACCGGCGCCGACTTCCCGCTGGTGGCGCGTGGCGGTGTAGCCGTCGGCTTCCATACCGAATTCCCGTTGCTGCAGGTCCACATAGGCCGACATGTCTGATGCGTTGTAGCCGTGCGCCAGCTCGAAGGCGGAGGCGTTGAGCGCATGCCATCCGGCAAGTGTGATGAACTGGAATGCATAACCCATCGAGCCCAGCTCCTTTTGGAACTTGGCGATGGTCGAGTCGTCGAGGGCCGCCGACCAGTTGAATGAGGGTGAGCAGTTGTAGGCCAGCATCTTGTCTGGGAACTCGGCGTGGATCGCCTCTGCGAATCGGCGGGCCTCTTCGAGGTCGGGGGTGGAGGTCTCGCACCAGATCAGGTCGCAGTACGGGGCATAGGCGAGGCTGCGCTTGATCGGTGTCGCCAGACCGGGCTCGGTGTAGAAGAAGCCCTCCGACGAGCGCTCGCCGGTCAGGAACTCCCGGTCCCGTTCGTCGACGTCGCTGGTGATGAGGTTCGCGCCGAGCGCGTCGGTTCGAGCGACGATGATCGTGTCGACCCCGACCACATCGGCAGCCAGGCGTGCCGCACTCAGCGTGGAAATGTGCTGTTGGGTGGGGATGAGCACCTTTCCGCCCATGTGCCCGCACTTCTTGGCAGAACTCAACTGGTCTTCCCAGTGGACCCCGGCGGCGCCGGCCTCGATCATCGACTTCATTAGCTCGAAAGCGTTGAGCGGGCCACCGAAACCGGCTTCGGCGTCTGCCACGATTGGCAGCAGGTAGTCGACGGTGGGGGAGCCGGACGTCTCGGACCATTCGATCTGGTCGGCACGGCGCAGAGCGTTGTTGATTCGTGCGACCACCGAGGGCACCGAGTTCGACGGGTACAGCGACTGGTCGGGGTAGACATGGCCGGCGAGGTTGGCGTCGCCGGCGACCTGCCAGCCCGACAGGTAGATGGCGCTCAGTCCGGCCTTCGCGTACTGAATGGCCTGGCCGCCGGTCATTGCGCCGAGGGCGTGGACATAGTCCAAGCTGTGGAGTTGGCGCCAGAGCTTGGCCGATCCCTGGCGTGCCAGGGTCAGCTCAGGCGTCACTGAGCCGCGCAGGCGCACCACGTCGGCCGCGCTGTAGTCACGGGTGAGCCCGTTCCAGCGGTCGTTGCAAGCCCAGTCGTGTTCGAGGGCGCTCACCTGCTCGGCGAAGCTGGCGTTGATCTTGTTGCCGGTCATCGGGTCTCTCCTGATTGTTTGGGTTGGTGGGGCGGGGCGGGCAGCACAGCGAGCCAGTGGTGTGCTTACAATTCAGCATGAGTCGCTACGAGATGAATAATGCCAGAAATATTGCCAAAAGATTCACGACTGAGTTTGCAATTATCAGAAAATCAGCCATTATTTCGGAATGGCAGATCAATTTGACCTACTCGTCTTGGGCAGCAGAGTTCGGCACGCCCGGCGGCGCGCCGGCTATACGCTCGCCGAAGTCGCAGCTGTCGTGAACCGCCCGGCGCCGCACCTTTCCCAACTCGAGACCGGCAAGGTCGAACCGAAGCTCAGCCTGCTCGGTGAGCTCGCCGACCTGTTCGCCACGACCACGGCCGATCTCCTGTCGCCCGAACCCCCCGACCGTCGTGCCGAGTTGGAGATCTCATTGGCACGGGCCCAGAGCGACCCTGCCTATCAGGCTCTTGGACTGCCGCCCCTGAAAGCGTCGGCCAAGGTCTCAAACGATGTCCTGGAGCATCTCGTCGCCCTCTGGAACGGGTTGAGCCGCCACAACCTCCAAGAGCGGCAGGAACCCTCGGACAAGGTTCGTTTCGCAGACTTCGCCCGATCGGCCAACATCGCCTTGCGTGCCGAGATGCGCGAGAGGGCCAACCACTACCACGAGATCGAAGCGATAGCCGAACAGGCCCTGGCCGACGCCAACTATCCAGGAACGGGGCCCATCAGCGAGCGGGTCCTCACCGAGCTGGTGGCGGGCCGGGGGTTCACCATCGAACGGGTCCGGTCCATGCCGCGCACTGCCCGCAGCATCACCGACACCCGCGACAAGATCATCTTCATTCCCGACCTGGGAGGACTCAAGATCCGTGAGGCCCGGTCCGTGGTGCTGCAGACGCTGGGCCACTTCGCGCTCGAGCACACCGACACCCGAGATTTCGCCGAATACCTGCGGCAACGCATCGAGTCCAACTATTTCGCCGCGGCGGTCTTGGCCCCCGAGGAGCCGGCCGTGGACTTCCTGCGGGAGGCGCAGGCGAACGACGACATCTCCGTGGAGGACCTCAAGGAGGTCTTCTACATCTCCTATGAGATGGCGGCGCATCGATTCACCAACCTCGCCACCCACCATCTGGGCATCCCCTGCCACTTCGTGCGAACCGACCGTGAGGGCGTTATCAGCAAGGCGTATGAGAACGACGGGATCCGCTTTCCGGCGGCGCCTGACGGGGGCCTCGAAGGCGAGCGCGTCCCGCGTCAATGGGGGAGTCGTCAGGCTTGGAACGCCTCGGGGAGTTTCCTGCTACACGGCCAGTTCACCGTCACTGACGACGGTGAGTTCTTCTGCACCACCTACATCGAAACGGAGACGGACCGCTGGCCGCACGCCATCACGCTCGGCACCCCCGCCGAGTTCGCGCACTGCTTTCGGGGGTCGGACACGCTGCGCAAGGAATATTGCAGAGCCCGTGAGATCGAACCTGACCCCGCCTTGGTCAACGAATGGAAGGACGTGACCTGGCCGTCGGCGGCGGAACGCAGCCATGTGCTCTCCGCGCTTCCGCCCTCCGACCTCGAGTTCAGCCCGTTTCCGGGAATCGACCTGCTCGACGTCTACCGGTTCCTGGAACGCCGGCGGCGGGCTCGGCGGCCCTGACGTGCGCGGATTGAACCGCAACGCCGCCCAGCCGCTCAGACTCTCAGCCGCTCAGCGCGCTCAGACTCTCAGCGCGCCAGCACAACAAGATGGTCGATCGCCGCGGTCGCGACGTGGAGATGATCCTCTTGTGGTTGATCGACGGCCACTGCGATCACGTCGGCACCGGCCGTCGTCAGCAGCCCGCTGACGCATTCGCCGGCGACCGTCACCTTGATTCGGGCTTGATCGGCGGCCAAGTCGTGGATCACCTCGGCGAGCACGACCGAAGGCCGAAGACGCGCCCCCGTCACGCGGCGCTGGGCCGCTGAGGTGCTGATGGTGGCGATCGAGGCGGTCGGGATCAGAAGTCGGTCGTCGTTGTCGTCGCAGACCAGCACGAAGTCGGCCCCGACTGCCGCGATCCGACCGTGACAGCATCGTCCACCAGCGGTTTTGACCGTCACCGGTCGCCCTCGTTCGCCCAGGTCCAAGAGCACACCGGTGATCGTGGACTCCTGGCAGGCCTGCTGTTCGAGGGATCGCTGGCGGGCACGGGCGGCGACGGCCTCGTCGACTCGGCAGTCGGCCAACCAGCGCGACCAGTCCGCCAGCACATCGCTGTCGCGCTGCGCGATCGGCCGCCGATAGAGCTTGGGATTCATGAAGCTCCGAGCGTAGCGCTAAGATCCGACTGACCGATGACTGAACAGACGACCACGCTTCACATCCCCGGCAACCATCTGATGGGGACGCTGCTCGGTGAGTACGACCAGCATCTGCGCCATATAGAGGACGCGTTCCCCGAGACCACCGTGACTGTGCGGGGCAACGAGGTGCATCTCTCGGGGCCCGATGCGCGGGCCGCGAGGACCACCTTCGAGGAGCTGGTGCTGTTGGCGGAGAACGGCCAGCGCCTCGACCTCAACACGCTCGACTCGACGATCGACATGGTGCGAGCCGACGAACGGCCTTCGAGCCTGTTGAACCATGAGATTCTGCGGGTTGACCGGGGCAGGGTGGTCCGTCCCAAGTCGAGCGGGCAGAAGCGCTATGTCGAGGCTATCGCCGACAATGTTGTCACCTTCGGCATCGGTCCGGCCGGGACGGGGAAGTCGTGGTTGGCGGTGGCGACCGCCGTCGCCGCTCTCCAGTCCGGATCAGTCGAGCGGATCATCCTGACCAGGCCCGCGGTCGAGGCCGGCGAGCGTCTCGGGTTCCTGCCCGGCGACCTGATGGCCAAAGTCGATCCCTATCTTCGCCCGCTCTACGACGCGCTCCACGACATGGCCGGCACCGACGGTGTTGAGCGGTTGACCGAACGCGGGGTGGTCGAGGTGGCGCCGCTTGCATTCATGCGCGGCCGCACGCTCAACTCGTCGTTCATCATTCTCGACGAGGCCCAGAACACCACCGCGGAACAGATGAAGATGTTCCTGACGAGGATCGGTCATGGATCCAAGGCGGTCGTCACTGGCGATGTCACCCAGGTCGATGTGGCGACCGGGCGCAGCGGCCTCGCTGGCCTGGAACCGATTCTGGGTGGTATCGAGGGTGTCGGCTTCGTCTGGCTCACCAAGCGTGATGTGGTGCGCCACCGCATTGTGGCCCAGATCGTCGACGCCTACGAGAAGGCGAAAGACTCCAGTGAACGCCCCGGCGGACCTGCGTGAACGACTCGGCCGGCCCGAAGGTGGTGGTGCTCAACGAGCAGGACGCCATCGAGATCGACACGGGCCGCTGGCAGCGTCTTGCCGCACGGTCCCTCGAGGACTCGGGAGTCGCCGATGGGGAACTCAACCTGCTCTTCGTCGACGAGGAGGCGATGACCGAACTGAATGCCCGACACATGGGAGAGGAGTGCGCCACCGACGTTCTGTCGTTTCCCCTCGACGGCTCGGTTGCGGCGCAGTGGGGCGAGTCGCTGATCGGTGATGTGGTCGTGTGTCCGGCTCGGGCTGCGGCCCAAGCGCCAGACCATGAGGGCCTCGCGGGCCACGACGGGTCTCTCAATGACGAACTGGCTCTGCTGATAGTCCATGGCCTGCTGCATGTGCTCGGCCACGACCATTACGACACCCCGACTACGACTCGGATGCAGTCCTGCGAGCAGGCTCTTCTGCGTCGCCTCCACCGCCGCGCATGATCTGGGCCGTGTTGTCGGAAGTTGTGGCTCTGGCGGCGGGGCTTGTCGTCGGTGTCGCGCTGACGCTCACCGACCGCATCCCCAAGCGGCTGTCGGCGAAGCGCGTCGAGGCGCCGGTCGCTTCTGAGCACGAGTTGATTGCGCTCACCGAGGCCGCCGCAGCCGATGACGTGATCGATGACGAGGAGCGGGAGTTGATCGAGTCGGTCTTCGCACTTGATGACACGATCGTGCGGGAGGTGATGGTGCCTCGCACCGACATGGTCGCGGTGGCGTCGGATCTGGGCATTGCCGCGGTCGTCGATCTCGCTATCGACAAGGGGTTGAGCCGACTTCCGGTCTTCGGCGACGACCTCGACGACATCGTGGGTGTGTGCCTGATGAAGGACCTGACCCGTGCGGAACGGGCGGGCCACGGCGACGAGCTTGTGGCGACACTCATGCGCCGCGCCCGGTTCGTGCCCGAGACCAAGCGGGCGGGGGTCTTGTTGCGGGAGATGCAGGCGGGGCGCCACCCCCTCCCGGTCGCGGGCGACGAATATGGCGGGAACGCCGCGCTGGGGACGCTCGCGGGGCTGGGGGGGGGGGGGCCGCTACCACCTCGCGGTCGCGGTCGACGAATATGGCGGAACCGCCGGTCTGGTCACGCTCGAGGACGTGGTGGAGGAGTTGGTTGGCGAGATAGTGGACGAGTTCGACGTCGAGGAGCCCCTCGTTGAGCCGCTTGCGGGCGGGGAGGTGCTGGTCCATGGAAGGATGCCTGTCGATCAACTGAATGCCTTGGTGCGATCCGAGCTCGGTGAGGGCGATTGGGACACTGTGGGGGGGTTGATCTTCAGCACCCTGGGTCATGTCCCGGCAGTGGGCGAGTCGATCGAGCAGGGCGGTGTGCTCTTGAGGGTCGAACGCATGGAGGGTCGCCGGATCACCAAGGTGCGCCTCACGCCCGTTGAACTGCTAGGTCACGCCGGTGCCGCCGATGCCCCCTGAGCACCCTGACGCGCTGCGGGGTGAGGGTGGCGCTGAGCGCTCGGACGCGCTGCGGGGTGCGGCCAGCGCTGAGCACCCTGACGCGCTGTGGGGTGAGGGTGCCTGTGGGCGCTCGGGGTTCGTGACGCTGATCGGTCGTCCCAACGCCGGCAAGTCGACCCTGCTCAACAAGATCCTCGGCCTCAAGGTGTCGATCGTCTCCGACAAGCCCCAGACGACCCGCACCCAGGTCCGCGGGGTCCTCGACCGTCCCGGCGCGCAGCTGGTGTTCGTCGACACTCCCGGCATCCACAAGCCCAGGACTGCTCTGGGGTCCAGCCTCAATGCGACCGCCAGCCAGGCGAGTTCACAGGTCGACGTCGTGTGCTTCGTGCTCGACGCGACTGCCCGCTACGGCCGTGGCGACGCGGCGATAGCGCAGCGTCTGCCCAAAGAGTCTGTGATCGTGGTGACGAAGTCCGACATTGCCTCGCGTCGCCAGATCGCTGAGCAGCTCGCGGCTACGTCTGGTCTCGACGCGGCCCAGTGGTTCCCGGTGAGCGGTCGAACCGGCGAAGGGATTGAGGAGCTGGTCTCCTACCTGACCACCAGGATGCCCGCGGGGCCGCGTCTGTATCCCTTCGGGATGGTCACCGACATCGGTGATGAGTTCTGGGTGGCTGAGCTCGTGCGCGAGAAGCTGCTGGCCCTCACCCGGGAGGAGCTCCCGCACAGTGTCGCAACCAGGGTCACTGAATGGGAATGGCCCCGGATCCGCTGCGAGATCCTCGTTGAGCGGGAGTCGCAGAAACCGATGGTGATCGGCAGGGGTGGAGAGGTGCTCAAGAAGGTCGGCACTGCTGTTCGTGCCGAGTTGGGCGAGGAGGTCTTCATCGAGCTCTTCGTGAAGGTCGAGAAGAACTGGCAGCGCCGCCCCGAGGTGGTCCGACGCCTCGGCTACTAGCCCAGCCCTTTTATTTTGGGCAATGCCGGTGGTTCGTGAGGTCATTGCCGAGATCATTGCCGCAGGCGTGGTGATTCAAGTTTAAACGCTGGCGATGAGAGCTACGACGAACATCAATGCCAGAACTGCGACGGTAGCCGTAAACGCCCACACATCCCGGCTGCGTGTGCCGGCAAGTTTGGCGAACCCGGTTTGCATGTCTGCTCCGAGCTTGTCGATCTTCGCGTTGGTTTCAGCGAACCCGGCAGTCATCTTGGCGTCGGCGGCCGTGAATCCGGCGGCCATTTCGGTGCGGATGTTTTTGCGGTCTGTCGCGGCTTCGGCGAATCCGGCGTTCATGTCGGTGCGGATGTTTTTGCGGTCTGTCGCGGCTTCGGCGAATCCGGCGTTCATGTCGGTGCGGATGTTTTTGCGGTCTGTCGCGGCTTCGGCGAATCCGGCGGCCATTTCGGTGCGGATGTTTTTGCGGTCTGCTTCGGCTTCGGTGAATCCGGCGGTCATGTCGGTGCGGATGTTTTTGCGGTCTGCTGCGGCTTCGGTGAATCCGGTGGTCATGTCGGTGCGTAGGATTTGGCGTTCTGTGCCGGCTTCGTTGAAGCCTTCCGCCATCTTGGTGGCCAGGGCTTGGAGGTCGGTGTTGTTGGGGTACTGCTCCCAGCCTCCGGGTGGGCCTTGCGTCATGAGATATTCCGCTCCGTTGCTTCCGACTAGTTCTGACAACGTACCATACAGTTCTGAGCGTGTCTCTTCGGTTAGGTACATTTCCGCCTCCTCAATTCGCGTGCGAGAACGTCTCGTGCGATCAAGACCGCACGCTAGCGCCTGTAATGTATGGAGGCAACACCAAAAGCAACAAATCCGCACCTTGATGCAGCCCCCGTCCTCCGGCGACCTGACATCCTCGACGGTGATCGGCCAGTCGACGCTTGCGGGCGGCCATCCGGTATGGTCTGATGTGTCGCGGGACTGGTGTCGCGGGACTGGCTGGGGCTGGGCCCGGGCGGGGCCGTGGCCGACAACCGACGGCACGCCAAGGGCCTGAGCCTGCGGGTCGTCACCGGGTGACCCCGAGTTCGCGGGTTGCCTCCGCGAAACTGGTGTATGCTTCGAGCCATGAGATCGGTGCTTGCCGTTGAGCGACACAAG